>PMGP01000125.1 GCA_003156235.1 Acidobacteriaceae bacterium
CCTGAGATTCGAGCGACCAAAGTTCGAGCAGAGCGTTGGCGTGACGCGTCGTCGGAACCCACTCATTCATCTCAAAAGCGCTCTCAATCGTCTTGGGAAGCGTTCGCAGACAGCTCGATCCTCACAAGTGATCTGGATCTTCGACGTGCAACTGCCGCGGGGCGATTTGTGGCGTCGAGTCTCGTCGTCCCGTTCGGAAACATCGCGCTGACCTACTCAGTTAACCCAATACCAACTCATGAGAAAGCTGAAAAATGAAAATTCTGATGGTACTTACTTCACACTCTGAACTGGGCAATACCGGCAAAAAGACCGGCTTCTGGCTGGAGGAATTCGCCGCGCCCTATTATGTTTTCGTCGATGCGGGCGTGAGCGTTACGCTGGCTTCACCTCAAGGCGGTCAACCTCCCCTCGATCCCAGCAGCGATGTTCCCAATGCGCAGACCGATGCAACCAGGCGCTTCAAGCAGGATGCGGCGGCGCAAGATGGGCTTGCCCACACGGTGAAACTGGCCAGCGTGACGGCCGGCGAGTTTGATGCCGTGTTCTATCCGGGCGGACATGGGCCGCTGTGGGATCTGGCCACCGACAAACATTCAATCGCGTTGATTGAGGCGATGGACCGTGCGGGAAAACCCGTCGCTCTCGTGTGCCATGCTCCGGGAGCGCTGAAGGACGTTACGGCAGCCGACGGCGCACCACTGGTGAAGGGAAAGCATGTATCCGGTTTCACTGACACAGAGGAGGAGGCCGTGCACCTTACCAAGGTGGTTCCATTCCTCGTGGAAGACGAATTGAAACGTCTTGGCGGTCTCTACGCGAAGGGACCGGATTGGGCGCCCTTTGTGCAGGTAGACGGAAACCTGATCACCGGACAGAATCCAGCTTCCTCCGCTCCGGCAGCCAGCGACCTGCTCAAACTGCTGAAGGCGTTGCACGGCACAAAGTAATTTTTGATTGCACGGTAGAGGGCGCGAAGTCTGGGTTTACTCAAACCTGGACTTCGCGCCCTCTAACCATCTTCCAAGGCCCCATCTTGCTCTTCTAAACCAGGGGGGCGTCCATCTCGTGCGTGCGCACCAACTTCTTGTTCACGAACGCTTGAATGCCCATATTGCCAAGTTCGCGCCCATAACCGGAGTCCTTGATGCCGCCGAACGGCAACTCTGCGTCGGCCCAGTCCATATTGTTGATAAACATCATGCCGGTATTCACTTGAGTAGCCACGCGCTTTCCGCGTTCGACATCCTTGGTAAACACCGAACCGCCCAGACCGAAGTCAGAGTCGTTCGCCAGTGCAATCGCTGCCGCCTCGTCCTTGACGCGGAAGAACATGGCCACGGGGCCAAAGAACTCATCGCGAAAGGCTGGATTCTCCGGTGTGACATCGGTCAAGATGGTCGTCTCCATAAAGGAGCCTGCGCGTTTGAGGCGCTTGCCGCCGAGCACAACCTTCGCACCGCTGGCGATTGCGTGCTCCACCTGCTTGATGAGTTGCAGCAACGCGGCCTCGGTTGAAAGTGGGCCTTGTGTCGTCTTCTCATCCATCGGATCGCCTGGCTTCAGAGCCTCCAACGCCGCTTTGAACTTTGCGAGAAATTGATCGGCAATTGCATCGACAACGATAAATCGCTTGGCTGCACAACACGTTTGGCCATCGTTATACATGCGGCCCCAAACAGCCCACGGAATCGTCTTTTCAAGGTCGGCGTCTTCGAGCACGATGAATGCATCGCTTCCGCCCAACTCCATTGAGGAAACCTTGAGGTTCTTTCCTGCTCTCGCCGAAGCGCTTTGCCCCGCGGCCAGACTCCCAGTCAGTGCGACACCCTTGATGCGCACGTCGTCGATTACCTGATCGGATTGCTCATGCGAGATGAGGAGATTGGTATAAAGTCCCTCTGGCGCTCCCGCGTCGATCCAGAGCTTTTCAAATTCGATGGCGCACTGTGGCACGCAACTAGCGTGCTTCACCATCAGCGAATTGCCCGCCATCAGGTGAGGGCCTGCAACGCGGGCCAACTGATAGTAGGGAAAGTTCCATGGCTCGATGCAGAAGATCACGCCGATGGGGCTGGACTCCATGTGGGCTTCGCCATGCGTTGGATCGAGTTTCACAGGCGCAAGAAAGCGCTCGGCATTCTTCGCGTAATAGGCAAGAATGTTTGCGCTGAAGTTCACTTCTCCGCGCGCTTCATTGATCAGCTTCCCCATCTCCAGAGTGGCGAGCTTGGCAAACTTATCCACATTCGCCCGCATCAACTCCCCGGCTCTGGCAACGATCACCGCACGCTTGGAATAAGGGGTCTTCTTCCATGTCTCGTAACAGGCTGCTGCGGTTGCGATCTTCTTTTCGAGTTGCTCATTGGTCAACTCTGAAAACGTCTTGACGGTTTTGCCGTCGTATGGATTTACACTTTCGTATGCCATTCGGATTTCCTCTTTTCAAAACGGGCAGATGCGAACTTGGTGAGTGAAGTTTCCCATCTCGTATCGTCAACACGCTGAGCAATTCGGTACGTCACCCAATCGGCATACTTGCAACTCTGGAACACCAACACGCCGCGAGAAGTGGATAACCTCTTCAGGAATGCTTCGAGAAGAGCAATAGAGAACATCATGCGCACGCTCCTCGCAAATAACCTTGGTGATTGAGTCGCAATGATACTGTTTACCTCAACGAACAACAGGAGAGTCCGTACATGATCAAGACGCATGGCTTTGCCGTCCAGTCCGCCACCTCAGTCCCCGCCCCATTCGATTACGAGCAGAGAGAACCGGGTCCGAAGGACGTTCAAATCTCCATTGACTTCTGCGGTGTCTGTCACTCGGATATTCATCAGGCCCACAATGACTGGGGCAACGGAAATTACCCGATGGTTCCCGGACACGAGATCATCGGGACCGTCAAGCGAGTCGGCGCTGAGGTAACCAAGTTCAAGGTCGGAGATCTGGCTGGAGTCGGTTGCATGGTCGATTCCTGCCGCGTCTGTGCCAGTTGCAAAGAAGGCGAAGAGCAATACTGCGACAAGGGCGAAACCGTCATGACCTACAACGCCAAGGGAAAAGACGGCAAGTATACCTTTGGCGGCTACGGCGAGAATATCGTGGTGGATGAAGCTTTTGTGTTGACCGTGCCACGCAACCTGAATCCCGCAGCTGTCGCGCCGTTGCTTTGTGCGGGAATAACTACCTACTCTCCGCTGAAGCATTGGAAGGCAGGCCCCGGAAAAATGATAGGAGTCATTGGCCTGGGTGGACTCGGCCATATGGCCTTGAAGTTTTCCCATGCTTTCGGCGCGAAGACCGTACAGTTTACGAGATCTTCCGCGAAGATCGCCGATGCCAAAAGGCTCGGAGCAGATGAAGTGATTCTGACGAAAGAGCCAAACTGGCACACATCGCACGCCGGTACCTTCGACTTCATCCTCGACTGTGTTTCTGCCGCACACGACATCACCCCTTATCTGGCCCTGCTGAAAAGGGGAGGTACGCTTTGCACGGTAGGACTTCCCGCTACCCCGCTTGCAATCAGCGCATTTTCTGTCGTCCAGGGACGCAAGAGCTTCGCCGGATCGAATATCGGCGGCATCAAGGAAACACAGGAGATGCTCGATTTCTGCAGCGAGCACAACATTGTCTCGGATATTGAGATGACCAGCTTCGGCAAGATTGAAGAGGCTTGGGAGCGCGTGATCAAGGGCGATGTGAAGTATCGCTTTGTGCTGGATCTGAAGACGCTGAAGAGCTAGGGAACCTCTGATCAAGTGCTTCAATTGAGTTTGCATTCCCTCAGGGGCTAAAGCCCACGTTGATTTTGCTGGATTTATGTACGGGCTAAAGCCCGTACCCTTCAAAATATCGACTTAATCAGAGTTTCCCTATCATTTCTCGGAAATTGAAATGGACAAAGAAATGGAGAATCAAGCATGAGCAATTCCGCAAATCGGCGAATCGTTCTCGCCTCCCGGCCAACTGGGGCGCCGACTCCCGATAACTTCAGGATCGAGACACAAACCCTCCCCGTCCCAGCTCAGGCGCAGATGCTTCTACGGACCATCTACTTATCGCTCGATCCCTACATGCGCGGCAGAATGAGCGATGCTCCCTCGTACGCGCCACCGGTATCGATCGGTGAAGTCATGGTGGGATCGACCGTCAGTCGGGTCGAGATCTCGCACCATCCCGACTTTGCAGTTGGCGATTGGGTGCTGAGCCAGAATGGCTGGCAGGAGTACGCCGTGTCGGATGGAAAAGGGATCTTCAACCTTGGCGCGCAGATGGAACATCCTTCGTATGCTCTCGGCGTACTCGGAATGCCAGGGTTCACAGCCTATATGGGATTGCTGGAGATTGGTCAGCCTGAAGCAGGGGAAACGGTAGTCGTTGCAGCAGCCACCGGCGCGGTTGGATCTGTCGTCGGACAGATCGCAAAACTCAAAGGATGTCATGTGGTGGGCATCGCTGGAGGCGAGAAGAAATGCAGATATGCCGTCGAGGAACTTGGCTTCGACGCTTGCATTGACCATCGAGATTCAGCGTTGAGGAACCTGCTCGCAAAAGCATGCCCCAAAGGTATCGATGTCTATTTTGAAAGCGTAGGGGGAGTAGTCTTTGAGGCTGTTCTTCCCCTGCTCAACACGCGCGCGCGCATTCCGCTCTGCGGGCTGATCGCACAGTACAACGACAGCGAAGCGCCCGTGGGACGAGATCGCACCGCACAAGTGATGGGCACCTTCCTGAAGCGCCGCATACGCCTTCAGGGATTCATCATCTTTGACGATTACGGAGCGCACTTCGGCGATTTTCAAAAGCAGATGTCGGAATGGTTTACCGCAGGGAAGATCAAGGTTCGCGAGGATGTAGTGGAAGGGCTTGAACGCGCTCCCGATGCCTTCATCGGACTGCTTCAAGGAAAGAACTTTGGAAAACTGGTGGTCCAGGTTGGCGCAATAACCAAGTAAGTGACGGGTATAACCATAAACATGGAGATTCTCGATGCCTACGATTACGACGAAAGACGTTCGATTTTGACCGTTTCAGAGAACGTAGCGTGCAATAGGATAGATTTCATACTGGCGGTCGCGTCTTTAACGGAGTGACTGCACACGGTAGCCCGATCGGGCCTTTGCAGTTTGACCGATTGGAAGCCGCCCCGGCCGCCAGGGTACCATGCGCTCTGAGGTAACTTTGCCGGCCGAAGTTAAATCGTCCTATCGGAAAAGCCCCATCAGATAGCACACCAGCAAGATCAGCAGCACTGTGCCCATCCCGATGCCTGCGCCTCCGCCGGCGCCCTTGTCTGAAGATTCTTTCGCTCTTCTGGACCCAAGAGAGCTGAGGCGATTGCCAGGAAAGCTCACCCTTACTGATTTTGCTTGTAATTTCATTATATTGTAGCTACATTTAAATAATGTTCATCTGGGATGAGACCAAGAGGCGGTCCAATCTGTTGAAGCATGGACTCGACTTCAAAGACGCTCATCTTGTTTACGACAACCCTGAGAAATGCACTTACGAGAGCAGCCGACAGGGCGAACGCCGCTGGATGGACATTGCCGTGGCTGTTATTCATGGAAGGCTTTTAGAGTATTTTTCCAGATGGTGTAGAGTGCGGCGTGGACTAGGAGGTCCACGCAACAGACGGCCGGGAGGCCGGCGCTACAGGTTNNAGGTTCGCGACCCATCGGCACTATACAAGCAATCTGAAATCGACTCTACACCAACAGGCAAACTTCTATAGCCTTGATCTACACCGAACGCGGAGAGCAGGTTCGCGTGATTTCGTTTGAGCCCGCATCGCGAGAGGAGCGCGAACAATATGAACAAGACGCCAATTGAAACCGATTGGGAGCGCGCGCTGGCTCATAAAGAAGGCGACCTGATCCCCTACGAGGCTGGGGATGGACCGTATGACCCGAACGATTCCGAGGCGTCTCGCGCGTGGCTTGCGCAGGCTGATTTGGTTCGCCATGGAAAGCTGGTTCGCAGAGGCCAGCGCGGCCCACAAGTGGCTCCTACCAAGACGCTGATCTCCTTACGCTTGTCCCCCGAAGTGATCAACCACTTCAAAGCGACAGGACGCGGCTGGCAGACACGCATCGATAGCACCTTGCTGGAGTCGATCAGAAAGAGAGCCTAGAACTACAGTTGTATTTGTTTCAGATCACCGCTTTCCGGGCCTAAAGGCCGTTAGATTTTGGCCTTTTTTCAGGGGGCTGAAGTGTCTGCGTGAGAACTAGTTTGGATGGCCACATATTGCGCTCAACGAGTTCATGAAGCACAATACATTGTGGTCAATCGAATCGAAAATGGGGTTCACACGCAGACACTGAAGCCCCCTGCTCCCTCCGGAAAAACGATCTACAACTGTAGTACTAAGGAACCTCTGATCAAGTCTTTGTTGCAGTCCAACATTTCCTCAGGGGCTAAAG
>PMGP01000281.1:0-8935 GCA_003156235.1 Acidobacteriaceae bacterium
CTTCGACGTCGAAAATCGCAGGGTCCGGGTCCTTGAAGAAGGCGGCGTGGAGCGAGTGGACCGCGTCGTCGGCGTCGTCTTCGTCGATCATGAAGCTCATGTTGATTTCGCTGGCGCCCTGGGAGATCATGCGGATGTTGATGTGGCGGATGGCGGCTTGGGAATCCACAAACCGCCCGACCTTACCTGATTGGAATTTGCAGCAGAACCGCGATGTATTGGCGCACCTTGGCGATCATCTTTGCCGGTGCTTTGGAATGAAACTCCGCCCCGCGCCCCGCCCAATCCATGCTCTTCAATTGATCGACAAGCACGGCCCCTTCCACGCCTCCAACGGTGATCGGCAACGTGAAGGGATACGGTTTGACCTTGGTGGTCAAGGGACAAACCACAGCCAAACCGCTGGCCCGGTTGTAGCGGAGATCGGTCAGGACGAGAGCAGGCCTGCGCTTGGCCCGTTCCCGTCCAACCTGGGGATCGAAGTCCAGGAAGATAATGTCGCCGGCATCAGGAACGTACTGGCTCACCATTCGACGGCTTCCCTTCCGATCTCCGGCCCGAGTGAAATCTCCGCGTAGCGATTCTCCGGGGTGATTTGGGCCACCAATTGAGCCAGGGTTGGGATCTCTCCTACCCGGTGGATCTGCACAACGCCATCGGCAGCTACTGCGATCTCCAGAGAGTCGCCTAACTGCAAGCGAGCGTCGTCCGCAACAGGCTTCGGAATCCTCACAGCCAGGCTGTTTCCCCATTTCAACACTTGAGCCTGCATATCTCCTCCTGTAGATACATTGTATCATCGGCAGGCGTTCCCGGTGTGGCAAGTATGAGATGCGGGCGCCTCGAGGTCTGGACTTTGAGGTCTAAACCACGTGAAAAAGCAGGTCCTTCGACTCGCTGCGCTCCGCTGCTCATGAATAAAATTGTTGGGTAAAGAATTTATCTACAAAAACAGCAAGTTAGCTTCCGCTTCGCGGAAATCGCGAGTTAGCAAGTTCGCGGCAGTTCATTTCCGTCGTCCATCGACGTGGCAAGTCGGGCTGCTCATGATGAGTGACCTTTTGCAATTCAGGACGACAGGCTATTTTGCTTTGCGGGCTTCGGTGTCGAAGATCTCCGGGTCAGGGTCCTGGAAAAACGCCGCGTGGAGCGAGCGGACGGCTTCGTCGGNNCGCCCTGGGAGATCATGCGGATATTGATGTGGCGGATGGCGGTGAAGACCTGAGAGGCTATGCCGCTGTGGCCGCGAATGTCGTCGCCCACCAGGCAGATCAGCGCCTTCTTGCCTTCATATTTCACATCGGCCAGCTTGCCGAGATCGGCGGCGATGGCGGGCAGCTTCTCGTTGGAGTCCACGGTGAGCGAGACGGAGACCTCGGAGGTCGAGACCATATCGACGGGGCACTTGTGATTGTCGAAGACGGTGAAGATTTCCTTCATATAGCCGTGTGTCATCAACATGCGGCCGGCGACGACGTCGATGATGCTGAGCTTCTTTTTGACGGCGATGGATTTGAAAGGGCTCTTGCAGTGCGGCGGGAGCGAGATGATGCGCGTGCCTTCGCAGGCGGCGTTGCGGCTGTTGAGCACCAGGACGGGAATATTCTTTTTGACGGCGGGCAGGATGGTGGCGGGGTGCAGGACCTTGGCGCCGAAGTAGGCCAGTTCGGCGGCTTCTTCGAAGCTGATGACCTTGACGCGCAGGGCATCGGGGCAGACGCGCGGGTCGGCGGTCATGATGCCGTNNTGAAGTCGGAGCCGCCGCGGCCTAATGTGGTGGTGATGCCGGCTTCGTTGCAGGCGATGAAGCCGCCCATGACGGGGACATGGCTTTCGGCGAGGAGCGGGAGCAGCTTGTCTTGAGAGCGTTTTTCGATCAGAGCGTCCTGCGGGATGGCCTTCTGGAATTGCGAATCGGTGATGATGACCTGGCGCGCGTCGGCGTGGGCGGCGTTGATGCCCAGTTCGCGGAAGGCCGCGGCGACGATTCGGCTGGAGAACAGCTCGCCGTGGCTGACGATCAGGTCGGAGATGCGCGGCGTGAGTTCGCGCAGCGCCGCCAGTCCGCGCAGAATCTCATCGAGAGAATCGAACTTCTGGTCAATCTGTTCGATCAGGGCGGCGGAGTCTGTGACCAGGGCCGCGGCTGTGTCGCGGTGGCGCGAGCGCAGCCGCGAACTGATGGCCAGCGCTCCGGCGCGGTCACCCTGCACGGCAGTCGATGCGGCCAGCAGCAGTTGGTCGGTGACCTTGGCCATGGCGCTGACGACGACTACCGGCTGCTTGCCCAGCGCCACGCGCCCGGCGACGATGGCCGCAGTGCGGCGGATGGCCGCTGGATCCTCCACCGATGTGCCGCCGAATTTCATTACGACCAGGTTCATGCGAGTTTCCTAAAAGCAGTTCTCAGTTCTCAGTTCTTCGCTTCCAACTCGGTTTGCTGAAAATTCCAGTGGTTATCCTGATTCCGGTTCTCAGCCGATTATCCATCGTTTTCAAATCAACGCGAAAGGCTGAGAACCGTAAAACTAAAAGCCGATTACTGACAACTGACAACAGAGAACTGACAACAGAGAACTGACAACTGAGAACTGTTCGCTACTAAAGTTTCCCCAAACTGGCCAGCAGTTCGGCGTTGAGGATGGTGGCGCCGGCGGCTCCGCGAATGGTGTTGTGCGAGAGCACGGTGAACTTCCAGTCGAGCACGCCGCAGGGGCGCAGGCGGCCCACGGTGACGGCCATACCGTTGCCGCGATTGCGATCCAGGCGCGGTTGTGGGCGATCCGGCTGCGGCGCCCATTCGACGGGCTGCTCGGGAGCGGTGGGCAGATTCTGTCTGGCCAGCGGACGAAACTCCGCCCAGGCCGCCAGAATCTCTTCGCGCGTGGCCGGCTTTCCGAGCTTGATGCTGACGCTGACCGTGTGGCCATCGACGACCGGAACGCGGTTGCAACTGGCGCTCATGCGCGCGATGAGCGGCTTGACCGTGTGGCCGTCGAGTGAGCCCAGCAGCTTGAGCATCTCTTCTTCCATCTTCTCTTCTTCGTTGGGGATGTAGGGGACGACGTTGTCCAGAATGTCCATGGAGGCTACGCCGGGATAGCCCGCGCCGCTGACCGCCTGCATCGATGTGGCGAAGATCTGCTCGATTCCGAAGCGGTCGACGATAGGCTTGAGCGCCAGCACCGGACCCATCACCGTGCAGTTGGAGTTGGTGACAATGTAGCCGCCCGACTGCTTGCGCCAGGATTGCTCCTCGATCAAATGCAGGTGATCGGCGTTCACTTCAGGCAGCACCAGGGGCACGTTGGGAGCCATGCGGAAGGCGCTGGAGTTGGAGATTACGGCGCAGCCGGCGGCGGCGAAGCGAGGCTCAAGCTCGCGAGCGATGGGCGCATCGATGGAAGAAAAGATGATCTTGGGCGCGGTCTGATTTCCATTGGCCGCGGCGCTCGGCTCCGCCGGCGAGACGATCATGTTGGCGATGCGCTCGGGCAGCGGCGTGTCCAGGCGCCACTTGGCGGCCTCGCCGTAGGACTTGCCAGAAGAACGGTCGCTGGCCGCCAGCCAGGTGATTTCAAACCACGGATGGCGCTCAAGAAGTTGGATGTAGCGTTGGCCTACCATTCCGGTAGCGCCCAGTATGCCGATTGGTTGTCTGGTTTTCATAGCCTTGAACATTCAGTGTACAGGAAATTGCTTGATTTTCGGGCAGACGCGTTGGCGAAGCGTGTGCCAAATCGAAACGAAACCGGTAGCAATCTCCGCAAGAGACCTAGCGCCGAAACGGGAGACCGATCCTCCAAATGCCTGTTGAAACAACGTTTTCTGCCGATGAAATCATGGAGGAGTTACTGCGATGGGACTGCGGCAGATGGCCGGGCTTGGCAGTTCGCCTTCTGAGGCGATGGGGGAATCTGCGCCTCAGGTCTCTGACCGGTGCCTGACCCTGCTGGTGCAGGGAGCGGCGCAGAATATGCCGGAGATCGACGAGGAAACCTACAATGCCTTTCGCAAGAAAATAAGCGAAGAGGCGATGCAGGTGCCAGACAGGCTTCCGGTAGAAGACAAGCTGGCGCTGATTCAGTCCATTGTGCGCGAGTTCGAGAGTTACAGGACGGGCGCGGAAGGGGCGCTCAAGGACCGGCAAAGTGGGTGGCGGGCGCTGGTTTCCATGCAGCTAAAGGAACTTCTGGAGCGGGTGGGCGTGGACGCCGGTTCGTCGGAAGCCGCGCCGCTGGTGGCGAAGGTCGCAGGGCTGGAGACCGGCGAGCAGATTCAGGCGTATCGCGAGCGGCTGCTGAATTTTCTTCATCCCTCTGGCGCGGAACAGGGCATACCTGTGGGCGCATCCAAGCTGAAGGCGGCCGATCGCACTACGGAGAACGACAACGCGGCCGGGCTGCGCGGCGGCGGAGCGGCCGTCGAGCATGTGAAACGCATCATGGAGCGCGGCGGCAATGGTTTCATTGCGCTCTTCCGGCTTGGTTGCCTGGAGATCATCAGCCAGCGATTCGGGGTGGAGGCCGTGCAGGATTGCCTCATGGCCGTCTCCGCTTTTCTTACCCACAATCTTCGCAGCGGCGACGCCATCTTCCACTGGAGCGACTCTTCGCTGCTGGTTATTCTGGAGGGCCGTCCCAACGAACAGATTCTGACCGCGGAGCTGCAGCGGATCATCGCGCAGAATCGCGAGATCACCGTAACCATTGAGGGACGCAACGTGATGCTGCGCATCCCGCTGGACTTCGTTCTAACTCCAATCGGCTTTTTACGCAATGCCGAAGATTTATACAAACTTACTCCCAAACCTGCAACCCAGTGGTGAAACTATTGAAAAAGATTCCCGTGAACCCGCCTGTCCCGCCCTGCGAATCGGCTTTCGAGATTCTCGAAGAACTGCCCGTTGCCTACATCGAACTCGATGCGGAGGGATTGGTGATGCGCGCTAATCGCGCGGCGCGCGCCTTGTATCCTATCGAGCACGGAGAAATTACGGGCAAATTTCTGTGGGATTTTATGCCGTCCGCCGAGAAAGAAGTCAGCCGCGCGGCCTTTTTCAAAATCATGGAGTCAGGCGCGAACCCGCCTCCAATCCGGCGCACGGCTTACACCAGCGCGGGAGAATTTCGCACCTTCGAGCTGCATCGCAGCCTGATTCAAGATGCCCTGGGCAAGCCGTCGGGCGTCCGCTTGGTCTCGTTCGACGTGACCGCGGCGCAATTCGCCCACGAGGAAACGCGTCAGGCGCGGCAGTGGCTGGAGAGCGTGTTGGAGTCGATCTCCGAGGCGATAATCGTGACCGATGCGCTGGGCTTTGTGCGCACCGTCAATCCGGCGGCGGAAGAACTGCTTGGCTGGAAGGCCAAGGAGTTGATCGGCAAAATGGTCGAGGAGGGGTTGCCTCAGCTTTCGTACACCTCAGGCGATCAGAAGTCACTGACTCATCGCATTGCGCTGGAAAGGCGCACCAAGGGAATCGCGACGGTGCTGGACCACGCGCGCCGGGAGTTGTGCGTGGAGATCAGCACCTCGCCCATTGTGGACAAGGAGAGCGGCATTACGGCGGGCGTGGCCAGCGTGCTGCGCCGGGTGGAGGAGGCGGGTTAAGCCTGCCCAGCGGTGCCTGTCTGCTCCGAGTCGAATATGGCCGGCAAATAACCCTGCCTGCGCTTCGCACTAAAAAGCCAAAAGGCTGGGCAAGATGCCCAGCCTTTTGCGCTGCCCAGGAGCGGGAACAGCCGCCGCATGATTTCCGCGGCTGCGCCCCGCCCGGTTGTTGTTTACAGGAACGACAAAACGGATGCGGCGATTCCGGTAACTTCGCCGATGGTGCTCAGCACACTGCCCACGCTAGTTCCGCCGCCGCCACTGCTGCTCTTCTGCTGCGCTGCTTGCTGTTTGGCAGCCCGCTGGCTGTCCTTCCGCTCCTCTGCCTTATTCAACTCATAGGCCTTAGCCCCAACTTCTTTTTGCGTTGCCGGCGGGAGCTTTTCAAATTTCGCTGCCTCTTCATCTGACTTAAAATTCAAATACACCCGGTCTACCCCAAGTAGACAATTGCAAGCCGAGCTAGGCTTCTGATTCGGGCACTTTATGGGCAGATGCTGCCTTTCTACCGATGCCCTCCACTCCTCATACGACTTCTCTTGCTTCTCCGTCACATTCAGGTTTTTGACCTGTGTGCCGTATTCAGCAGAAAGCTCCTCTTGTTCTTCTGTCTTCAGCTCGGCTGCTTTCTCCTTCGCCAGTTTCTCGTCATGAGCTTTTTTGGCGGCTTGCTCTTCCTTCTCCAGCTTCTCTTTCTTTGCCTGCCGCTCGGCATAGAGTCTTGCGCGGCCAGCCGCGGTCTCCGAGAAGCGATAATCCCAGGCCATGTGGTGGCCTGAAGCGAAGGAGGCGAAGTTCTCCTTGAGAATCGAGTTCTTGCCCTGCTTGCTGAACTGGATTCCGTTGGAGGCGTCGCCCGACCATTCAAATAAAATGATCGCGCCCGCGCTGTTCTTCAGCGCCAGCGTAACGTCGAAATCCTTACCGGAAAATTTCTTCGGAGAAGAGCCGGAGAAGTTCCAGGTTCCATCCTGATCAACGAGCAGATTGAGCGTGCCGTCGATTTTCTTCATCGTAAAAGTATGCGAGATGGGTCCGGATGTGGCCTGCTGGGTCAGCATGGGGCTGGTTTCCGCCGGAGCCGCGGGGGAAGTTTGGGCCATCGCCTGATGGGCGGCGAAGGCCAGGATGGCGCAGAGCGCAAGCGCACTGAGCCGCTTGATGCCGGAAATTTGCTTGGACATGAATCCTCCTTGATTGGCAAAGGCAGGCAGCCTGCGCTGCCTGAGCTCAAAAACATGATGTTGGCCTGACGATCAGTTACCGCCCAAATCGGCGGCGAGGGAATAAGGAAGTTAGAAACCGCAAACCGAGTGCGGGCTGCGACAGATGGTTGGGCAAAATGCCCAGCCATCTGTCGTTGTTTGTGTATAGGGAAAAGGTGCCCTCTCGTTTTACGAGAAAGCGCCTTTTTCGGTTTCAATTAGAAGATGGAGCCCAGGAAGCTGCCCACATCGGAAACAGCGCTGGCCACGCCTGAAGCCACGCTGCCGACCGTGTTGACAACGCTGCTGATGGTCGATCCAATGCCGCCGCCGCCGCCGCTGCTCTTCTGCTGCGCTGCCTGCTGCCGCTCCTCGGCGAGTTCCTTCTGCGCTTCACGCTTTTGCTCGGCCTTCTTCTCGGCCTCGAGCTTGGCGTTATGCTTCTCCCGGGCTTCTTTCTCTTCTCTCGCCAGTTGTTCCCGCTTCCTCTGCCGCTCTTCATATTGCGCCCTCTTGCCTGCGGCGCTCTCGTGGTAGCGGTAGGTCCAGGCGTAATGGTGGCCCTTCTGGAAGTCGGAGAAGTCGTCCTTGAGGAGGCCGCTCTTGCCGGATTTGCTGAACTGAATGGGGTGTGTGGCGTCGCCCACAAAGTGGAAGACATAGATGGCGCCGGTCTTGGCTCTCAAGGCCAGCGATATATCGTAGTCCTTGTTCTTTTCGGCCTTTGCGGTGCCGGAGAAGAGCCATTCTCCATCCGGATTAACCAGGATGTTGATGTTGCCATCGATTTTATTCAACTTAATGTTGTGGGAGATCGGTCCGGTCGTAGCTGGCGCGGACTGTGCCGGGCTGGCTTCGGCGGGGGCCGTAGCCGAAGCTGCTTGGGAAGTCTGGGCCGTTGCCGAAGAAACGGCGAAGGCCAGGATGGCGAACAGCGCGAGCGCGCTGTATCGCGTGGTATCAGAAATGTGCTTTAACATGGATGCTACCTCGATTTGAAATTGCACGCACTCGATGTTGTTCGTGCTGAAAGGAAGGCTAGAGCATAGGAAACCAATATGTCTTGAATCCCTATCAATTTTTCTTTATTTTTATGAAAAGCCGCTGCAGCCATCTTTTCCGGGGCGGAATATGCAAAAAAATGATGAAGAACCGATCCGGAGGGAGGGGGGAACCCCTGAATAAAACCTGATCACGGACCTTGGTTCCCTATTTCTTGACCTTGCCCGCACCGCGCCCGGCCAGCAGTCCTTCCAGCTCTTCCTTGAACTCGCGCACGTCCTTGAAGTCGCGGTAGACCGAGGCGAAGCGGATGTAGGCAACGGTGTCGATCCCTTTAAGCCGATCCATAATCAGCTCGCCGATCTCGGCGGTGGTGCGCTCCCGCTCCGGGGCTTCGGCCAGAAAGGTCTCTGCGGCGTTCACGATTGCCTCCAGGCTGCTGGCCGCCACGGGCCGCTTCTCGCAGGCGCGCAACAGGCCGCTCAAAATCTTCTGCCGGTCGAAGCGCTCGCGGCGGCCGTCCTTCTTGACCATCATGTAGGGAATTTCGTCGATTCGCTCGTAAGTGGTGAAGCGGCGATTGCACTTCTCGCACTCCCGCCTCCGCCGGATGGAGTCTGCCTCCTTGCTCTCCCGCGAGTCCACCACCCGATCCTGACTGAAGCCGCAATAAGGACACTTCATACAAGCCGATTCTAAATCAGGGGTCAGAGATCAGGGATCAGGGATCAGGGAAAAGCGGCTGCGCGGAAGGCAAACTGTAGACGGTCTCAACTTGGAAGTGGCCCTTTTCAGTATCCAATTTTCCCCGGAACGGCTGACCCCTGATCCCTGATCTCTGACCCCTGTTTTTAATCAAACACCACCGTCTTGTTTCCGTAGCAGAGGATGCGGCGGTCCAGATGCCAGCGGACGGCGCGCGACAGGACCATGCGTTCCAGGTCGCGGCCGCGCGCCACCAGGTCTTCCACCTGGTCGCGNNGCCACATCCTGCTCGATGATCGGCCCATCGTCCAGCACTTCGGTGACATAGTGGCTGGTGGCCCCGATCAGTTTGACGCCGCGCTCATGGGCGGCATGATAGGGCTTGGCCCCGGTGAAGGCGGGCAGAAACGAGT
>PMGP01000281.1:8980-9193 GCA_003156235.1 Acidobacteriaceae bacterium
TCTGCATGTAACGCGCCAGAACGACCAGTTCAATTTCATGATGCTCGAGCAGTTCAAGCTGCCGCCGTTCGGATTGGTCGCGCGTGGCCGCAGTCACCGGAACATGCGCGAAGGGAATGCCGTAAAAGGCGGCCAACTCCGCGACCTCGCGGTGGTTGGAGACGATCAGCGGAATCTCGCACTCCAGCTCACCCGCCCGCCAGCGGTAGAGCA
>PMGP01000327.1 GCA_003156235.1 Acidobacteriaceae bacterium
TCAAGTGCTTCTATTGAGTTTGCATTCCCTCAGGGGCTAAAGCCCACGTTGATTTTGCTGGATTTATGTACGGGCTAAAGCCCGTACCCTTCAAAATTTCGGCTTAATCAGAGTTTCCCTAGAGTGCGCATCTCACTTTTCTGTCTGTTCGGTCAGCCCAACCTCGGCCGGCGGCGGCAGCGTGTGCGTGCTCCACCACTGCTCCATCACCACGCTCCAACTGTCGCTGCGGCCAACCCACAGTTGCGCGGAGCGGTCGTAGCGGGCCTGGTTGTTCTCCAGCCAATAAGGCCGGTTGTCGCGCAGCCAGGCCTGCCGGTAAAGCCCGCCCAGCAGCGCGTAGCCGTCGCGAATGTCTTCCAGCAGGCCGTTGTTCGCGCCAATGGTCAGCAGCTTCGCCGTGACCTCGTCCCTGCGGCTCTTGTCCGCGGCTATGGCTCGCGTCTGGTTGTAGAGCGCAACGGATTCGTCGGCCGCTTGAAATTTGAGGCCCACAAAATCGATGCGGCGCGCGCCCAACTCCATCGCGTCCAGCGCTTCGAGATTTTCCAGAATGCGATTGTCCTGCTTTGCCGCGGCCCGAGCTTCGGCGATCAACGCAATGGCGCGCTCGGCGTGCAGGCGCAACGCGCTCTCCTGCGGCCGCAACTTGGCTGCCACGCGCTCTCCCTCCGGCGAGTAGGGATCAACCCAGAAGTAAATGTCTCGGGCATCGTGCAGGTCAACTTCTTTGAACGCGGCGTGGGCGGCCATCAGCTCACGATGTGCCTGGTTGATCTTGCCTGTCGGATCGCCATGAAACGCCTGGCCAAAGGACGCAACGAAGTTTTCCTCCGAGCTTTCGCCCGGCTGCCAACCGGCTGCCGCGCCAAACAGCACGCCAAACCAGTTCTGGTCGAAGATGCCCTCGCCGTCGTCGTTCCACACGGTGTTCAGCACGCCGGTCGCGCCCAGCGCCTGGCCGTCGCGTACAAAGACGCGAATGTTGGTCAGCGCGTCGTTGTTGTTGGGGTAGAGGCGGCTCCAGTTGCTGACGCCAGGCGAGACCCAGGTTTCCAGCCCGGCCTTGGTAAACGGCTCGATGATCGGCTTGTAATCCGGCCGGACTCTGTACTCCCAGGGCACTGCGATCATGTCCTTGGGCAAGGTGCTGACAAGCTGCGGCGATTTAACCGCGATGTCGCCCCAGAAGAGGAGCCGCTTGTGGTTCGGCTCCAGCGTCGCGTGAATCTGCTTGAGGAAGTCGATGTAGACCGCGTCCAGCCCCTGCTTCTCCACCTGCTCGCGTGTCTTGCCCAGGCCCAGCTCGAAGGTTTCGTCGGCGCCGATGTGCGCGTAAGGAGCGGGAAAGACCTTAGCCAGCTCACCGAACCAACTGCCGATCAGCGGCAGCGTGGCCGCATCGCCTGACGCTGACCCCAGCGACGAAGACCTGTCGCTGGGGGCCCCAGGGGCCAGCGTTGAACCGTGCGGCGTCTCGCCCAAGGAAGAGAACTGCTCGAACTTGAGCAGATGGTGCAGGTGGCCAAAGGACTCCTGCTCGGGGATGACGGTGATGTGGTACTGGGCGGCATAGGCCACCAGCTCGCGAGCCTCGTCGGGCGTCATTGCGCCGCCGGGGAAGGCCGCGACCGGAGAGGAATCATAGGCGAAGGTGTGCTCAAAGTAAGGCGAGAAAATGTTGATCTTGTAGGCCGCCAGAGTGCGAATCTCGCGCTTTAAAAACTCCATGTTGGGCAGCGGGCCGCGCGACCAGTCGTCGGAGAGCCCGCGATGGGCCATTGCCGGCCAGTCGCGCAGCGTGGGAACAAGGAGCACCGTATCCTTGCCGCTGCCGCGAATCAATTGCTTCACGGTCTGCGCGCCGTAGAAGATGCCGGCGGAGGTTTCGGCGATTACCGCCAGGCCGCCCTGCCCGTCGGGCACAAGGATGTAGCCCTCGTCGTGCATTGCCGGGTCAAAGCTCAGGTGGTTTGCGGCCAGCAGCGCCTGGGCCGGCTCACTCTCAGCCCGCTCCAGCCGGATGTAGGGAGCGTCCTGGCGCACGGTTCTTTTCCCCAGGCGCTCCTCAATCAGATCCTCGACGGCAAACTGATCCTCCGCATTTTTTTCCGCGGTGACCAAGAAACCGATGCCGCCGATGGGAATTGCCTGGACCGCGGAGCACTCCCGCGGAGCAGGCACCAGGCGCAGATCAACGCAGGAGGGCGCGGGGGCGGTTTGGGCAAACGCGCCGGCTGTGGCGCACAAGAAAATCAAGGAGAAAACGGCAAGGTAACGGCGCATCAGGAGTGCCTCGACGATCACGTTTCATCTACAAGGCTAACGCATCGCCTCTTCGGCTGTGAAACTGCGTCGATGCCGGGAATTGGGTCAGATTGAACGAGCAGACTCTCAGGGGCTAAAGCCCACGNNAAGTCGTGCCCTGACACTTCTCGCAACTCCAAATGAATTTTTCCGCAAGCTGTAAAGTCGTGCCCTGACACAAAACATCGACTTAATCAGAGGTTTCCTGAGCAGGAACGGCTACAGCCCAAGAAATCCGCGCAACGCTTTGTCCACGGCCCGCATCGTTGCTCCGTCCACCTTGCCAATCCGCTCCCCGAGTTTCACGCGAGGCACGGCTGTCGCCTTGTCCACCATGATCTGGGAAGCTTTGCGCAGCCCTGTTTCCCGGCTAGCCGCAACCGTCACGCGGAAGAGCGGCGCGTCGTGCATCTCGCTGGTCAGCGGCAGCACAATCACCGAAGGATGCCGGTCGAATGCGTCCGCCTGCGCCACCAACGCCGGTCGCGGCTTGCCGTAATCGCCGGAGATGGCCACGGTCACCAGGTCGCCGCGTCTCACAGGCTGCCTCCAGGGCCGCCCTGTTCGAATCCGTCGAATTCGTCTGGGGGAGCGCTCACGTCCTGAATCCAGCGCATCACCTCGGCCTCATC
The DNA here is from genome assembly GCA_003156235.1 of Acidobacteriaceae bacterium. Lineage (GTDB taxonomy): Bacteria > Acidobacteriota > Terriglobia > Terriglobales > Acidobacteriaceae > Telmatobacter. Next base: position 2,940 of record PMGP01000327.1, read on the forward strand.
CTCTGAGGCGGCGATCAACTGGGACTGACGGCGCGCCTCAGTAGCAAAACGGCGCTTGCGCGCATCTTCCACATAGCCGCGCATCAGGGCGCGCAGGACCTCGGCGGCAGGACGGTTTTCCGCCTCTACCACGGCCACAAACTCCTGCTTGAGCGCGGCATCAAGGCGCAGGTTCAATGTTGATTCCCTGGTGCGGGCAATAGCGTGGGGCATGTACAACTCCTACATACAATATATAATTACATAATGTAGTTACTCGAGGCAATTATATTTTTGTTTCGGAATCGGGACCAGATGGGCGGAAGAGGGATTCATGCATTTCACTATGCGGTATAGAGCGCCGAACTGTGACCCTTGGCACAGGCACAGACAGGCTGCGGGAGGAGAATGAATCTGTGAGGCTAGCCAGCCATCGGCTGCGCGGGCCGGGAGAGTATCTCGATGAGTGATCTTGCAGGACTGGCTGAATCCGTTGCCGTTGACCCGTTGGTCGGCCATCCCGCCGATTACCACGTTTTTCACAAGTTTCTGGCTCGCTGCAAGAAGCTGCCGGCCATCACCACGGCGGTCTGCTGGCCGTTGTCGGACGTGGCGCTCAGAGGCACGGTGGAAGCGGCGGTAGAGGGTCTTATCAAGCCTACGCTGATCGGCGACGAGGCCGCGATGAAGGCTCTGGCCGCAAAGATCGGCCTCGATATCTCCGCCTATCCCATTGTCGATGCAGACAGCGAGCGCAAGGCCGCCGAGTTGAGCGTGGCCATGTGCCGCACCGGCGGCGCGCAGGCCATGATGAAGGGCAGCCTGCACACCGACGAGCTGATGAAGGTGGCCATGAAGGCTGACACCGGGCTGCGCACCTCGCGGCGCATCAGCCATGTCTTTGTGATGGACACGCCGGCCTATCCGCGCACCCTGCTGATTACCGACGCGGCCATCAACATCGAGCCGGAGTTGGAGGACAAGATCCACATCGTGCAAAACGCCATCGACCTGGCGCACGCGCTGGGCATCCCCGAGCCCAAGGTGGCGCTGCTTTCGGCCGTGGAGACGGTCAACACCAAGATCAAGTCCACGCTGGACGCCGCGGCGCTGTGCAAGATGGCCGACCGCGGCCAGATTACCGGCGGCATCCTCGACGGTCCGCTGGCCTTTGACACCGCGGTCAGCGTGAAGGCGGCCAAGATCAAGGGGCTGGTTTCGCCGGTCACCGGGCAGGCCGACATCCTGGTGGTTCCGGACCTGGAAAGCGGCAATATGCTGGCCAAGCAACTGGAATACCTGGGCGGAGCGCAGTTGGCCGGCATCGTGCTGGGCGCGCGCGTGCCGACCATCCTCACCAGTCGGGCGGATTCGGCCGAGACGCGGCTTACCAGTTGCGCCGTGGCCGTGCTGCTGCACTATGCCGAGCATCCGCTGGACAAGGCTTAGTTTTACCTCCCATCCGATCCCATAAACCGGCGCCATCTCCCCTGCGGAATGGCGCCGGTTTACGTGATGTCCGGTTCCAGACGCCGCTAAGCCTTATTCATGCGATTTTGAGGAGAGAAAAACCGGGACGGGTTCCCCGGCTTGCCTGGTTCGGCCCGGAAGACGATTTTCCTAAGTTTTTTATAAGCATCGTAAAGTTATTGCAGGGAATGCCCGAAGAAAGAGGTATACCAGTTGTGTGGGGAAACTGCGTCTTGAGGGACCCCCGGCTAACGGTTTCTGTTGGCAACGCTCGACGTATCCCGTGTCCCTCAACAAGCGCGTTTCTTATCGATGAGGCGTTAGATCATCGAGGTCAGGGAAGGCCTGAATGCTTAAACACGCAGAAGCCAATCTCTCAGCCCCGATTGAAAGCAAGGCTTCCGAGGAGCGGCTGTCCGCGGCCATGAATGCGTTGCGGGTCAGTGAAGAACACTACCGAACCGTCTTCCAGATCAGCATCGACGCCATTTCCGTTACCCACCAGGAGGATGGAAGAATTGTCGATGTCAATCAGGAATACCTGCGCATGTTTGGATACGAACGCGAGGAAGTGATTGGGCGAACCAGCCTGGAACTCAACATCTGGGCGGACCCTCAGGATCGGCTGAAGATGGTCGAGGCGCTGCGCAAGGAACCCGTTATCCGGGATATGGAGTTCATTCTTCAAAGGAAGAATGGGGAACGGTTTTGGGTTCTGGTTTCGGGGTCGCGGATTGATCTGGAGGGCGTTCCCAGCTTCCTGATCGTCGTTCGGGACATCTCCACGGCTAAGGCGGCTATCGAGGCGCTGCGGCAGAGCGAGGAGCGCTACCGCACCGTCTTCCAGACCAGCCAGGACGCCATCACCATCAGCGGCCTGGAGGATGGAAGATTCGTCGATGTCAATCAGGCATCCCTCAGCTTGTTCGGATACGAGCGGGAGGAAGTCATTGGACGAAGCTCTTTTGAACTCCAGATTTGGCCGGATCCTCAGGATCGACTGAGATTCGTCGAGGTGCTGCGCCGGGAATCCGTCTGCCGGAATATGGAATTCCAGCTTCGCAGAAAGGACGGACAGAAGCTGTGGGTATTGGTCTCGGGGTCGCTGATTGAGCTGGACGGGGTTCCTTGCTTCCTTTTAGTGGTACGGGACATCACCGCCGCCAAGGAGGCTGCCGAGGCGCTGCGAGTGAGCGAGGAACGCTACCGCACCGCCTTCCAGACCAGCCTCGATGCCATCAATATCAACCGGGTTGACAATGGCAATTTTATCGACTGCAATCAGGCGTTTCTCGATATGTCAGGCTATAAGCGCGAAGAAATCATCGGACGAACCTCGCTGGAAGTAGGAATCTGGGCGGACGCCCGCGACCGGCAGACCATGATGAGAATGTTGCGCCAGAACTCCAGTGTTTGCGGCTTGGAAGTCCAGTTGAGAAAGAAGGGCGGGGAGATTGGTTGGGGGCAGATATCGGCGTCGCTGATCGAGATCGACGGCGCTCCCTGCCTTCTTTCCGTTACCCGTGATATCTCAGATGCCAAAACAGCGGAGAAAACCATCCGGAGCCTGGCTTTCTATGATCCTTTGACCGGACTGCCCAACCGCCGGCATCTGATGGAGAGGTTGCGCCAGCCTCTGGACGCCGACGCACCACACAGCCGTTCGCAAGCGCTGCTATTGATTGATCTGGATCATTTCAAGACCTTGAACGACACCCTCGGCCACCAGGCCGGCGATATTCTGCTCCAGGAAGTCGCGCGGCGCATCCTTGCCTGCACCCACGAAGCCGACACCGTTTGCCGGCTGGGCGGCGATGAGTTTGTAGTGGTGCTTGAAGACCTGAGCAAGACTGCCGAGGAAGCCGCGGCCCATGCCAAGGCCGTGGGAGAAAAAATTCTGACTGCGATTGACCAGCCTTGCCTGCTTGAAGACCATGAATGTCTCTCCACGGCCAGCATCGGAATCGTCGTCTTCGGGGACCGGCAAGACTCCACGGATGCGATCCTGCAACAAGCTGAAATAGCCCTGTATCAGGCCAAGGCGGCGGGGCGCAACAACCTGCGTTTTTTCTCTCCCGCCTTGCAGGCTGCCGTCAACGCCCGCGCCGCGCTGGAGGAGGATCTGCGCCAGGCGACCAAGGAAAAACAATTCCTGCTTTACTATCAGCCGCAGGTGGAGCGCGGCCGCTTGACGGGCGCCGAGGCCCTCATCCGCTGGAAGCATCCCATGCGAGGCCTCGTGCAGCCCAACGATTTCATCCCTCTGGCCGAGGAAACCAGGCTGATTCTGCCCATAGGAGATTGGGTGCTGGAGGCTGCCTGCGCGCAGATTGCGTTGTGGGCGGGCAGGAAGGAAACAGCCCATCTTACGGTCGCAGTCAACATCAGCGCCCTGCAGTTCCGCCAGCCATCGTTTGTCGAGCAGGTGCTGGCAACCCTCAGGCGCTCCGGCGCCAACCCCGATAACCTCCGGCTGGAACTCACCGAGAGCATGCTGGTGGACAACATCGAGGACATCATCGCCAAGATGACCGAACTCAAGTCGCATGGCTTGAGATTCTCCCTGGACGACTTTGGCACCGGCTATTCGTCCTTGGCCTACCTCAAGCGCCTGCCCCTGGACCGCTTGAAGATTGACCGGGCGTTTGTGCGCGATATGCTGGTGGACGACACCAGCGGGGCCATTGCGCAAACCGTTCTTTCGCTGAGCCGCGCCATGGGCATATCGGTAATCGCCGAAGGCGTGGAAACCGAAGAACAGCGGGGCTACCTTGCCGGTCTCGGCTGCTACTCCTTCCAAGGGTTCCTGATCAGCCGTCCGCTGCCGCTGGACAAGTTCGAGGTATTTTTACATGGCTTCTCAGAAAGCGGCGGCCCGAGATGAGCCGGTTGCACCGAACGCCTGGCATTTCGCAAGGCCTCTTAGCTACTGACTCGCAGCGTTGTTAATTCAGCGTAAGGTCCGCGCTCAGTGGGGTGTTTTCGCTGGAGTCGCCGACGCGGATGACGAACTTGCCGGAATCGATGGTCCACTTGTGAGCCGTCGAGTCCCAGTAGCTGAAGGCGCGCGCATCTAAATTCAGAGTCACGTGCTTTGTTTCGCCGGGAGCCAGCCGTACCTTCTCAAAGCCCTTCAATTCGCGCTCCGGGCGGCTGACTTTGGCTGAAGGATCGGAGACGTAAAGCTGCGCCACTTCCGCTCCGGCCACGCTTCCGGTATTGGTTACGTCGAAGCTGACCGGGATGGTCGCGCCGGAAGCAACCGTTGCCGGAACTTCGAGCTTGGAGAAGCTGAAAGTGGTGTAGCTCAGCCCGAAGCCGAAGGGAAAGAGCGGGTGCTTGCCGGCGCTAGTCCAGTATCGGTAGCCGACCAACAGGCCGTCCCCGTACTTCACGTGAGGAATGACATAATCCACTGGCGGCTGGCCGGTCTCGGTTACGTGCAACTTGGTATCCGCGCCCTGAATGGGATAGTAGTACGGCGCAGAGGGATTCTCCTCCCAACTGCGGTCGAAGCTGAGCGGCAGCTTGCCCTCGGGATTGCGCTTGCCGAAGAGGACTTCGGCGACGGCCGTACCGCCCTCCTGGCCGGGATAGTACGTGTGGAGCAGCACGGGAACTTTGCTGAGCCAGCGCCGTGTGTCAGCGCCGCCGCCAGCGGTGAGGGTGACGATGGTGTGCGAATTGGCCGCGGCCACGGCCTCGATCAGCGCGTCCTGTCCCCAGGGCAGCGTGAAGGTGCGGTCCTGACCCTCGCCCTCGGTAGCGGGCGAGAAGCCGGCAGCGACCACAACCACATCCGCGAGGGCCGCAAACTTCTTAGTATCCGCAGAGATCAGTTCCGGCTCATACGCAATGCCTAAGCCGAATCGGAGGCCAGGAGCGTGGGGCTGATATTCGGCTACCACATTCAGCCTTTCTCCGGCGGCGAGCTCGAGCGATGTCGATAGTGGAACCTGGCCCTCGTTGTGTGGCTGCGCAAGCGCCTCTTTACCGTTGACCAGCACCTTGAAGGCGTCATAGCCGGAGGCAGCGGCCAGGATCAGATATTTGCCCGGCTTTTCCGCCTGGAAGACGCCGGTGTAGCGGATGCTGCGCGGGTGCGGGTCATCAATCCCCCACGGCGCGGGCTTCCAGTTGGCAATTTCCTGCAGGGCGTTCACTTCGGCCGTGCCGGAAAATTTGGCGTTTGGAAAGGTCTCCCCTTTCACGCTGCCCGCCCAAACGGTCTTCTGAAAAACCTCGTTCTCATCGGGCAGGCCGCGGGCGTAGAGCACGCGCACACCGGGTCCGGCGAGGTTGGCGATGCCGGTGAGGATGCTGACCGGCTCGAAGGCCTGAGCCTCGGAAGAGCCGCCGCCGCCAATCACCGCTGGCCATGCATCAGGGCCGATCACGGCGATCGTTTTAATCTTGGCCGCATCCAGTGGCAGCAGGTGGCCGTCGTTCTTCAGCAAGGTCAGGCTCTCGCGTGCGCCGTCCAGGGCGATGGCGCGATCAGCCACCGAATAAGTCGAGTCGGCCGGATCGAATTGCGGGCGGTCGAGGAAGCCGTAGCGCAGCGCGGTCCTCAGCAGCCGCAGCACCTTGTCGTCGATGGTTGCTTCCTTCACCGAACCGGCTTTAACCGCGGCCAGCAGAACTTGGGCGTTCATGAAGGCCGCGGAAGGCATTTCCAGGTCCAGGCCGTTGTTGGCCGCCGCCACGCCGTCATAGGTAGCGAACCAGTCCGACATGAGAATCCCCTGGAAGCCCCACTCGCCCTTGAGCACCTTCAGGTTCAGGAATTCGTTCTGAGTGGCGTGAACGCCGTTGATCAGGTTGTAGGAATTCATCACCGCGTCCACGTGAGCCTGGGTGACGGCTGCCTCGAAGGCCGGCAGATAGATCTCGCGCATGGTCCGCTCGTCTACGTCCACGCTCACGTTATGCCGGTTGTACTCCTGACTGTTCAGCGCGTAGTGCTTCACTGTGGCGATCACGCCCTGGGACTGGACGCCATCGACGTACGGGACCACCAGAGCCGCATTCAGGAAGGGGTCTTCGGAGAGATATTCGAAGTTGCGGCCGGCCAGCGGTGAGCGTGCGATGTTGACGCCGGGGCCGAGCAGAATATGGACACTGCGGGCGCGGGCATCCCGGCCCAGGCTCTCACCCAGTTTGTGGGCGAACTCCTTATCCCAGGTGGCGGCCAGCGCCACGCCGCCGGCATAGGCGGTAGTCGGTCCCCAGGTGCGAATGCCCACGGAAGCATCGGACATCTTGAAGCGCGGCAGATCGATGGCCGGAACGGCTTGCGTGAACATGCCGTCCACGCCGCCCAACAACGCGATCTTCTGCTCCAGAGTGAGTTTGGCCAGCAGAGCATGGGCCTTGGCCTCAATTTGCGGCGATTCCGGCGCGGGCGCCTGTGCGGAGGCGATCAGGCCGCAACCGAGGAGCATGGAGAGAAAGAAGGCGATCCCAAAGGAGAAAATCGCTTGAGAGGCGAGGATTTTTTTGTTTTTCATGACATAGAAAGGCTAACGCATTTGTCTTGCGGATGTATACCTTTTCGCTGTCGGGATGATGTATTAGTCACCATATTGACTTTGGCCCGTTCCATATCGGCGGCAGACTCGAACAGCGCTTTTCGCGAGCTAACGTTTCGAAATATCAGCAATCAGTGCTTGCCGGATTCCCGGTACAAAACCCAGGATGCGAGCAGATCCGCATAGCCGGGAGTAATATGAGGCCAGCGGAAGGGTACACCCGCATTGGGGCGCTCTACGAGAGGGTGTGGAGCGTTTGGGAATACGACGATCGTGTAATCTGGATTGCGGTTTGTTCTGAATATCTCCTGAAGCACGGCGACCGACGAATCCACCGGGATGCGCTCGTCTTTACCTGCCTCGACAATCAGAACAGGAACACGGACGCGTTTCCAGTAGTCCGCTGGATTGTAGTTTGCGATCATCGGAAAAAACTTCCAAAAGTAAGAGTTTTCTGCCGGGGGGCCGACCTCCTTTGCCCAAGCCTGCCCACTCTGTAGAGCAGCCTCATGTTCCTTGATGAGATCGTCACGACCGATTCCAGTCCGCTCCGCCTGGACTGAGCGTTCAATGAATTTGTCGGCACTTGCAAGATCATCTCCCTTCAAGCCTGAGTGGCTGATAAAGGATTGCTGGCTATAAATCTCCGTCTGGCCCATGGGAACCGCGTTTGCCGCATCCGCCAAGACGAACGCGACCGCGTCTGATTGGGATGCTACGAGCGGCGCAATGGAAGCACCTTGGCTGTGACCATGAATCCCGATTTTCTTCGGATCGATTCCCGCTTGATGCAGGAGGAAATCGATTCCGGCGAGCGCATCACCGGCAAGCGCATTAAAGTCGGCGGTCTTCCAATCGCCCGTAGATTTGCCCGACCCGCGCTTGTCATAGATCAGAGTTGCAATCCCTCGCCGTCCGAAATAGTCCGCCCAAAAGCGGTTTGCGCCCCATCGGGTCTCGGGTCCTGAGCCCTGGAGCATGACGATGGCGGGGTGAAGCCCGCCGCCGCGAGGAATGTACATCGAGCCGGAAAGAGTAACATCTCCATTCTTGAAGACGACATCGGTTGCCGTATAAGGGAACTGCGCTTCCGCGGTGCGCTCCAGGCGGAAAGTACCGGCGCCGTCTTCATCCTTGAAGTTTCCCGTGAGTCCCGAATGATCGACCTTACCCGAAAAGCTGGTATCTCCTCCCAGGACCAGATCGACCTGATCCCCGGTCTGCTGAACAGAGTCGAAGGGATATTCCATAGCCCGCTGTTGCATCGAGGTAAAGGAGGCTCTCAGTTCACCATCGACACAGGCAAAGTCAAAGAAAACGGAGACATCGTCCCCTTCGCGAGTCATTGCGCCTTGCCAGTGCCCTGTCAAAGCGGAATTCTGGCAGCCGTGAGTTTGAGCCTGCGAAGACATCATGGCCAATGGCATCATAAGGCCGGCGAGGAGAAGAAGAGGCCGCAATGCGTTTATTGCTCGCTTCGGAGAGTCCATGACCTGATGATACGGAAGAAGTGGAATCGGAGTTCCATCCTGAGCGCATGAAAAACGGGTCTTAGTCCGTTCGGAAAAGGGGGCGATATTGCGGGTTTTCGGCGCTGGCTCCAAGACATCGTTTGTGACCCGAGTCACAGTGCGGGGTGAATGGTGTCACTGCCCACGCCACTGCCGGGAGCGCAGACTCAAAGTCCAATAGGCGGATAGCAGGCAATTCCCCGGAGGCAGCCATGAGCTTTGCAAGCGGCTTGAAGACCATTGTCGTTGCCACCGACCTCAGCGGCCGGTCGGAAGCCGCGCTGGAGTATGCCCGCAAGCTGGCCACTGCCTATGGCGCGCGGATTGTGCTGGCCCACGGCATTGATCCCATGGAATATGCCGAGGTGGTTACGGTTCCCGGCCAGGTTTTGACTGGGCTGACCGAAGAGGCGCGCGCGGTGCTGGACAAATTGTCCGGCGACCTGCTCCGGGAGGGCATCCATAGCCACTCGGAGATTCGCCAGGGCGCGGTGGCGCAGATGCTTCTGGATGTGGTCCNNCGGTGCTGGCGGTGGCGGCGGATTGGAATGCGGGTGAGTTTCGTCCCACTCCGGGCGGACCGGTGCTGCTGGCCATCGAGCGCAACGAGGCTGCATCTGCCGCGGCGGCCACGGCCTGCTCGCTGGCGCAGACCTTCGAGCGCCCCCTGTTGGTGCTGCATGCGCGCACCGCGGCCGAGGCCTCGGCTTTTCTGAATCCATGCGGAGCCTCTCTGGAAGAGTTTGGCATGCAGACCGGCGGAAAGTTTCCGGTGCACTGCATCGTCAAGGACGGCAATCCTGTGGACGCCATCGTCGAGGGAATCGCGCAGAATCATCCCTGCATCCTGGTGGCCGGCGCCAAGCGCGCCATCGATACACCTGGGCCGCATGGCACAGCCTTCGCCCTGCTGGCCCGCTCGCGTGTGCCGGTTTTGTGCGTACCGCCGGAGGGGTCGCAAGCCGGAGATAAGCCGGAGGCTCGCGCATTCGCAGAGGTCCGATAGCCAGGGCCGCCGCGGGAAGCGCGGCCTCGATTTTTACGCAAAGGCGCAGGCGGCAAGAGATTTCCTGACCGCCCAACCAATTTTTTTGTTGCATTTGGAGCGATTTGTCTTCTATGAAATTTGGCTTACCGCAAACTCGCAGCCCCAAACGCGCTCGCCCGCAAGCGGCTGGCAGGCCGGTTGCAGCTCCGACTCGGCGCAGGACCGGTGCTGGGGCGGAGACGGAGGGAGAGGTCGCCAAGCAACGTGAGGCAAGATCCAAGCGTGTGGAAGCTGTTCAGGCGCATCCCGTGGCAGAGCTGCTGGAGTGCCCTCCGGCCATTGGGCTGTTGCTGAACCGCGCCTCTCAATGCCTCAGTTTTGAGGCCGGGGAGGTTGTCTTTCGCCAGTCCGGGATCTGCCGGGGGCTCTATTTGGTGATAACGGGCCAGTTTCTGCGCCGCGCTGAGCGGCTGGAGTCGCGGCTGACGCTGGGGCCGGCACGTGCCGGAGAACTGGTGGAGCTGGCTGCCACCTTGGGCGACAGGCATCACACCTACACGCTGGCCGCGCAATCCGCCGGATCGGTCCTTATGCTGCCCATGGAAGCGCTCAACCAGGCGTTTCAGAGCTTTCCACCCCTGCGGATGCGGTTGCTGGAGGAACTAGCCCGCGAGGTTTCCCGCGCCTATAACACCTGCTGCTTCAACCGCGTGGCAAGGCCAGGAAGGGCAAACTCCGCGGCTTAACGGGCCGCAGGACGACAATTTGGCCGAACCAGTCTTCTTGCCGGACCTTCCCCTGGCCGGAGATTGACGCAAAATCCCTGTCTTGCCTGCGTTGCATTCCGCCGAAGTGCGCTATACTTCAAATTGCACAGCAGCGGAACTATGGCATCCTTTCATCCCCACCACCCTCCGGAAGATTGCATTAATTGTGAGCATCGCCATTTGCGAATGTTCTGCAATCTCACACCCGAGGCGCTCACCGATTACGACGGCATCGGCATCATGATGAGCCATGCCCGCGGCGCCAAGCTGTTTTCAGAGGGCGATCCGGCACGCAACGTCTTTGTAATCTGTTATGGACAGGTAAAAATCTCTTCCACTTCCCGCGACGGCAAGACCATGATCCTCAAGATCGCCGGCCCCGGTGACGTAATGGGCCTGAGTGCGGTGCTGGCCAATGTTCCCCATGAGGTTACGGCCGAGGCCATCGAGCCCTGCCAGGTGAAAACCGTGCGCAAGCAGGAGTTTGTCGACTTCCTCTCCCGCCACGGCATCGCCAGTATGCACGCCGCGCAGTCGCTCTCCGGCGAATACCTGACGGTTTTCCATGACGCCAAGCGGCTGGCTCTCTCCGGCTCGGCGGCGGGACGGCTGGCGCGCCTCTTGCTGGACTGGGGCCGCGCCTCGGGCAACGGCAAGCACGAAATCCGCTTCACCATGGCCCTGACTCACGAAGAGATCGCCAANNAACCAGTTTCGCCGCGACCAGTGGATCACCATCAAGGGCGCCAGCCTGACCATTACCAAGCCCGATGAGCTCGAACGGCTTACCGCGTAGAGTTCTCCTACGAATCAGTCCAATAACTATGCATTGAAGGGTACGGGCTTCAGCCCGTATGTTGAGAGCCGATTTTGATTTCCGGCTTTGGCCGCCGAGGGAAAGCAAACTGCCTTAAAAACCTCCCTCAGGGGCTAAAGCCCACAACTACTGCTGCCTTTGATGTACGGGCTAAAGCCCGTACCCTTCACCCAAATCCGAGTTATTGGACAGATTCTACGAATTTCCCCGAAATTCCGTTTTCTGCGCTCATTTTTCCGCGGCATTGCGCACGGGTGCGGCTCAATGCATGTGGAATCAAGGAGTTTCGCCAAGCCGAAAGGTCGGCCGATTTCATGAGGCGTTTCCAATGACCACCGAGCCACTCCCGCGCCGCCAATACCTTAACGTGTTCTGAGAATTACCCGATAAGATAAACAGCATTTTAGAATTGCTGGCAGTTGCACGGACAGGAGAACGGCAAATGCGGGTTCAGCTCGACGAACAATCCGTGATCAAGGCCAATGCCCAGTTCTGGGAGCAGATGCTGGCCATGACCCTTGATCCGCTGGCGGAGCCGGGGGAGTTTTGCCTGAGTGCCGGGCATCTGCATGGCTGCGTCACACTGGGTGGCGTGTGGAAGGGGCGCATTGAAGTGCGGATGGGCGAGGGACTGGCTTACCAGGCAACGGCGGCGATGATGATGCAGCCGGTGGAGACCGTGGCCGAGGCCGATGCCTTGGATGCCACCAAAGAGATTGCCAATATGATCGCCGGGGTCATCAAGTCCTCATTGCCCCGGCCCTGTACCATGACCGTTCCGGAGTCCATCGTGGAGGCTATGGGATTCTGCTCCGTGGCGCAAACCGAGGACTCGCTGGTGGTGTCCTTCCGCCACGAGAGCGGCGACCTGATGGTGCGCATCTGGGAGCAGGAATGCGCTTGACCGGGGCAGTTTGGGCATGAAAAGTGGTGAGCTGCACTGTGGGGGCTGGTCAGGGGTCAGGAAAGGCCCGGATGGAACCCACCAGTGTAGAACAGGCGGGGTTTGGTTTGTGTTGTTGCTTGAGTTTGGGTGTGCATCGGGCGTACAATATGTCTTACCTGGAGGTAAGACTATATGGGGCAGATGGGGAGCATCAGCTCAAAGGGTCAATTGATGATTCCCGTAGAGTTGAGGACTAAGTACAATCTTCGACCTCGGTCGAAAGTGGTTTTCGGCGAGGAAAATGGCAAACTTACAGTGGAATCAACGGCGCTAGCTGAAGTGCTAGCTCTTCAAGGATGCTTGAGTCACGTTAAGGAGGATATTGAGGCGTGGTGGATGGAGGAGAAGCGCAAAGAGCGTGAACGCGAGGATGCGGAGATAGAGGATGCGCTGTGAAAGATTATGTGCTTGACGCGAACGCATTGGTGAGATTCTTCCACAATCAGGACGGCGCAAACATAATTCGGGAACTTCTCAATCAAGCGGACAAGAAACAGGTATCGCTCCGCATCTCGGTCGTTAACCTTGCGGAGGTGCTTTACATCTCCGCGAGATACTCCACCTTAGAGGAAGCGCGCAACGCGATTCATCGAGTCAAAAGCTTGGTGGAGTTTGTGTCGCCCGATACTGAGCAGGCTTTGGCCGCAGCCGGACTACGCTCCCGTTACAAACTTGGCTTGGCAGATTGCTTTGCCGCGGAACTTGCGATGCGCACCGGCGCAACGCTGGTGACAGCTGACCCGGAATTCGCCAGGCTGGGCAAACAACTGAAAGTTCTGGCCCTGCCGAGGCATAAAGCATAGCGGCGCAACAGGGCCTTGAAACCGATAGCCAGCTTACTTTCCCATCAGCCGCACGGCGTGGTTGACAATCGTTCATTCTTCCATCCGCGCTCTGCTGTTTCTGTTCAAGCCGCATGAAAGGCTTTAGCAGCACCCCCCCTTCACGATTGTTCCCGCCGGCTTCTCGGCGCCAAAGGCATCCACCGGAAGCGGCGCTCCATGCAGAGTGGCCCAGCAGCGGCGCATGGCGGCAGAGACCACAAGAATCACTCCCAGCACAAAGAGGCTCATCAGCGCGGCATCCAGATAGCCCTGCAACTCCGAACCCCGCACATGCGCTAGCGGCCAAAAGATCGTGGTAATGGAAAGCACCGCGGCAACCAGTGTCGTCACGCCCACGAACACCATGGGGATTGCCGTTGTCCATGCATATCTCTGCTTTCCGTTGTTGATGAGAAATGTTGTGGTCACCGCCAGCGCGATGGTGGCCAGCAGTTGATTGCCTACGCCGAAAAGCGGCCAGATCGTAGAGATTGAGCCTGTATAGATCAGATAGCCCCACGACACAACCACCAGCACGCTGGCTATCAACATACCCGGAACCGATTTTGTATTACCCAATGGCTTGTAGGCCTTGCCCAGCAGTTCCTGCAAGACATAGCGCGCGGCGCGCGTGCCGGCATCCACCGTGGACAGGATAAACAGCGCCTCAAATAAAATGGCGTAGTGATACCAGTAGCCCACCAGCTTATCCATGTACGGCAGGCCGCGGAAAATGTGCGCCATTCCGATTGCCAGAGAGACGCCTCCGCCGGTGCGCCCGAAGAGGTTCTCGCTTGTTTCCATCGATAACCTGGGGAGATCGACCGTATGCAGGCCGAGGTTGGCAAAGACCGCGGGAGGAACGTTAATCGCATAGTAGTCGCCGGGATAAAGCGAGCAAGCCGCGATCAGCGCCACCACGGCAACCAGGGCCTCCGCCAGCATTGCGCCATAACCGATGAAGCGCGCGTCGGTTTCCTTATCCAGCATCTTGGGCGTGGTGCCGGAAGCAATCAGCGAGTGAAACCCGGAGATGGCGCCGCAGGCAATCGTTACGAACAGAAAGGGAAACAGCTTGCCATGAATGATCGGCCCGCCGCCGTGAACAAACTGGGTGAAGGCGGGGAACTGCATCTGCGGATGAACTACGATGATGCCGATGATGAGCAGCGAGATGGTGCCCAGCTTCAAATAAGTCGACAGATAATCTCTCGGCTCGAGCAGCAGCCACACCGGCAGCACGGAGGCGATAAATCCATAGATCATCAGAATAATAGTGATCTGGTGCCCGGAAAAGGTCAGCATTCCAGCCATCGAAGAGTTGGCCACGATGCGGCCCACAAACACGGCGGCCAGAAGCGCGGCCACACCGGCAATGGATGGCCCTGTGACAACGACCTTTCCTGGAACGCTTTTGAACATCCACCAGCCCATCATCAGGGCAATGGGAATCGTCATGCCGATGGTGAAAACAGCCCATGGACTGTTGAACATGGCGTTCACCACCACGATGCCCAGTCCGCCCAGCGTAACCAACAGGATGAAGAGCACCGCGAACATGCAGACAATCCCCGCGAAGGGTCCGATTTCAGTCAACGCAATATCCGCCAGCGACCGTCCCTTGTGCCTGAGGGATGCAACCAGCACCGTGAAATCGTGAACGCAACCGCCCAGCACCGCGCCCAGCACGATCCACAGAAAGCCGGGCGCCCAGCCGAATTGCGCGGCCAGCGTCGGCCCGATCAGCGGCCCTGCTCCGGCTATCGCCGCGAAGTGGTGGCCAAACAGCACCCACTTGGGAGCAGACGAAAAGTCGTGTCCGTCTGCGTAGACGTGCGCCGGCGTGGCGCGCTTGTCGTCCAGCATCAGTACCTTGGTGGCGAGAAATGCGGAATAGTAGCGGTAGCTGATTGCGAAGATGCACAAGGCTCCGATAAGAAGGGATAATGTGGTCATTGCGCTTACGCCTCGTCTTACATGCAGACTGTGAACAACGCGGTTGAGATTCCTGCCGGTTACCGAATGGCTGAAAACTTGAGGATCACGTCGAATGCCGCCGTCAGTTGATTTCTGCTATGGTTTGCCGCGCCAACCGGGCCGAATGAAGGCTGCCCGGAAAAATCTCCGCGCACTTCCGGCCGGAAGGTGATCCACCTGGCTGGCATGACGCTCAAGCCAAGCGTGGTTTCGCCAAAGTGTCCGGCAACCCCGGTATGCACTCCGTGCGCATCGTAAAACCATTCTCCGCGGGCGTTCAGATCGAATTGCTTATCCAGATGAAAAGTTGCTATCGAGGATGCGCCGTGCGTGGCGGAGGTTGCGCCCTGGATGGCTTGATCTTTGCTTGCCCAGGAGGAACTCGCCTGCATGACCTGAGAGAAGCGCGGGGTCCATGTTTGCCGCGCCTCAACATCGACGATCGTTTGCCAGGAATCGGTATGTCCGGCAGCGATGGGGGCAGGCTTGGGGCCCGCAAAGACAGAGCCGAGAAACGTCGTTCGTGTGCTGTTGCCCGGCCTGTACGTTGCGCGAGCAATATAATCCGGCGCGCGGCCCCGCATTTCAAAGACGGTGTTATATCCGATCAGCGCGCCTCCCAGGAGATCGAGGGAATTCGCAGGATGCAATGTAGCGACCGCGGCCGTGGCTGTGACCTGGAAGTTAATCCAGAAGTAGGTCTGCGAGTAGAGTGGCCGATAGGGAGCCATCAACGTCTCATATCCCAGAGGCATATTCTGGCGACCAAGTTGAAGATCCACGCCTTTTGCGGACAGGACGGGCATGTGCGCGGAGATGAAGAGTTGGCGGAAGTCCGTTCCCATGTGCTTGTCTTGCGGTCCAAAATTATTCATCGGACGCAGAAGAGCCGCGTCGGACCCGCCGTAGAAGTCGGAACGAAATCCCCATGACCAATTGCGAGTGTCCGCCGGCCGTTCGACGATCAACCACGCTCCATTCAGCAGGAACTCATTGCCAAAGCGCGTCGGTTCGGGCGCGACATTCAACAGGCCGTCACCGCTCGATGAGTAGCTATAGCCGCCGTCGAGCCAGCCATAGGCGCGCACGCGATGATCCGCGAGCCACTTGGTGGCTGACGTATCACGAAAGAGGGGAGTGAGGTTTTCCGGGTTCACCGATCCAAACTGTTGCGGAGCCTTTTGCGCGGGCGCGGAGGGCGCTTGCGTAGTGATTGAAGTTTGTTGCGCCATTCCCGCCTGTAGAACAAGTAATAAAATTACGCAGGTTCCCAGAGTCAGCCTTCGTGCGCTTCCAGTCCCGGTCATTTGAACCTCATTGCCCACATTCTCACTCAGTCTCTTCGTTTGCTACTGAGCAATTGTGGACAAAAGATTCGTAATAATGCTCACTCCTTTCATCCATTGTTGTAATGATCTAATCTCTGGTTATTGCATCCACCGGCACCAGCGTCAGTCGAGCCGTGAGCACGACCAGCGCGGCCCACAGCGTATCTGCGGCCAGCAGATGCGCGACTTGAACCCAGAGAGGCGCCAGCAGCAGCACGTCCAGCAAACCCAGCGCGTAGACCACGGCCAGCAGCAGGAGAATGAGCGCGGAGAGGCCGCGATTGTCCCAGTGCGTCTTGTGTTGGGCGGCGCGGACCAGCAGCCAGATGAGAAAGAAGCTGGCGGCAAAGGCGATGCCCGGATGCACCCAGCGCCAGCGCAACAGCCAGCCGCTCGCCGGAGAAAAATCCTGTGCCAGCGCCAGGCCCAGCGAACTGGCGGGAAAGAGCGTGTCGCCGAGTGCGGCCAGCGAGCCGGTGACGCCCACCATCATCACCACGAAGATTCCGGCGATGGCGGCGAAGGGCGCACACAAGCGAACGCTGTCGCGCAGATAGCCGCGACGCCGTCTGAGCAGGTGCGCGGTCAGGGTGAGCGTGGCCACCAGCAGCAGAGTATTGGCCAAGTGCAGCGCCAGAAAAGCAGGCCGCAGTGGCGACTGGCTCTGCGCCGTGTATCCCAGCTTGACCAGCAGCGCGCCTAGCGTTGCCTCGATCAGCGTGAAGATGACGGAAGCCACGGCAGCCACGCGCGCCAGATGGCCGCGGACTGTGCCGGCGAAGGTCCATGCCAGGAGGCCGACGACCGCAAAGAAAGAGAGGCCGCTGGTGATGCGATGGGTGAACTCGATGAGCGTGTTGATGCCGGCCGAGCGCTGCATCACGGAGCCGTTGCACAGCGGCCAGTGGTTGCCGCAGCCCGCTCCCGAGCCGGTGGCGCGCACCAGCGTGCCCCACAGAATGACGGCGATGAAGTAGCAGAGCACGCCCCAGGCAAAGCGGCGCAGCGCGGGCGAGGGCAGGCGTTGGGAATCGGCGGAAACGGCGGCAGTAGGCATAATCGAAGACTCCGGATGGAACGTACCAGTGTAGAACAAGTGAGTGGCTGGGTTGAGTTCGGAACCGTAATAGGCGTACAATATGTCTTACCTGGAGGTAAGACGTTATGGGGCAGATGGCGACGGTCAGCTCAAAGGGGCAAATTGTGATTCCAGCCCCAATTCGAAAGAAATTACGGATTATAGGTGGAACCCGCCTTGCGGTGAATGAACGGAACGGGGAGATTACACTCACGCCCAACCCCTTTGACGAGCTTCTGGCTCTTCGTGGTAAATACGCTCAATATGACTTGGAGGCGGATCTTCTGGAAGAGCGTCGCAAGTGGGATGAGCGGCTGGAGGCAATGT
Source organism: Acidobacteriaceae bacterium (assembly GCA_003156235.1). Taxonomy (GTDB): domain Bacteria; phylum Acidobacteriota; class Terriglobia; order Terriglobales; family Acidobacteriaceae; genus Telmatobacter. The sequence goes on from PMGP01000327.1 coordinate 20,483, forward strand.
GAGGCAGTATGTTCTGGATGCCAACGCTGTTACGCGCTATCTGACCAAAGGACCCGGAGTTGAAAAGCTCGATTACTTATTTGCACAGGCGCGTCGAGGAGACGCGCATCTGTCGATTTCCGTCATCAATCGTGGCGAGGTACTTTACCATCTGGCCAGGCGCGCAGGGCTACAGGAGGCGACTAAGACGTTGCAGACTCTCGCGCGTTATACCGAATCGGTCGAAATTACCGAGGAACAAGCCGATGCAGCCGCAGCGTTGAAGTTCATTTATAAGTTAGGCTACGCTGATTGCTTCGCTGCAGAGTTGGCGATGCGCACGGGCGCGACTCTCGTGACCGCAGACCCTGATTTTGTGAAGCTCGGCAAGCGACTGAAAGTCACGGCTCTGCCGCGCCATAGAGAATAATAGCGCAACAGAGCCGATAAAGCCGGCTGCCTCTTTACTTCCCCAGCAGCCGCACCACGTGGTTCACGATCATCAAATCTTCGGCGGGCGGAATGACGCGCACCGTGACCGGCGAGTTCTCCGCGGAGATGACGGCTGCGCCGCGGACATTGTTGCGCTTCGAGTCGAAGATGATGCCCAGAGCATCAAGATTGGCGCAGATTTCAGCGCGGGCGTTGATGTCGTTTTCGCCGA
>PMGP01000382.1 GCA_003156235.1 Acidobacteriaceae bacterium
GTTTGCTGGCCGGATGAAATCGACATGGCCGCCGATACGCTTTGGCGGCTTGCGCAAGAGCAATCGGGGCAGACCATGTCGCCCGATGCGTTCAAACATTGGCGGGAACGCAAAGCCTATACGCTCGATACCGCCGCTGCCGCGCTGGGGTTGAGCCGCCGCATGGTTGCCTACTATGAACAAGGCGCGAAGCCGATTCCGCGTGTTGTTGCGCTTGCCACTCACGCGCTCGATGCCGTACGCTAGCCAGCGTTTGTCCCGCGGGACGCGCGCCATTTAGCATCCGGAGTGTGGCTGGCCTCGACACTCCGGTGATGTATGTAAAGGGCGTGGGTCCCAAGGTGGCTGAGTTGCTGGCCGCCAAGGAGATTCAGACTGCCGAGGATCTGCTCTACCATCTTCCCTTCCGCTATGAGGACCGGCAGAATCCGCGCTCTCTGGATGAGCTTGTGCCGGGCGAGACGGCCTCGGTGATTGCCGAGGTGCGCGGGGCAATGCTGTTGCGGACGCGCAAGATGCCCATCTTCGAGCTCACCGTGGGGCAGGGACGGCTGGCGCTGAAGTGCATCTGGTTCAACGGCAGCTATCTGGAGGGCAGGTTTCACGCCGGGCAGACGGTGGCGCTGTATGGGCGGGTCGAGCCGTCGCGGACTAGCCAGAATTTAAAGATGATTCAGCCGCAGTTCGAGCTGCTGCCCGATGACAGCGACGACGCGGAGACGCGCCTGCTGGAGGTGGGGCGGATTACGCCGGTGTACGAGTCGCTGGGCGGGGCGCGGCTGGCCTCGCGCTGGCAGCGGAAGACAATCTTCCATTTGCTGGAAGGAATGCGGGGTGCGGTGCCGGAGTGCCTTCCGGCGGCGATGCTGGAGCGGCTGGAGCTGCCGGACCGCGAGACGGCGCTGCGCGAGGTGCATTTTCCGTCGGAGGGAACGCCCATGGTTCAGTTGCAGGCTGCGGCGACTCCGGCCCACCGGCGGCTGATCTTCGAGGAACTGTTTTTTCTGGAGTTGGGGCTGGAGCTGAAGCGGCGNNTGGGCGAGATTGTGGCCGACATGCGCACCCCGAGCCCGATGCGGCGGCTGCTGCAAGGGGATGTGGGCTCGGGCAAGACGATTGTGGCGTTGCAGGCGATGCTGGTGGCGATGGAAAACGGCTACCAGGCGGCGTTGATGGCGCCTACCGAGATTCTGGCTACACAGCACTATCTGGCGATGCGCAAGCTGCTGGAGCGGTCGAGCCGGCGATACCGGATTGCATTGCTGACTGGCTCGCTCTCTGAAGAGCGCAAGCGCCGCACACGCGGCGAGATCAATCGGGGCGAGGCGCAACTGGTGATCGGGACGCACGCGCTGATCGAGGAGAAGGTGGAGTTTGACCGGCTGGGGCTGGTGGTGGTGGACGAGCAGCACCGCTTCGGGGTGATGCAGCGATTCAAGCTGATGAAGAAGCCCAATCAGGCGGAGCCGGATGTGCTGGTGATGACGGCCACGCCGATTCCGCGGACGCTGGCGCTGAGTTTGTACGGCGATCTGGACGTGAGCGTGCTGGATGAGATGCCGCCTGGGCGGACGCCCATCGTTACGCGGCGCGTGGCTGGCGAGATGGCTGAAGAAGTGTGGGGTTTTGTGCGCAAGCAGGTAGCACAGGGGCGGCAGGCTTATATTGTCTACCCGGTGATCGAGGGGACGAGGGAAGATCAGCCGGAGCTGGATTTCTCGCATGATGATCCGGAGGTTGGGATTGAGGCGGCAACTGCTTCCCAATTCCGAAAAACCGGGGTTGGGGCACCGGGGATTCGTGGTTTCCCACCCTTGCCGCAAAAACAAAAAAGCGGCAAGGATGGGGCACCCAGCAAGGTTGTCCGGAAAGGAAAGACTGGGGAGCTGTTTGCGAAAAGCGCGCAGGAGGCAAATCCCGGGGCGAAGTCGGGACTGAAGTCGGCTGTGGAGATGCACGAAAAGCTGCGCACTGGGCCGCTGGCCGGTCTGCGCGTGGGGCTCTTGCATGGGCGGCTGGACGCCGACGGGAAGGAGATCATCATGCGCCGCTTTCAGCGCGGCGAGATCGATGTGCTGGTGGCGACGACGGTGATCGAGGTGGGCGTGGATGTGCCCAACGCGACGGTGATGGTGGTGGAGCACGCGGAGCGGTTTGGGCTGGCGCAGTTGCACCAGTTGCGGGGGCGCGTGGGACGCGGCGCCGCGAAGAGTTATTGCATTCTGATTACCGGCGAGCGTGTTTCTCCGCTGGGCGAGGAGCGGCTGAACGCCATGGTGCGCACTCAAGACGGGTTTGAACTGGCTGAACTGGACCTGACGCAGCGCGGGCCGGGAGAGTTTTTTGGGACGCGGCAGGCGGGGCTGCCGGATTTTCGCGTGGCCAACCTGGTGCGCGACCGGAAGTGGCTGGAAATGGCCAAGCTGGAGGCGGCGCGCTTTGCCAACGCGCCCGGCAGCCAATCAAGAGCTGGGAACGAAGCGACGGAAGCCGAGCGGGCGCGCGTGTGGGCACGGCTGAAAGAAGCCTGGCAGCGCCGTTATGGACTGGTGGAAGCTGGTTGACCACGCAAACAGCGGCTTGATAACATCAGGAGAGCGATTCTGTATTCAATGCATATGAATCCAAAGGAATATTTCATAGCATTATCCTTCGGAAAGAGATAAAAGCACATCAGGATCGGCAAACGCTTGAAAGGATAAACACGCTGCAATGAGATGCAGGCTGCTGTTGCTTTTTGTTCTCGCGCTTTCACTAATTTCTGTTGCCGGTTGCAAGTCCGATCCGACGTCGCTGATGACGGCAGTCAGGGCCGACAACACCGCAGAAGCCATCAAGCTCATCGGAAAGGGCGCCGACGCGAATAGCCGCACTTCGCCAAACGGCTGGAGCGCGCTGCATTACGCGGCCATGAACGGCAATGCGGAGATTGTCAAAGCTCTACTCAAGGCCGGCGCCGACCCGAACTACGCAGGAGCCAAGGATGGAAAGGCGGGTTCAGCCCTTTCGAAGCCTTACTCGCTCGCGCTGGGCATGCTGGATTTAGTCTGCGAATATAACCAGCCCTCCGACAGGGAGGCAAAACTGCGCGAGGCTGGACTTGACGATCCGGTGTTGTTGAAGAACGTGAAGGATTCAAAGGTCGTGGAACACTACCAGGATGTCGTTGGACTACTCATTAACATTACAAAAGAATAGGTAGAAGCGTTCAGGCTAATCTGTCGGCGCTTGCGCGGTGCATCAGATCGATGGGAAAGGTCTGGATCTCCAGGTCAACGCTGGCGATCTCCGTGCCGCACTCCTGCTGATGGCTGCGGGTGCATTGGCAGAGTTCGGTAAAGCGTATATGGCCGCTCTGGCTCAGTTCCAGGCCTGCGGCGATCATGACGCTGTAAATATCGACGCAGGCTTGGCGCTCGAATTCAAACAACATATTCACAGTGCCGGTATCGCTTGCACCGCGGCTGAGAACCCATCCGCCACAGCCCAGGATTGCGCCGGTGAGGGTCTGGACCAGGCGCGATGGCTCTTCGATGGAGATGGCCTTCATCTGCATGGCCCAGGGAATGCTAACCATTTGTCCTGCGTCGCGTGTCTGTAGCATTTGTCTCACTCCCGCCTTATCGGAGGAGGGGAGCGGAGCATAACGATTGTTGCGAAGTCGCACGGAAGATGCCCGGCTATGGGACATTCTGCTCGCGGCGAGACCCAAGTGCACTGCGCAGGTAATTGGAGGCCGAAAGAACAAGGCCGCGGCGAGTCTCGAGCGAGGAGAGCGCAAGCACGGCAAAAGGGAAATGATGTAGCTTCATAGACAGCATGATTGTCGGTACTGGAATCGACTTGGTGGAGATTGGGCGCATTCAGCAGTCCATGGACCGCTTTGGGAAGCGGTTTCTGGACCGCGTGTTCACCGCCGCGGAGCAGGGTTATTGCCTGCGCAAGCGGAAATCCGCGGAGAGCTTTGCCGCGCGGTTTGCCGCCAAGGAAGCCGGAGCCAAGGCGTTGGGAACAGGCATCAGCCATGGCGTGAACTGGCTGGAGATCGAGGTTGCGCGCGAGGCCGGCGGTCGGCCCACTCTCCAGTTTCACGGGCGAGCGGCCGAGTTTGCAGTTCGTTTGGGCGTCAGCCACGCGGCGCTTTCCATAACGCACACCGCGGCACTGGCCATGGCCGGCGTGGTGCTGGAGGACGGGCGCTGACGACGCGGTTTCTGCTATTCTCAATGCGTTAACCGCCTCTTTTTCAATAGAAGGGAGTGCCTTGCCAAGCCGCAAAGAGATTCAGTGGTCGCAACTGAGAGTGGGGGCGCTGGTCCTGATGGCCTCGGCCGTGCTGATCGTGCTGATTCTTCTGATGTCCAGCGCGAGCGGCGGGCTGTTTGCGCGCAAACTGGTGCTCCGCTCCTACTTTGAGAATGCAGCCGGGCTGAAGGATGGCGCGCCGGTGACGCTGGAGGGCGTGACCATCGGCAACGTGATCCATGTCCGCGTGGTATCGGATCGAAACCCCACGCCGGTGGAGGTGACCATGCGGGTGAGCCACGAATACCTGCGCGGCCTGCATACCGATTCGACCGCGACGATATCCCAGGCCGGCGTTCTGGGCGATAGCTACGTTGATCTCAGCTCTACCCACGCCAGCGGCCCCACTCCGGTGAATAATGCCGAGCTGAAGGCCTCCGGATCGCCCAGCATCCAGGATGTGGTCCGTAACAGCAATGAATCCATCGTGGAGATCCACGGGATGCTGCGCAAGATTGACACCCTTGTCGATGCGCTGAATTCCAGGCATGGCGCCGTGGGCGAGTTGATCAACGACCCCGAGCTGGCCGGGAAAGTTAAAACCATTGCCGCCGATCTGGAGACCATTACCGGCGCAATCGCCGGAGGCAAGGGCTCGCTGGGCAAGCTGATCACCGACGATACGCTTTATGCCCGCGCCAATTCGGCCGTCGACCGGCTGGACCGTATCACCACCGCGCTGGACGAGGGCAAGGGCAGCGCCGGCAAGCTGCTCAAAGACGACTCGCTCTACAATAACCTGAACGCCGCGGTCGCCAATGTCAACCAGATGGTGACTGAGATCAACGCCGGCAAAGGCGCTCTGGGCATGATGGCCAAAGACCCGGCCTTCGCGGCAAAACTGGATGACACCGTCAACCGGCTGGACTTGATTCTTCAAGGCATGAATGAGGGCAAGGGCACGCTGGGGCAACTGGTGCAGAACCGTTCACTCTACGACCACGCCGACCAGACTCTGGATCAGGCGCAGCAATTGGTGAAGGGCATCCGCGAGGATCCGAAAAAATATTTGGTGATTCGGATGAAGGTGTTCTAAGAGCGCGTTTCTATGCGATTTGTGTAGAAAGCTAAACGTTTCCCGTTCATTTATCGCCGGACGAGTTGAGTGATGCCGGACCGAAGGCTGAGTTTTCATGATTCGACGCTGCGACGACCGCGATTTCGAGCTGATTTGGGCCATCATCAACGACGGCGCTCAGGCTTATAAAGGGATCATTCCCGCGGATCGCTGGACAGAACCCTATATGTCGCAGGATAAACTGCGGCATGAAATCGACGATGGAGTTGTCTTCCGGGGCTGCGAAGAGAATGGAACGCTGGCAGGTGTCATGGGGTTGCAAGAGGTCCAGGATGTGACCCTCATTCGCCACGCGTATGTTCTAACCAGCAGACAGAGGCGCGGAATTGGCGGGAGCTTGCTTTCTCATTTGCTCGAAGTTGCAAAAGGCCCGGTGTTGATCGGCACGTGGGCGGATGCGGAGTGGGCGATTCACTTTTACGAAAAAAACGGCTTTCAGTTAGTGGGCACACAGGAGAAAGACCGGCTGCTTAAAAAATATTGGAGAGTGCCCCAACGCCAGATAGAAACCTCTGTAGTTCTGGCCGATCCAAAGTGGCATGGAAGGCAGCGATAAACAGGGCCGTTAACTTGCTGGCTCGCCGCGACGGAACATCTTCCAGAACTCCACAAATCCCTTGAGCCGCACGACATGAAAGTAGTCGCTGGCGACAAGGAAAAAGAGGATTGCGGCGGCCCACACGACGTGCAACGCGTCCGGGCCTAACTGGTCGCTGAAGGGCAGTGGCGCGGCGGAGAGCACCATGGCCAGCACGATGAGCGCCAGCTTTACGATGCCCATCACCAGGTTGATCTCGACCAGCTTGGCCGTCATGGGCTTGCCGAGGTGGAGAGATTGACCGAGGGCGGAGAGCGGGGGGCGATTCTCGAGCAGCATGATGAGTGGCGCAATCGAGAGCGCCCAACTGAGGAGCGCCCAGGCGGTGAAGAATCCCAGCGAGAGGAAGATGACGCCCATCGAGTAGCCGATCAGGTCGGGCTCGGCTGCGGGAGTGATGGTGGCGTCTGCGACCCACTGCATGGAGCGGAGCCAACAAAAGCAGGTGAAGAGAAAAAGAGCCAGCCATGCGGCCTGAAGGACGATCATCGAGAATGGCCGAAAACGCAGCGTGGGTTCCATGTGCTTGAGGAGCAAGCCGCGACCCAGGCCGGAGACGACTACCCAGGCCACAGCGGCTGCCGGCAGAAGCCAATGCAAAACGGCTGCTACGTGCGGCTGATAGAGCGTCCAGACGTTGCCGAGCTGCACCACGGCCACCCAGGGGTTCTGCGGATCGAGGGTGGTGAGGCCTGTGGAGTCGGGCGGCAGCACGATGAGAATTTTCTGGGATTGCATCCAGCAGACGAAGAGGAAGGGCACGCCGAAGAGCCAGCGCCAGAGTACTTCCAGCGCGGTGAGCGAAGGGTGCGCGAAGACCCAGCCCATTTGGCCGACCAGCGACTGGGTTCCGCGCAAGGGCGCGCTCATGCTACTTCACCACCAGGTTCACCAGCTTGCCGGGGACGACGATGACCTTGACTACCGTCTTGCCTGCGATGCGTGAGTTGACCTTTTCGTCGGCGAGAGCGGCAGCCTCAAGAGTCTTGGCGCTGGCATCGGCGGCTACGCGAACTACGGTGACCAGCTTGCCGTTGATCTGGACGGGAATTTCGAGTTCGTCTTCTTTAGCCAGTTCGGGATCGCTGACGGGCCATGGAGCGCGCAGGACAGAACCTCTCTCGCCAAGTTCTTCCCAGAGTTCGGCGGCAAGGTACGGAGCAAATGGCGCTAGCAGCAGGACCAGAGAGCGCAGCAGCTCGCGCACAACAGGAGCCGGAACTTCGCTTGCTGTTAGTTGCGCGTCGGCGGCCTGAATTTCATTGACCAGCTCCATGATGGCTGCCACGCAAGTGTTGAAATGCCAGCGGTCCTCAAAGTCCAAAGTGATTTTGGCGATGGTCTGGTGAAGCTTACGCAGTAGCTTGAGAGAGATGCCTTTGGGCAGATGCTCCGAGGTACATCCCTCAGGGGCTAAAGCCCCCGTTTCCTTTGCCGGACTGATGTACGGGCTAAAGCCCGTACCCTTCACCGCACCGAGTTTATCCGAGGCATGAACAGCGGTGCGCGCGAGCGGCGCATACTTTGTCGTCAACCGCCATACACGTGCCAGGAAGCGGCTGACTCCGGCGACGCCGTCCTCCTGCCAGTCCAGATCACGGTCGGGCGGCGCGGCAAACAGGGCGTACATGCGCGTGGCGTCGGCGCCGTAACGGGCGACCATCTCGTCGGGCGAGACCACGTTGCCCTTGGACTTGGACATTTTGGCGCCGTCTTTGATGACCATGCCTTGCGTGAAGAGGCGGCGGGCCGGCTCGTCGTTGACGATCAGCCCCAGGTCGCGCATCACCTTGGTCCAGAAGCGCGAGTAGATGAGGTGCAGAATGGCGTGCTCGACTCCGCCGATGTACTGGTCGATGGGGAACCAGTATTGCGCCTTCGCCGAATCAAAAGGAGCCTTCACGTTCTTCGCGTCCGTGTAGCGATAGAAGTACCAGCTGGAATCGACGAAGGTGTCCATGGTGTCGGTTTCGCGTTTGGCTGGCTTGCCGCATTTGGGGCAGGCGACGTTGACGAACTCCGGCACGCGGCTCAGCGGCGAGCCGCCCTGCTGGGTGATTTCAATCTGATCGGGCAGCACGACGGGCAACTGGTCGTCGGGAACCGGCACAAGGCCGCAGCTCTCGCAGTGAATGATGGGGATGGGCGTGCCCCAGAAACGCTGCCGGCTCACGCCCCAGTCCTTGAGGCGGAAGGTGACCTTGGGCTCGCCGAAGGCACTGCGTGCAGCAGTCTCTTGGAGGAGTTCTTGCGCGCGAGCACAACTCAGGCCGTCGTACTCGCCGGAGTTGACGAGTACGCCGTCTTCGGAACAGAAAGGGAGGCTCTCCGAGCCCTCGGCGCTTTGGACTGGCTTAATCACCTCGACAATGGGCAAGTTGTATTTTGTGGCGAACTCGAAGTCGCGCTCATCGTGGCCGGGAACGCTCATGATAGCGCCGGTGCCGTAGTCGGCAAGGATGTAGTTGGCCACCCAGATGGGCACACGCTGGTTGTTGTAGGGGTTGATGGCAAAACGGCCTGTGGGAACGCCGTGCTTTTCGATTGCGCCCAGGTCGCCGGCCTCGCGCGCTTTCTTCTGCTCGGCGATCATGGCGTCGACCTGCTCTTTGAGCTTCGGGTCGGCGGCGGCGAATTGCCTGGTGAGTTCGTGCTCTGGGGCCAACTGCACACTGGTGGCGCCGAAGATGGTGTCCACGCGGGTGGTGAAAACGCGGATGCGCGTCTTTTCTATTCCCTGTTTCCTGTTCCCTGTTCCCTCGTCGACTTTTTCCGCCAGGAAAAAGTCGACGTCCGTTCCTTCGCTGCGGCCGATCCAGTTGCGCTGCATGGTGCGAACTTTTTCCGGCCAGCCTTCCAGCTTGTCGAGGCCGTCGAGCAACTCCTGGGCGTAGGCGGTGATGCGAAAGAACCATTGCACCAGATCGCGTTGGTCCACTTGCGTGGTTTCGTGCCGCCAGCAGCATCCATCGATGACCTGCTCGTTGGCCAGAACAGTGGCGCACTCAGGGCACCAATTGACCTTGCTTTTTTTGCGGTAAACCAGGCCTTTTTCGTACATGCGCAGGAAGAACCACTGGTTCCATCGGTAGTACTCCGGCAGGCAGGTGGCGATTTCGCACGCCCAGTCGTAGCCCAGGCCGAGCCGGTCCATTTGGATTTTCATCGCGGCGATGTTGGCGAGGGTCCACTGGCGCGGCGGGGTGTTGTTTTTGAGCGCGGCGTTTTCGGCGGGCAGGCCGAAGGCGTCCCAGCCCATGGGATGGAGCACGTTGTAGCCGCGCATCCACATATGGCGGGCCAGCGCGTCGCCGATGGAGTAGTTGCGCACGTGGCCCATGNNTACTTGGGCTTGCCGCAGGATGCGGGCTCGGCCGCATAGAGCGCGGGGTCCGCAGCCCAGCGCTGCTGCCATTTGGGTTCAATCGTTGCCGGGTCGTAACGTTGTTCGTTCTCTTCCGTCATAACACTTCAAGTGTAAACGGCGGCGGCATTTATTGTGGTGGCGGCGGGGGCGGCACCGGAATGGGGGCCGTAGTCGGCTCCGTTCCCTCTTCGGCAGGGCAATCTGAGCCGGGCGCTAGCTTGTTCACGATTTCATAGCCTGCCGGCGGCTGGAAGAGCGATGCATCCGGCTCTGCCTGCGTGAGGTTTGACAACTCCTTCGTCGTCTTGCCCGATTGCGGGCCATCGCTTATATCACGCGCCACAAAACCTTTCAGGCCGGGAGCGGTTGCCGTCCACGACTCGTCGGTGCGCACCAGCGGCTGATCGTTGCCGACTGCGCCTGCCGGTGTTGTCGAAGTCACTCGGCGACCGCGCGCCTCGACCCCATCGATGGTCTGGGTTCCGAGGTCTTCCACGGTGGGCTTTACACGCGGTGGTGCGGGCGCGGGAGGAGTTGCGGGCGGCGTGGCTGGTGCGCATTTGTGCGGCGCGCCGGGCGCGGGCATGGCCACCACCGTCGCCTTCTTTCCCGGAACGGTCCAATTGCTGTTGGTTCGCGCCACGGGATCTGAGACGCTGATGCGCGTCACGGGCGCCTTCTCTCCCTGCAATGGAGCGGGCGTCGCCGAGGTCATCTTGCGACCCTGCGAGTCAAGGGCAACCGTTTCGGATGACTCCTGGGTGATGGCGCCTCCGCTGGCCAGCGTTTTCACATGCGTAACCTTGTACTCCGCCGTGTAAGGCTGCCGCGCAACTTGCGCCGGTTTGCCCGCTGGCTTGGGCGCAGCCGGAGTTGTTGCATCCTGACCTAAAACCGGCAGAGCCAAACCGGCTGCCGCCGCACACAAAATAACTGCACTGAAGCTCGAGCGCATAACTTACCTCGTACACAAAATTTAACGACACAAGCAGTTTTACGCGATGCAAGGGAGAATGCAAGTGGGATTTCGGATGTTATTTCACCAGGCTCAACAGAACCTTTACATTGCGTTCCTCGTCGTCGGGGACTTCGACCGGGGTTTCGGCGATGAAGGCGGCGTGGGCGAAGCGGGGGTCGTTGAGAAGGCGGCGGAAGGGTTCCAGGCCCATCTTGCCGTGGCCGATGTTTTCATGGCGGTCGAGNNGGCGGCCTGCTTGATGGTTTGCTCGTAGCCCTCGGTGGTGACCAGGTCGTAGCCGGCGACGTGAGTGTGGCAGGTGTCGAGGCAGACGGCGACCGGCGCGGTTGGCTTGAGCCGGGCAACCAATTCGGCCACCTGCTCAAAGCTGCCGCCGAGGGAGAACTCCGCTCCGGCGGTGTTTTCAATGAGGATGTGGAATGGGGTTCCTTGCCAGGGCAGGCCGTCGATGGCTTTTGTAATGGAGTCGGCGGCCAGCTTGAGGCCCTCGTCGCGGGTGAGACCTTTCCACGAGCCGGGATGCAGGACCAGGTACTCTGCGCCCAGGGCGAGGGCGCGCTCGATCTCGGCGCGGAAGGCGACGATGCTTTTGGAGCGAATCTCATCGGACTGGCTGCAGATGTTGATCAGGTAGCCGGTGTGGATGACCAGCGGGCCTACGTCGAGCTTGGCGCGCAGTTCTTTCATGCGGGCGCATTGTTTGGGGTCGACCTTGGAGGCGCGCCACATGCGCGGGCTGGCGGAAAAAATCTGCAAGGTGTTGGCGCCAATCTCCCGCGCCCGTTCGACGGCGTTGGATGCGCCGCCGGTTGTGCCGAGATGGATGCCGATGCGCTTGGTCATGTGCATAGTTTATTGGATGAGCGAGAGCTGGGTTCGGCTTCGTGGTTTCCCACCCATTCCGCACAAAACGCGGAATGGATGGGGCACGGAGCTTTTGTGGAAGTGAAAGTCCCGCCCTTAATCGTCGTCGTCGGTGATGGATTTTTTGTGGTGGACTTTGAGCATGGCGGGGACGGGTTTGTCTCCCATGGCGTCTTTCCAGAGGATCACGTTCAGCTTATCGGCGGGGGCGCGGTCGGCGTGGGTGAAGTCCATCTTCATGCTTTCGCGCGCTCCGGCGGCGTTCGGCGGGTTAGCGGTGTAGATCAGGCCGTTGTCACGGTTCCCGTAGTCGGCTGTGTAGGCGGGCTGGTCGCCGGGGCCGGTGAAGAGCGTGGAGATCAGCGAGCTGAAGGCGTCGTTGTTGTTCATGGGCGGCAGGCCGAGCAGCGACTCCATGGTGCGAATCATGCTGACGGTGGAGTAGAAGCGGCTGTCTATAAACGGGGCTCCGGTGGAAGAGGGCGCGGCGATTGGGAACTGCGCGCTGTTGGGGCCATGCGGGGAGTATTTGCTGATGACCAGAGCGATGCTGCGATGGGCGTCCACGTGGTCGCCGCCGTTTTGGGCGTCGTCTTCCAGGATGCAGATGGCNNGGGTCCGCCGGGACGGGTGCCGAGGGTGTGGTCGTCGGGCAGGCGCATGAGGACGAAGTTGGGCATGGTGTCTTTGCCCTGCTGCTTGTCGGAAATCCAGGTTTGCAGGTGGCGCAGGAAGATCTCCGCGCGGACCTGATCGGGAATCAT
>PMGP01000251.1 GCA_003156235.1 Acidobacteriaceae bacterium
TCGAATCCCGTTGGGGGTGCCACGCGGGACTTCGAGCCTTCGCGATGTCAAAAAGCAGTTCAGGCACTAGCGATTCAGTGGTTTGAAGTCTCTTGTCCTTGCAAATGACCTTTCCACGTAGGAGTACAAACACGAAGGCTGCCTTGTCAACGTCGGGCATCCCATCGAAGACTTCTTTCAGGTTCGATAGAAGTCCTTCCAACACCTCCAAGGCGACATCGAGGTCAACCGCACCTTCGACTTCCAATTCAGCAATTCGGACCTGCTTATTCGCAACTTCTTGTTGGAGCTTCCCAACCCTGTCTGCGAGTCTTGCTCGGTCCATCGTCGGGTTCTTCGGCATTACGAGTTCGTCTTCGAGTGCCTCTAGCAACTCAATGTCCTTGTCCACTCCGCGCTGAAGTTCACGCCGTTGAGCATCGAAGTTCTTGTTCTCCGCGCCCACTGCACTTTGGAGTGACTTCTTGATCTCAACAGCGAGGTCAGTCGGTACCTTCAACTTTTCGAGAAGATCATCCAGCTGCTGGTGGGCGTCCCACATTGGAATGGCTTCCTTTCGACAGTGAAAGCACCTGTAGTAGTGATACCGACCCTGCTTCGGGTGGTCGCCAGTGAACTTGCCTCCGCAACTCCCGCAGACGAGCACCGGCTTTAGGAAGAAGGGGTCAGAATTTGGCGTACTTACTCGCGGCTTTCCCTCTAGGACTACTTGAACCGCGTTGAAGGTTTCATCGCTCACGATTGCACGCCAATTGCCCTTGACCACCCCATCCGTCAATTTCGTTTGCTGGCGTGCCGTGTACACAATGTTCTTGGCGACTCGAATAACGAACTTGAGGTTCCGATTGCCTTCTGACAACCTCGCTCTCTTGGAGAATGCGTCGAAGTCTTCAAGTCTGGCGGCGACATCAACGGGTTTTTCTCCCTGGCGAAGTGACTCCATTATCAAGCAAACGAGTTCGGCCTCTTCTGGAACTACCATGAGGCAGTCCTCACCCCTCCTCTTGTCTCCCTTTCGGTAGCCGAAAGGTGCGGAGTGCATCCACTCACCGCTCTTAGCGAGTGAGGCCATTCTTTCGCGCGTTGCGCGTGCCTTGACTTCGTTGTCAAACTGCGCCAATCCCGAGTTCAGAATGAAAAAGAGGCGATCTTCCGGAGAGTTGGTGTAGGTCTTGGTTGCGTCTCGAAAGAGGATGCCTTTGTTCTGCAATTCGATCATCATTCCGATACCGTCGTAGTGATTCCTGGTCAACCTCGAAGTGTCAAACGTCATAAAGAAGTCACCGGGCTTGAGTTGTCGCTTGGCCGTCTTCAACGCTTCCAGTAGTTCTGGTCGATTGTCCTTGTTCTTTGCGGACACGCCCAGTTCGACGAAAACTCTCAGGACAGCAATGCCCTCGCTGTCACATATTCCACGCGAGCGTCTCTCCTGAAACGCAAGAGAATCTCCTTCCACCTGTTCCTCGGTACTCACTCTCGTATAGATGATCGCTTGCTTCACTTTGACTCCTTTCTTGTAGGGCTCCATGAAGGAGGCAACGAACCCCCGAAGTCCTTCTTCAACTGATTGACATTGCACTTCAACAAGATAGAAAGCTGAGGGCTCATTCGGTAATCTCCGTTCCGCTTCGGTCACTTTCGGTGGATGTTTCATCCTCCAGAACTCGTCGTGACCGCTGCTTAAGAATCGTGAACGTGGCCCGCACAAACGCGTCAACCACAGTGCTGAACTCCTTGGATAGCGCAGTGTCCTCGTCCAAGGCCGTTGATCGCTGTTCCACGGCGACCATTGACTACCTCACCTCCAGAAAGTGAGGGTTTCGCGTCGTAGCGACCGCGTTGGTCGTTAGTCGAAAAAGATAGCCAGAGGGTGTATCAGTCTGGCACTCGCGCAACGTGATCGCATCGAGCTCGTGACCCAGCTCAAAGGGCGACCAGAGGAGTTGCGACGTTCCGAATGGATTTGAGTTATTCATGGCGGTGTCCTTGCCCAAAATTGGGCTAACGGGTTGACACCGCAAAGTGCTTGTCGCCAGTTTGGGCATAGCAGGGCCAACGTCAGTTGGACACCGCTCATCACCCCTCGGCTTGACGATTGTTCTCCGGTAACGAGTAACGAAACTCTGGCGACCTTTGAAGTGAAAAGAGGTTACCAGTCGCGCTGTGCGCTGTGCAACTGAAACCGCCATTGACAACTGGTGGGAGCGCCTGAAACGATGGACCTAAGAGTTGCCAGAAGTCTCGACAAATCTCTGGCAAGTGGATTGTCTATAAATTCGCGATGGGCAACTCGCGTGTCTTGAGAATTGAAGTCGGAGGGTGAAGTGGGCGAGGCCGAAGAACGCTACTGGCAAGCTGTCCAGAGTGACCATGGCGATGGTCACGAGCGAGCATTTGATGCAGCGTTGCCGTGGTCTGACCGCTTCGAATTCATGGGGCGGGAGATTGAACGGCAAGCGGAGCTCTTCCGGCTGTGTCAGGATGCTCGCGACGAGGCGCTCATGGAAATATTTGAACCGCCGAGGCGAGGGTTTGGTAAAAGGCAACACGAATTCGCCGAAATCTGGCCGAAGCAAGTTCTTTCCCATGAGAACCTCCTTCGGTATTTGATTGATCAGATGGATCTCATGCGTTTGCGGAAACCTCGGGTCAACGACGAAGCACATCAGCCTCGTACTGACGACCAGGTTTAGGCTGACTGGGACTTGATAGCAAGCCTGCGCCACATGAAATTGCGGCCACTATCCAGATTTCTTAGGAACTGCGAGGCTCGCTCCAGTGGAGGCCTTCGATCAATGAGCCAGCGTTGACCTCTAAACCATCCGCCAGCCTAAGAAGGCTCTGCAAACTCACGTTGCGCTCTCCTCGTTCCACTGAGCTAACGAAAG
Organism: Acidobacteriaceae bacterium; assembly: GCA_003156235.1. Taxonomy (GTDB): domain Bacteria; phylum Acidobacteriota; class Terriglobia; order Terriglobales; family Acidobacteriaceae; genus Telmatobacter. The sequence goes on from PMGP01000251.1 coordinate 2,889, forward strand.
TGAAGTGGAGGCCGATCCTATCGGCGAGTTCCATTTGGCTCCAGCCAAGTTCGAGACGCTTGGATCGCACACGATGGCCAAATTCCGTCTGTGCTGGATAACGCTTAACGGACCTGCCCATCCGTACAGTCCAGGCAAAACAACGTCCTTAATGCTAGAGTCCCTGACACTAGTTTGTAGTGGGGCAAACTGAAGGAGGAAGTCGATGCGAAAGAGTGTGGCCATAGCCCTTGTCATCGTGGCAATAATCGCCGTGATCGCTTTGGTAGGGGCCAACTCGGGAAAACACCAAGATAAGTCTTGGAACGATGGATTCTCAATGGGATATCCGTTCCGTGGCAGCGGAGATGCCCAAGGCCAATGCAACGATTTGTGGAACCAGGACGGTCAAAGCGCCGACAATCAAACCTTGTGGATTGACGGTTGCGTGGCAGGAATGAATTCTTAAATGCCGATAGTCACAACGCTTAATTGGACGGGGCTCTGTTGGGCGTTTTCGTAGTCTTCCTTTTCCTCTTCATCGGTGTTCTGTTTGCCGTGATCAAAGTGCGAAGCGACGCGGAAGAAGGCATAACGCCGAAGTGTCAGTTTTGCGGTGCAAAGATGGGCACGCAGGCGCTCGGAACGATAACCATGCCGGTATGTCAGAAGTGCGGGCGAACACAGCCCTGGGCTAGGGATAGGTGAGTGAATTGAGAAGACGACTGACTCTATTAGTGGGACTGGCCGTAGTCTGTGGGAGCGTCATCGTTGGTGCGCCGACGTTGCCAGCGGGAGCAAGTTCATGGACAACGTACTCGGCTCAATGCAGCAAATGGATAGACGACATCCCGAAGTTGGACTCGTACATCATCGAGGACAACAGCGACGGGAATAGGACTGCGCTTACGGCATCTATCGTCGCAATGTACGAAGATGGGAAACTTATCGCGGCTTGCGACACTTCTCCTGACGCTCAGCTCAACAGCATTGCGCGCCGGTGGGGCGCAGCGATCAAAGATTCCGGAGCGTATGGCTACGTGTGGGTGACTCACGATACGACGACGAACTTGCTGAACTTCGTGTCGGCTGAAGACAACGCTAAGAAGTACGAAAATCAGTTCGCCAATCGTTTGGCGGTTCTTGGCCGTTGATGCATGTCGTGAAAGATTCCTACCATGCGCGCGAAGGCGTCGAGACGCAACCAAGGTAGTGACTGCGCCCAACCGAGCACTGCTAAAGGGATGAGTCCTTCGATGCCCCGCTTCGAGGAGGGGAGACTTCTTGGTCAAGCTCCATGACGTAAAGAGTCACTCCGAGTCGGAACTACTGCCAGTAGACAAGGAAGTACTCATCGTGATCCAACGCTCAGTTGGTTGGCGACTTTCCGCTGCCGGGCACCCCCCTTGGTCCAGTAAGTTGTTTGAAGGCCCTACAGGGCAAAATAGGGGCCTCTCAGGGCATTCTGGGAGTGATGAGTGGTTTTTACCTCAGTAGAATGAACTTTTGTTCATTTTAGGAAGCTTCAGGATTGCGTGTTTAGATATCGCAATTTGACCGTGAAAAACCCGTTCTGGATCGCTGATGATGCGACGTACAGCTTAGAACTTGACTAACTCGTACGAGCAAGATCTACCCCTTTCCGACTTAGTCTTCAGATATGGCAACGACGCTTACGCGAATGCAGATCACCGCCCTTGCCGCAGAACTTCGAACGATGCTGGACAAGATTGAGGCGGGCGACCTCGATGCGACCATTTCGATGCGCCACCGTATTGAAGGATCTTTGACGGTTCTTGACATGGTCCTTGGACATTCTCCCGAGAGCATTCTGGATCAGTTTCGAGACCGTGAAGGCGGGTCAATGTGACCGGGTCGAGCGACCGTACGATCGGTGGCGAACTGGACATGATCATTCGAACTGCCATATCTCGAAGTCGTCGGTCGTTGAGCCTTGCCGAAGAGATGAACGCGGCCGGGTTCCACACTTCAGCGTTCGTGTGGGCCGTTCGGTCAATTGAGATCTTCGTCAAGGAAGTCATGCTTCTCCCGTACTTCTTCGAACAGACCGGAGGCGATTTTGGTGCCTCGTTTAAGAAGGCACAAAAGGGACTTGGTGCGAGTAGTTGGGGGCGTGCGATGAAGATAGTTAATGAGCAATACGGTCCCCTTGATCCTATGGTTACCGATGATGGAAACGAGGTTTGGACAGAGTGGAAGGCCAAGGTTGTTCGCAGACGTGGTGATTTCGTTCACGGCGTCGCGGATGCCAAGCAAGCCGAAGCAGAGCTGGTAATCACATGGGCCGAAATGATGATGACTCAGCTCACCCTAAGGCTGATCGTTGCAAAGCGACACCCGCTCCACGACCTATTTGTTGCCGCGCTCATTTCTTCACAAGCCCAGAAAGGGATTCAAGAGTCCGAAACTAGGTAGCTAACCTGGAATGAAAGGGGTTGGCTCTTCCAGCCGGAAGATAGGTAGATCAAACGGCTCACCAATGGCAAACGCACGATTGAGCGAATCGATGACAACAAGAGTCACCACTTTGGATTTCGTCGGAACATGGAAATTCTTTCCGGGCTCATCTACTCCCGGAGTAGCAATCTTCGCCTTCGCTACGTAGAAGAACGTGAGTTGCAAAACGCTTCCTGGTCGTGCCATCGGTCGTCCTTCGCCTAGAGCATCGTCTATCACTGTCTCGTCAAACCACTCGATCTGCCCCGTCTCATATTCTTTGACTTCTTCGTCCTCAAATTGAATCTTTGCCTTGATCCGAAGAATTGTGATCGGATACTCATTCTCTGATCGGGCGGCCACGAATATCTTCATTTTCAAATAGATGTCGCCAGGGATGACACCAAGGCTTCCCGGAATGGGCGCCTCGGCTAGGTGGCCCATCGACCCCCCGACAACCGGAGACACGATGAGGGCGGGCAACTTCGAATCCTGTGATCCGTCAGACTCCAATTGGTTATGTCGCTTGCGGAGTGCCCAATGACGTTGTGCGAGCCATGCGAATGAAAGCGCCAGCAGCACAGTTAGGTACCAGGGANNCAAAGAAATCCCAAATTGTGATTCCGGCGCTCACGAGGTAAAGAAGGTCAGGGATGCTACGAGATCGAAGCCAGCCCTCGAAACCCCGTCCCACTGTTGCTCCCGTCATGGGAAAAGCCTAAATGGAAATCGCTTGAATCCCTGAAGTTACTCGTCTTCCAGCAGTTAAGGAATCCTAGTTAATATAGCAAAGGACCATTTGCTATAATTTTGACGTGACAAAACTGAGTCATAGGTCCAATCGAATTTCAGGCGTAGTTGGCTACTGCCGCGTTAGCACGGAAGAGCAGGCAGTCTCGGGGCTTGGCCTAGCGGCTCAGGAGGAAGCCATTCGGCGCGAATGCGAGCGGAGAGGTCTTGATTTGATCGCGCTCCATACAGATGCGGGGCTCTCAGCGAAGACCTTAAAGCGTCCTGCACTGGAAGCCGCCTTGAATAGTCTCGACACCGGAAAAGGTTCGGTGCTCATGGTGGCGAAGCTCGACAGATTGACTCGCTCAGTACACGATGCGACGGGCCTAATGGCAAAGGCGGAACAGGCAGGGTGGGGACTGGTCGCGCTTGATGCGCCAGTGGATACGACGACCCCGCAAGGAGCGGCTATGGCGCAAGTGTTGGCAGTCTTCGCAGAATTGGAGCGGCGACTTATTGGTGAAAGGACGAAAGCCGCTCTTGCTGTCCGTAAAGCTCAAGGAGTGCGCCTCGGTCGTCCTCGCAACCTGCCAACAGACGTTGTCTCACGAATCGCCGAATCGCGCAGCTCAGGAGCAACGTGGGCCGCCATCGCTTCGAGGCTCAATTCCGACAACGTTCCGACTGCGCAAGGAGGGAAGTGTTGGTATCCAGCAACAGTTCGTCTTGTTGCCATGGGAATTGATTCGATGGATTGACAATCATTAGTGGCATCATGAGTCGCACCGCTGAGAATCGGGAATAATGGCCCTGCGGATCGGACTATCAGACCCTCTCCAGCGAATCGTTTGAAGCCCTCAAAGGCCGTGAATTATTACCACAATGGCTGCCGCGACGGTTGTGAGTTGCGCTACCAATGGCCAGGTCTTCTTTATTCTTTCAAGTGCCGCCCCAATCACTGCTCGGTTTGGCGCTGCGGCTCTGAGTTGAAATTCGGCAGAATCAAGGTCCGCTTGAATGTTCGCCTTGTCCTCCGGTTCAAGCGTGTCATCGTCCTCTAACTGGCCACGAAGCGTCGCGAGTACCGGCTCAAGATGCTCTCGAATTACTTGATCCGTCAGATAGCCCGCCGAGTCTGCGCCCCCGTTTTCACTCGGCTCCTGTGGCGATGGCGATAGGCGCTCAACCCACTTCCGAATGATTGCTAATTGTCGCCGCAGGTAGTCAACCGGTCCCGTGACTTCCTCAAACTCAAGTATCAATGCATCATTGACAAAGAGCACCCATTCCTCGCCATAGTTGCCTCCTCCGAACGGGTTCGGATAGTCCGACGAGATGAGCGGGACGAGTCGAATCAAAGTCTCTGAGTCGTATTTGAAGAAGCGGGGATTGTCGTAGTGGACTGCCGGTTGCTCATCGGTCCCCGAGTACGCCAAGACGCCTTCGTTCGTGGCATCAACGAGGAGGCGAAGCAGGGGATCGGCTTTGGGTAACTGCAAGAGGTGGCGGACACCAAGGAAGACACGATCCTGGATTGCCATGGTCGAGTAAGCAGGAATTGGCGGCTTTGAATTCGCGATAGTTTGGACGTCAACACCTCGAATTCCTCGCTGATGAAGCAGTCTGCGCAAAGTTCCAACCTGTGGCCACTCGCCTTCCGCGAGGAAGATATCGAATGCAATCTCCAGGACCGTGCGGTTGTCTTTGAACCAATTCGCGTCTGCCGTTACCCACTCGTCTATTCGATCCACGATGCCTACGTTAATCAGATCGCAGGGGCAAGCCTCCATCGCCGATTCAAGTCTGGTCAAGCGGCCGGAAGCTGATCCCCCAAGAAACCACCTCGCCGTCAACGTATCGTTTACTCTTGCGGCGTGCCCAGCTTCAGCGACTCCATTGGAGAAATTGGTGGTGTCATGCGCACAATGCTGGGGCTAACGCGTCATAGTCGCATCAGGGACCAGATAAAGGGCAACCTGGAACTTTATGAAACGATGTTGGCTCACGAACAACTCCTCACGGCGTCGTCAGAGTTGGCGCAACTAATCACGCGACAGACGAACAACTTGTGTAAGACGTCGCGGCAGATCGGACGTCAATGGGCTTGGGGTCCCTGTGTTTTAGCTTGGATCGTCGCTGGCGCTTGCGGATATGGCGCGGTGTTGCTTAATCACCACTGGGCAACCCTTTGGGGTACCCCTTTGATAGTTGTGCTTTGGCTTGCAACTGCGCTGTTCTTCGCAGTGGGCGTTACTCTTCTCCTTGAGCGAAAAACTGAGGATAACGGGTCACTCGAAACTTGTGGAGAATTGTCTTCTGAGGTGACACATCCTTGAGTTCAGAAGTTGGAACCCAGGCTCCAACTCAATTTGAGGCCTATTTATTAAATCACTCCATTAGTTCAGCACTGAGAAGTGGCTCGAACCAAGCGATCAAACTTTCCAGATTCTCGCAATTCATAGGAACGGGATTGTCTTCGGTTAATTGACCGAAGAGGTAAGTGTTCCAGTACGCCTCACCTGTACGCCGAGGATGTTTCGCAATGGAAGACTCGAAGAATGTGTGCACGATGTCGTAGTGGTGCGAATGAATGAATGGGTCCCAAGTATTGCGTATGTCTTCGTCTTCGCGTCCCGGGCGCTCAATGACTTCTAATTGCTCGAACACTCGATCTTCAATATCGCCCCACGCTCCCTTTAAGAGCGCAACAGCCTCAACATCAGTCTTAGGGGCGCTGTATCCGAAAATCGTGAACCAAAAACAATGCTCAAGTATCTCCACAGCCGCCTCCCATTCTCTGGCTATGAATGGATCAGATTTGTAGTCCTTGTGCTCGACTGGGAAGAGAAGTTTTGATGGCTTGAATGGCTGACCGCAATGACTACATGGATAGCCTCGAATGCCAGCGTCGCCAGCGATACCGCTTACGTCATCTCTTTCGCAATAACCCACAGAAACATTGCCATGTAAGAAGAACAGCGACGGAAGTCGATCCACGCCCATATTTCGAAGTCTCACTTGAGACTGAACCAAAAGTGGGTCCCAATTGAAGGTGAAAATCGCGTCCTTTTCCCGTAGTCCCAAGTTGAGATAATCGTAGAGATTGGGTTCCTTCGGCAACCGCAAGCCTGAAAAGAATGCGGTGATTTTCTTGTCAATCTCCTGAGTGTCGTATTCAGGGCGTTCAACGAGACGAGAATAGGCAGCCTCAAAATCTGCCCTCGCAAGTTCCCTGAGATCATCTGGAATTGTCTCGATCAGATTCAACTCATCTACGAGTTCGAGCATGACAGGAACGCTTTGTCCCCTTCTGTCACCATGAGGAAGCGCCGCCTTACTTGCCCCCGCGCCTAAGAGCACAAAGTGAGGCTTTGCAGGGTAGACCGAAGCAATCTCACCATCAATGTCCGAATATGGCTTCGCCCAGTCTGGAAAGAAGCTTTTCTCTTCAGAATCCGACGTCACATGTTCGTCCGTCATGTGTCAGAGAATAGATGATGTCACTTCCTGTTTCTAATCCCATAGGGGAGGGTAAGTGGGGCGAAGAATTCCAGTGTTAATTTGCCCTAGTCCTGCTTTCTGAAGA
>PMGP01000171.1 GCA_003156235.1 Acidobacteriaceae bacterium
CTGAAACCGGCGCAGGATCAGCGGCCGCCAGACGCTGAGCTCGCTTTCGGAACTCGGCTCCGAAATCATGATCAGGCCTCGTTTCTCTGTGCGGTCCCCGACAACGACGACAAACGCGATCCCGTCGCGAAGGATACGCTCAAAGCCGCTTTCGCTGCAGCATATCTCGCCGCGACGATCGAGGTCTATGATGGTTGCAACCATGGTTGGACGGTGCGTGGCAGCCAGGTCTACAACGAAGTCGGCGCCGAACGTGCCTGGGCCGAACTGCTCGCACTCTACAAACAAAATCTCGCCTAACTGCCAAGGACTGCTGGTCGCTCGTCACCGATTCTCTGGATTCTTTTGGAGAATAGTTGTGCCACGATCTATTTATAAGGGGGGGAGGATCGATCCTGAAATCTAAAGATGGTTTCTACTCAGAGGCTTTGTGCTTCTTCTGTTGCTTGAGTTCCATCAGCATGCGCGTACATTCCGCGCACTTAAAGATGTGCAAGTCGTTGAGAGCGGCAAGGGTTACCTCGCCGGGAGTTTCGATCAGACTCTTTAGAACCGCCGGATCGGGACACCCCTTGCGCTCTGGGTTGGGGTAGTGAGCAAGAACGTGCTCCTGAAGTTTCTCAAACAGAAGCGTGTCGTTGTCGCCGTCAAGGGGTAATGAATGAATCTCAGCCACGGCTTCCTTTCCAACTGCGCACAGCACTGCAACAATTAATTGTCATGAATTTGACCCTCCAGTTTCTGGCGAATTCTGTCGAGCGCCCTTTTGCACCGAAGACGTATAGCTGCCTCCGAGGTTCCGAGAACCGCGGCAACTTCGCTCCATCGGGATCGGCTATATCTTAGTAAAAGGGCGATACGAACGTCCGGCGGTATACCACGCAAGATTCTATCCAAGTCTATCGCGGAATCAACCAGAGTATGTGGATTTTGAGCAGAACCGGTAAGCAATTCCTGGTTTGAACCGAGGTAAACCAGACGGTTGTTTGCTTTCCGCCTGCGCCTAACTTCTTGCAAAAACAAACGTTCCAGCAAAGATGCCACATATTCCGGGCCTTGCGGAGAGTCAGTTTGGAGGCGGCATACAGCCCCTTCAATGGCAATCTCCATGATTTCCTGCACCAAAGAATCATTTCCCAACTGAGAGTGCGCGACATGATGCGCGCGTCGCCATACGTTCACGACGGCGACGTGAATGGTTTGTTCAATCCATTCCTGCTCAGGCGGGAACTTCGCATTCCAGCATAGCTCAGAGGGTGTAGGCAATTGCATCTCGACCATCTTTCAGCAGGGATTTCCGTCATCCTGAACCAGATACAGGAAGGAGCGGATGCCGGATCGGTCACAAATCAAAGCCTGGGCCTAAACAGCAGCCGAGCTTTCCGACGTATCTCCCAAAGCAATCCCAACAAAGCATCGCAGAGATCGTACACCGCGTAAATATTTGTCGATCTTTCAAGCTTTGACCGGACTTGCGCAGATGGCTCAAGCCTTGAGTGGGAAGCCAATCTGTAATGCCGAACGAATGCAAGCAGCCACGCAAACCAAGGCCGTGCGTGGTATGTAATCGCATTATATGTCTAAACGCGCGGTTTGCAAAAAAGTTGCGCATCTCTGTTCGTTTTTCCTCTTCTCGACAGCTCTATATGTAGAAGAGTTNNTTCGCATCTCCATCCCCAGAGGTGCCCGATGAATGCTGCGCAAAATCAGAATGCGATCAATGCGTGGAGCGACGAAGCCAAAGCCATGGCCATTCAGGCCCGCGTATTGTCAGGAGAAAAGCTCGGTCAACTCGTTTGCCGACTGCAACGACACAGCGGCCGATCCAGAGAATCCTGTTGGCGGTTTGTTCTGCAAATAGGATTGAAGATTCGCGACGAGCACCGGCGCTGGACCGAAGGTGAACTCGACACATTGCGCGAACACATTGCCACCCATTCGGTCGCGGAAACGGCAAAGGTGTTGGGGCGAAGCGTGAAGTCAGTTCGCTGCGCGCTACAACGAAACGAATTGAAGGTCCGGGAGATTCGCTGCGATTGGATGTCGATCGAATCGCTGGCAAGAATACTGCATGTACGCAAGACTGAAATCCTGTCCTGGATTGAGAAAGGATGGCTGGAGGCAACGGTTCGCGTTCATGGCAAGCGATCCAGTTACGCTATTACCCCAGAGGCATTTCGCTCTCTCTTCTCGCACCATCTCAACGATCTGCTCACGCAGAAACGGATTCCCAACGTAGCGCTGTTCGAGGCCTTCTACAACTACTGCTTCGTGCCCAAGCACACGATCGGTTCGCAACTCCTCACCGTTCGTAGGGACAAGCGAGAACGTGCCGCCTATGAAGCAAGCCAGATGGAAGACGGCGAATTCGATGATGATAACGAAGAGTGAGTTGTTTTCACGACTTCTCATCGAGCCAGCGTGGACTGCTGGAACAGTGAGTCTCTCTGTTAATGTGGGCATAGCGCACTGTTTCAAACAATGAAGACCTCCTATTCCGAATTCGAGGCAATTGGCTTTGCACTGTCTGGATTCACCTGTTGGGTGCTGGCCGATAGCATCATCAAAATGATTGGAGGCTCGCGACTGCCTGCCTATGAGGTGGTTGCGTTTCTGGGCCTCTTCGTCGTGGCGTTTCTGCTGTTGCATGGCTGGTGGCGCAATCAGGTAAAGTCTCTATGGCCGAAGAAGCCCAGACGGCAGATCCTGCGCTCCTGTTTGGATCTTATCAATAACCTATGCGTGGTCGTTGCCCTGCGTCATCTGCCATTGACGTTGTTTTACATCCTTGTCTTCATGGCTCCGATGGTTACTGCAATCCTGGCTGCATTGTTCCTGCGTGAGCGGCTTGACTGGCGCAAATCGCTAGCCATCCTGGTTGGCTTTGCCGGAGTCGTTGTCGCCGTCGATCCCTTTGGCTCCGCGCGTCAGGGAGATTGGATCGGCATTGCTGCCTGCATGGTTTGCGTGGCCTGCTTTTCGGCCAACATGGTCTGGTCGCGCGTCCTCACACAGACGGAAAAGTCAGAGAGTTTTGTCTTCTTCTCTGGAATCGTGATGGCCGCATACGGCTTCGGGCGCATGATCGGCCACGCTGAATCGCTGACTGCGCGGCTCACGGCTGCACTCGGCGCGACAGGATTCTTCTGCGCTTTGGGAAGCGTTTGCTTCTATGTTGCCTTGAAGCATTCCTCTGCGGCCAGCGTTTCTCAATACCACTATACGCAGCTCCTCACCGGTGCCTTGATCGCTTATCTTTTCTGGCATGAGATACCGACGATCTCGATGCTTCTGGGTGGAGTTCTGATCGTTGCGTCAGGCTTATATATTGCGATGGGTGCCTCGCGCGAACGGATCGAAGTCTGCCCGCTTGCTCCGCTGCTGCCGGAGGAATAGAGCGGCTGCATATTCTCATGACTGCATACGTTTTGAGGAATCTACGCGCAAGATAAACCATCCAATCAGCATGACCCTGATGCCTGCGAAACGGGAAGGTAAAAAGTTTTTGAATCCCGTACCGGCGAAGGTCGGTGGGCTTTCGCTGATGTTCAAGATTGGTCCCCGATTCTTTTTGGGAGCTGCGGCACGATCACCAAGACATTCTCTTGGCCCCTTTCATACCGATCCGCAGATCTTTGCGACGAGTCCTCGCTCTGGCCTGCGCATTACCTGGATGGGCCACTCCACTTCGCTGGTTGAAATCGACGGGATAAGTCTGCTCATCGATCCGGTCTGGGATGAACGCGCGGCCCCGACGCAGTGGGCAGGCCCCCAGCGTTTCTTTCCCGCGCCGCTTGCACTTCAGGATTTGCCATCTATCGATGCCGTTGTAATTTCGCACGACCATTACGATCATCTTGGCGCAGGCACCATCCGCGCGCTTGCAACAATGCCGCAGCTTCAGAACGCCCGCTGGATCACGCCGCTCGGCGTTGAGAAGATTCTGCATACTCTCGGCGTCGATGCCACGCGCTGCACCGCGCTGAACTGGACCGAGAGCATAACTGTCGGCTCAGTGACGATCACCGCATTGCCAGCCCGCCATTTCTCCGGTCGCAGTCTCTTCAACCGATTCGAGACCTTATGGGCTTCCTTTGCATTCGTCGGCCCCAAGCACCGCGTCTATTACGGCGCTGACTCGGGGGAGTGGGATGGCTTCGTCGATATTGGCAGGCAGTTTGGACCGTTCGATCTCACCATGCTTGAGATCGGTGCTTCAGACCCGCTTTGGTCCGACATTCACCTGGGACCGGATGGCGCTGTCCGCAGCTTTCGTGCTCTTGGCGGCCACGGTCTGCTCATGCCCATTCACTGGGGACTGTTTGACCTTGCGCTCCACGCATGGACGAAGCCCATCGAGAGTGTCTTTGCTGACAAAGACCTGAAGCTCTGGTCCCCGACTCCCGGAGTTCCTTCCGAGGTTATCCCCGGTGAAGAAATCCGTTCAAACTGGTGGCGTTGATTCAGAATATTCGCCGATCAGAGGCTCGAATCTGTACTTGTAAGCACTGATCCTGAATGAACGGTAAATCAGTGAAAATCATCCGAGTCGATGGGGATTTTGCCAATGGCGATTGGCTCAGTCCAACTCCTTGAAGAAGGTGTTCCACGGTTCCGGCGGCCGGTTAAAGGGCGACATGATCGAGTTGATCCACGGTTAGGTCTGTCAGCAGATTCCAGTGTTCGGCCGACTTCGGTCGATGCTCGCGCAGCCAAGCCCGCTCCGCGCGTGTCATCGATTCTCTGCATAGAGTATCTTCTTTCACCAGGCGNNCCCGCAACTTCGCATTCGCGGTCAGCCACTCCCAGTTCAGATACGGGTAGGCAAGAGGAAGCCACGCCAGCGCCTCCGTAACCCGCGAATCCAGATCGTCCGAGTCCAGCGCCTCCATCAGCACTTCCACCGGATTCAATCTGACCGGACCACGCAGATAGGCAAAGCCCGGATAGCCAAGGCTGCCCAGCATCGACTGGAAGAAGCCGGCGTCGCGGGCGTGTGTCTGATACTCCGTGAGCGGAAGTGCTGTGGCCGGAACATCAAATACTTCCACCGCTCTTAAGGCAAGTTCTGAGGAGACAGCACGCTCTCCCCGCTCGACCATCGACAAATAGGCCTGGGTTACGCCGAGCCGCGCGGCGGCTTGGGCTTGCGTCCATGCAGACGCCTTGCGGGCGTTTTTGAGTTCATCTCCGGTCACGGATATAATATAACACATACTGTTATATTTGTGCGATAATTCTGAACGCATGGCAAGGTCACTGTTTGCATCTGTTTGTAAATACAGTAGATATAGATGAATGGTGCACCAGCTGAAGATCATACTCTGTTCGATCCCTTTTCCCCGTTGCACCACCAATGAACCGCCTGAATGTTTTCCGGGTGGTCGTCTCTCCATGCCCCGCCCATGCCGCGGGGATGGATATGGTCGGGTACTATGTCGCCGTAATTGGTGAACGGTTCGTTACAGAGGGCGCACTTGCCACGCTGGGTGGCAATCTTCCGGTCGAGGAGTTTGCGCATTTCACCGTTGGAGCGGAGTTCCCGGTATCCCCTGGGGTGATGAGGGTCTTCGATGCGCCGAACGCCCATCCGGCGCTGACGATTCTCTCTCGGGATTGCCTCTCTGCCGCAGCAGGAGACTGAGCGGTGGATAGGGCAGAGTTGATTGCGGCGAAGTCTCACGGTTTCCTCCTGGAGTACTGTGGGATTTGATACGTTGGTTTTGGGATGATTGATCTGCAACCTCAGATGTCAGGGAAAAACGGGGGCCAACAATGCACGGGACTCGCAATCACCGTGATCGGGAGCCAATGATCCGGCACCATCGTGGGGGCGCATCTTTATGGATCTAGCGAGTTCTCATTTCGAAAGTTTGGACAATGGGACTGCAAATGTCGGATGATGCTTAGGTAACTCATTGAACATCCAGCCGATCTGCGTCCAGATGAGCAGAGTTTCGGTTCGTGGGCTAACCGGCACCTCAACGCCTCGGCCGATGGCTCAAATTTGGTGGATAGAGGCCAGCGGGGATCTCCAATGGATGTATTTGATCTAGATTCTTCTCTTGTCCGGGATTATGAACGATTTGCACGCTCCTTTACCACCATCCGAGCCCAGGACATACGGGATCAAGTGGACCAGGTATATGCCAGCGGCAGATTCTGGCCGGAGCCGATTGTCAGCATCAACCCGCATTTCCAGGTTGGAAATTCCATTTCCCAACTAGTTGCCGAAGGCACTCTTCACGAGAAAACTGAACAAGTATTTCGGATCGATGGGCAGCCGCTTACACTTTTCCGCCACCAATCCCAAGCAATCGCAAAGGCGAAGGAGAAGCAGAGCTTCGTCGTCACGACCGGGACGGGGTCGGGGAAGTCGTTATGCTTCTTCATCCCAATCATCGATTCGGCTATTCGTGGACGAGCGGCGGGAGAAAGCAGTCGAACCAGGGCGATCATTGTTTACCCGATGAATGCGCTGGCCAACAGCCAGATGAGCGAACTGGAGAAGTTCATTGACCAGGCCGGCCTGCCCGAGCACCTTCGTCCCACATTCGCGCGTTACACGGGCCAGGAGAACCAAGACGAACGCGATCTAATTCGGCATTCCAAGCCAGACATTCTGCTGACCAACTTCATGATGCTTGAACTGTTGATGACCCGGCAAAGTGAGCGGGACCGGCAGGTGATTGCGAATGCGGAGGGTCTTGACTACATCGTTCTGGACGAACTTCACACGTATCGCGGCCGTCAGGGCGCCGACGTGGCGATGCTGGTTCGCAGGCTCCGTGACCGGCTCTGCCGGGGCAAGAATCCCATATGCATTGGGACCTCGGCGACGATGGCGAGTGAAGGCGGCATTGACGCCAAGGCCTCGGCCGTCGCCGGAGTAGCCTCTCGCCTGTTTGGGACATCTATCCCGACCGACGCGGTGATAGACGAAAGCCTGAATCGGGCAACAGATTCGAAACTGCGCGTGAACGATGAGCTTAGAACTCCTCTGGCCTGCGTTCTTGACCAGGAGCCAGCCCAGGTTCTCACGGACGAAGAACTCAAAGTGCATCCCTTGGCAGTCTGGATTGAACTCCAAATTGGACTTGATGATGGTCAAAAGCTCTCGCGGCGGGTGCCAACCACACTGGCCTCCGCCGCCCAGCGGCTTTCAGAACTCACTGAAAGGGACCCGGCAGTTTGCAAATCTCAGATTCAGGCTATGCTCACTCTCATGAGCCAGCCCGCTTCTCAAAGAGGAGGGAGCGGAAATCGCGCATTCCTTGCCTTCAAACTCCATCGGTTCGTATCGGGTGCAGGCCAGGTCTATGCGACTTTGCTGGGGGAGGGGAGGCGGCAGGTTACTCTCGACGGGCAGAGGTTTGACCCCGACCTTCCGGACGCCCGGCTGTATTCGATGTTCTTTTGCCGCCGGTGCGGGCAGGAGTTCCATCCAGTCTCTTTAATCAAAGAAGTTGGCACTGAGCGAGCCATACCCCGCGCTATTGATGAAAGCCCCTTGGACGATGCGGATCCCGACATACGTGCCGGGTACATAGTCCCGCTTCGAAAGAATGACGAGGATTTTCAGTTCGCCGGAAATCCGGAGGACTATCCCGAGGAGTGGCGTGAATCGCGAGGTGGTGTAGATAGAATTCGCACAGACAAGAGGAATTTCCAGCTTGAAGCAATCACAGTTGACGCCTCTGGCGCCATTGGCGGAAATGGGATTTCGGCCTGGTTTATTCCGGGCAAGTTTCGCTTCTGCCCGGCATGCAAAGACCAGCCAGCATCGCAAGCCCGGGAAATAAACAAACTGGCTGGCCTGTCAGCCGAGGGCCGTAGCTCAGCTACAACAGTTCTTGCTTCAAGCGCACTTCGCTGGATGAATGAGCCCGCGCGCAACATTCAAATGGACAAGCGCAAGCTCCTGGCCTTTACTGACAATCGTCAGGATGCAGCATTGCAAGCAGGTCATTTCAATGACTTCCTGTTCGTCTCCTTATTACGTGGCGCCATTCTTGCTGCGGCCAGGTCCGCTGGCCCCGAAGGCCTTGCTCAGGAAGATTTCGGTACTCGTGTACGGCAGAAGTTGGGGTTCATTGCTTCCAATAGAGAGAGGCGCAAGGAATGGATGGCCGATCCTGATGCCATCGGTATGCGCCAAATAGAGGCGGAGCGAACGATCGGTCTGGTCCTGACTCATCGGATCTGGGCTGACCAGCGTCGAGGCTGGCGGTACACCAATCCAAATCTTGAGGAACTGGGCCTGGTCAAGGCAAACTATCCCGGACTTGATGAATTCATCTCGCAACGGGATCTGTTCGAGGGTGCTCCGCTTCCATTGCGTGAAGCTTCGCAAGAGGCACTAGAAAGGGCATTCCGTTGCCTTTTCGACATCCTACGCCGGGGTTTGGCAGTTACGACTGAGGCTCTACAACAAACCAGTATCGAGACGCTGGCAATAGCATCTCAGCAGCACCTGCGGGAGCCATGGAGCGTTCCTCTGCGCGAAGATCTTCGCAGAGCCGCAGCTCTCATTCTCACTCCTGTACAGGCCGGTGTTCGCGATGATGCGCTGATTGTGAAGGCAGGTCCAAGCAGCAATATGGCGCGCCAAATAAGGAGCGCCAATATATGGAATCGCCGACTCGCAGCGAACGAGTACACCCCGACTCTCAATGCTATGCTCTCCGCCGCTGAGAGGTACGGATACGTCCGACGCGTTGGAACCAGCTTCGATGTTGAAGGGTGGCAACTCAATGCTGGCGCGGTACGGCTTGTTGCTGGGCCAATCTCAGGTGAGGAATCTTCTGGAAATCGGTACTTCATCCAGCTTTACGAAGCCCTGGCCGAGATGTTGGAGAGGGGCGGGGAGGGGCTATTTGGCTTCGAAGGGCGAGAGCATACTGCCCAAGTGGACCAGGAACGCCGCCAGTGGCGAGAATTCAGATTTCGTTTTGGTGCCGATGACCGCAAAGAGCTCAACGAAACGCCTAAGAAATGGCTGCCGGAGGAGACCAATTCATTTCTGCCCGTACTGTTCTGCTCGCCGACCATGGAGTTGGGTGTAGACATTTCCGCGCTAAATACAGTCTACCTGCGCAATGTTCCGCCTACGCCGGCCAACTATGCACAGCGTTCTGGGCGTGCGGGAAGATCGGGGCAAGCTGCGTTAGTGATTTCCTACTGCGCCGCCCAGAGTCCACATGATCAGCACTACTTCTCAAAACCACAGGAAATGGTCGCCGGAATTGTGAGGGCGCCTTCTTTGGAACTGGCCAATCGCGACCTGATCGAATCCCATCTTCATGCGGTCTGGCTTGCTGAGTCCCGCCAGGAACTGAAGCCGGACATTCCTCATGTCCTAGACCTTGAACAGGATGGGCTTCCACTCGTCAAGGAATTGATGAATGCAATCGAGGCACCGACACTGACCAAGCACGCAGCAGCAGGCATGCTTCGGGTCCTCGCGAGTGTTGCCAATGAGCTTCCAGCAGATAAGGCGCCTTGGGCCGCTGACCGGGATGCGTTTGCAGCAGCGGTCAGCGAACATGCTGCAGAGCGTTTTGACCGTGCATTTTCACGCTGGCGACAGCTTTATGAAAGTGCACGACGGCAGCTTACAGAAGCCAACAGACGTTCAGAAATGCGGGGTTTGTCTGCCCAGGAGCGGCGAGAAGTGCGGTCTGAGCAACTACAGGCCAACGAGCAGATTGCTCTGCTGGAGCGCGGCACTTCGTCCACTGGATCCGACTTTTATACATACCGTTATCTGGCAACGGAAGGATTCTTACCCGGATACAATTTTCCGCGTTTGCCGCTCTATGCGTACGTGCCGGCAGGAGCTGGCGCCAGCAAGGCCACTTACTTGCAAAGAGCCAGATTCTTAGCAATTGCAGAGTTTGGACCGAGAAGCCTCATCTACCATGAGGGACGCGCATACAGGGTCACAAAGGCCAAGTTGCCGCCGGGACGCCAACTGGAAGATGCCGGAAGGATTCCCACAGAAACCCTTTTTGTCTGCGATCAATGCGGTGCGGCTCATGAAGCAGAAGTTGAGCGGTGTATTAGTTGCAGTGCCAGCCTGTCCGGAGTCGATCCAATTCGCGACATTCTGAGAATTGATAATGTGGAGACTCAAGCGGCTCTGCGAATTACCTCGAACGACGAAGACCGGCAGCGGCAGGGATTTGAGATTCAAACCGTTTTCTCGTGGTCCATCCGCGAGGGAACGCTTGATGTCCTCTCGGCTTGCGCCAAATTGAACGATAAACCAACGCTGCTTCTCGATTACGCTCCCGGAGCACTGATCAGCCGGATCAATAAAGGTCTGCGGCGGCGCAAGGAACGGAGTCTATTGGGGTTCTTCATCAATACATCAAATGGTCGTTGGACAAAAGGGGAAGATGAGGCCGAGAACGGAGAAGTTGACCCCGAAGTAGCGCCACCACAGAGGATTGTCCCGATCGTTCAGGACAACAAAAACGCAGTCCTNNCGTGGCTTGGAACTTACCTTTCAGTTGGAAGAGGGAGAGACTTACACTGAGCCGGTTCCATCGCGAGACCGCAGAAATGCGATCCTTGTTTACGAGGCCACTGAAGGCGGCGCAGGTGTATTGAGTAGAGTCATTCAGGAGCCGGACAAGCTTGCCGAGGTCGCAAGAGCGGCGCTGGAGCTTATGCATTACGAGAATCTTGATGCGGCAATCGCAGCTCAAGATATCGGCCAGCTAACGACCGATCCAGATGCAAGGTGCGTGAAGGGCTGCTATCGTTGCCTTTTGTCTTATTACAACCAGCCCGACCACGAATGCATTGACCGAACTGACCCCGATGCTTGTCGTCTGCTCTTGAAGCTCGCTGCTTCAACAGTTCACACTGAAGAGAGACGGCAAGCCCCGCCGAACGGGCTGGAACCTTGGGTTGAAGCAATTGACGCGTGGGGACTAGCCAAGCCCTCAGACAAGCCGCTTAGCATCGATGGCGTGATTCTGCCGCTTGCATGGCGCGAGCACCGTGTCGTAGCGGTACCGGATAATGTTTCATCAGAGGTCATTGCCAAACTTGAATCCATGGCGTTCACCGTTTTTACTCTTCCGAAGGAAATGCCTTCCCAACCGCCGGCCCAATTGGCAAAGTTGTTAGGAGATCTTGAATGACGGCAACTTTTGCTCCTGGAGATTTGGTGCAGGCACGCGGACGGGAATGGGTATCGCTTCCGTCTCCTTTTCAGGGCCTGCTATGCCTCCGGCCTCTGACCGGAAGCGAATCCGACATTCAATTGCTTGACCCCGCTCTTGAGACCGAACCGGTCGTGCCTGCACGATTTGATCTACCGAAACTGGAGGACCTGGCAACCCAGGATGCTGGTCGCCTTCTTGCGGAAGCCTTGCGGCTTTCGCTGCGCCGCGGTGCGGGACCATTCCGTTCTGCTTCTCGGGTGGCCTTCGAGCCCCGCGCCTATCAATTGGTCCCACTGCTCATGGCCCTCCGCCTTGCCACTGTGCGGTTGATGATTGCTGATGACGTCGGAATTGGAAAGACCATTGAGGCCGGCCTGATATTGCGTGAGTTGATTGACCGTGGCGAAGTGGATAGCTTCGCGATCCTTTGCCCGCCGCAACTAGTCGATCAGTGGACGACGGAGCTTCGTGCCAAGTTCGACATAGATGCCGTTGCTATCACTTCCTCATCTGCTGCTCGACTTGAACGAACGCTCGCAGTATCGCAGACGCTGTTTGGGGCGCACCCGTATACCGTTGTTAGCCTTGACTATATAAAGGCCGAGAAGCGCCGCGAGAGTTTTGCACGCGCCTGCCCTCAGTTCGTCATCGTAGACGAGGCACATGCCTGTGTAGGAACGCACTTGGGACGCCAGCAGAGGTTTGAACTTCTGAAGAGGCTCGCTGACGACGAGCAGCGCCACTTGCTATTACTAACCGCCACGCCTCACAGTGGCGACGAAGACGCCTTTGACCGATTGCTGGGACTGGTGAATTCTGAATTCTCAAGTGGATACCTTGAAGATGAAGCCGGCCGCAGGCGCTTGGCACGGCACTTCGTCCAGCGCAGGCGCATTGATATCACTGGGCGCGAGTGGGGCGAGGAACGCTCGTTTCCAAAGCACCTAAGCAGAGAAGAAATCTATCGGTTCAGCGGCGACCACCAAGCCTTCCATGATGCGGTGCTCGATTACTGCCTTGGGGTTGTGGAAGGCGCCGGCGAAGATCAGCACAGTCGCAGGCTTGCGTTCTGGAGTACCCTGGCTCTCATGCGCTGCGTTGGATCCTCTCCTTCTGCAGCCCTGAGCGCGCTCCGCACTCGCCTCAATGATGTGGACGTCCTCGAAGAACAGTTGTGTGATGAAGACGAAGCAGACGGCCTCGATGTCGAACCCGCTTCGATCGTTGCTGACGACGCTCAGCTACGTGCATTGATTCAACAGGCTGAAAGGCTCACACGCGCTGCCGATCCCAAGCTCGATGCCATCGTCGCTCTTCTCCGGCCGATACTTGCTGAGAAAGTCAATCCCATATTGTTTTGCCGATTCATCGCAACGGCAGAGCATGTCGCAGCAGGGCTCCGCAAGGCATTTCCAAAGCTGCGCGTCGATGTTGTCACCGGGCTTCTCACTCCTGAGGATCGCCGCGCTCGTGTCGAATCCATGGTTGAGGCTGAGCAGAGAATTCTTGTTGCCACCGACTGCCTCTCTGAAGGCATCAACCTGCAGCATCTCTTCGACTCGGTCATTCACTATGACCTGTCGTGGAACCCAACGCGCCATCAACAGCGGGAAGGTCGCGTTGATCGTTTTGGGCAACCCGCCAAGGTCGTCCGCTCAGTGCTGCTCTATTCGCCAGATAGTGCAATAGACGGCGCGGTTCTCGAAGTGATTCTTCGCAAAGCAGAAGCCATACGACAGGCCACAGGCGTCACCGTCCCGCTTCCAGAGCAAAGATCGGCCGTCGCCGGTGCGCTCATGAACGCGGTCCTCCTCCGCAAGGGACGAACGCAACAGATGCGGTTGGATTTCGGCATCGATTTCTCCCAAGACGCCGCCCAAATGGAGACCCGCTGGTATGACGCGGAGGAGGGGGAGCGTCGCTCCCGCGCCCGCTTTGCGCAGAACGCCATTCGCCCCGAAGAAGTAGCTCCTGAATGGCATCGGTGGCGGAGTCTCCTCGGCGGTCCGGCTGAAGTCGGCCGATTCCTCCAGCGGGCGATGAGTCGCCTGAATGCACCACTTGAGGAAGCGAACTACGGAGTCATGCTGGCCCATCTTGATGCGCTTCCGCTCGCCCTGCGTGAGCGCCTCGCAGCCCGCGGTCTGGAAGGTACGCGGCGCATTGTCTTCGAAGAGCCTGGCCCCGCCGGCACTGAAGTCGTTGTACGCAGCCATCCCATGACCGCCGTTCTCGCCGACTTTCTCCTCGAAGGAGCGCTTCATCAGGGAGACTCTGCTCTTCCGTCTCTAGGCCGCACCGGCGTTTGGCCCTCCATGGCGGTCCAGACAACGACCACGCTGGTTCTCCTGCGGCTGCGATTCAAATTGATCGTGCATGGTCGCAAAGATAGGCTGCTCCTCGTGGAAGAGGCTGGAGCCCTCGCGTTTTCGGGCACTCAACTTGATACCTATGTGAGCGGTGACGACGCCTTCAAGCTGCTGGAGTCACCCGCCAGCGATAATCTCGCACCATCCGCCCGTGACCGATTCCTCACCCAGGCGCGCGAACGCGTGCAGTTGGCATTGCAAAACGACGGCCCCATCGCCACTTACAGCCGCGAGCGCGCCGCTGCCCTGCTCCAGGATCATGATCGCGTGCGGTCCGCCTTGTCGCAAACCGGCGGTGTGCCCCGTGTGACCGTCGAGCCCGTCCTGCCCGCTGACGTAGTCGGCCTCTTCGTTCTTATCCCGGGAGGCATCTAATATGGCTCGCGTTCGCAAGTCAGATTTCGCGTTCGACGCCATCAGCCTCGAAGGCTCTCTTATCTCGCCTGCCAAGCTTGCTGCTGTGGCGGAGCGCAAGGCTGCGGACCAGACCGATGCCGGCTACCACATCCCCAAGGGGCTTACACTTCGCGACGAAACAGCGCGCTACTTCCGCATTGGTCAGGCACTCTTCCGCGAGCTTTTCGCTGGCGCCCATCCCTCCCAGCAGGCCGCAATCCGATTTACCCAGGAACTCCTGCGCGACGTCTTCGGCTTCACGGACATCGAGCCGGTAACCGCGCCCAGAGTCCACGGCGAACGCACCTACATCCTCACACTTGAGGCCTGCAAGGGCCGCATTCCTGTTGTAGTTGTTTCGCCTGCCGATGACCTCGACCACGCAAGCGCCAACCTGTCGCATGATCGCCGCCGCTCGGCCGCATCTTCGCTGCAGGAATGGCTCAATGCCGAGGACAATGCCCTCTGGGGATTCTGCTGCAACGGCGAGCGCCTCCGTCTTCTCCGCGACAACCAGAGCCTTACCCGCCCGGCCTTTTTAGAAGCCAACCTGCGGCAAATCTTCGAGAACGAGGACTTCGCCGGCTTTGCCGCGCTCTGGCTCATCGTTCACGCCAGCCGCTTCGGTCAAACAGGCAGCCCTGTCACCGACTGTGCTCTCGAACGCTGGCGCGAGACCGGCAGCAAAGAGGGCCTCGCAGCACGTGAGCGCCTCAGCGTCGGCGTCAAAGAAGCACTGCTCGCTCTCGGTAACGGATTTCTCTCGAATGCGGCGAACACCGATCTCCGTGACCGGCTCACCAGTGGCCGGCTGCCGATGCCGCAGTTTTTCAATGAGCTGCTTCGTCTTGTCTATCGCCTCATCTTCCTGCTTGCCGCGGAAGACCGCAGCCTCCTTCATCCGCCCGATTCCCCTGACCAAGCCCGCAAGGTCTACGCCGAAGGCTACTCTCTCGGCGCCCTGCGTGATCGCGCCATTCGCCGCAGCGGCTGGGATCAGTTCCACGACCGCTGGGAAGGTTTGCTCATCGTCTTCCGTGCGCTGGCCGACGGCGAGCCACGCCTTGCTCTGCCAGCCCTCGGCGGCCTTTTCGAGCAGCACGGCACCCCCAGCCTCGACACTGCCCGTCTTTCGAACCGTGCCCTCATGGAGGCCATCTACCGCCTTGCATGGCTCCGCGACGACAGCGTCATCGTTCCCGTCAACTGGCGCGACATGGAGACCGAAGAACTCGGCTCCGTCTATGAAGGACTGCTCGAACTCACTCCCCGCCTCACACTCGATGGCCGCGGCTTTGCTTTTGCTGAAGGTGTCGAGACCAAAGGCAACGAGCGCAAGAAGACCGGCAGCTACTACACTCCCGACAGCCTTGTGCAGGCCCTGCTCGACAGCGCCCTTGATCCAGTCCTCGATCGCATTGAGAGCGAAGCCGAGGATGCCCCCGCCGCCCTGCTCGCCGTCACGGTGATAGATCCCGCCTGCGGCTCCGGCCACTTCCTGCTGGCCGCCGCCCGCCGCATCGCTACTCGCGTCGCGCGCCTCCGCACCGGCGGCTTGCCCTCCACAGCCGACTACCGCCATGCCCTGCGCGATGCAGTCCGTTGCTGTGTCCACGGCGTCGACCGCAACCCCATGGCCGTCGAACTCACCCGAGTCGCCCTCTGGATTGAAACCGTCGAGCCGGGTAAGCCACTCGGCTTCCTCGATGCAAATATCCGCGTTGGCGACTCACTGCTCGGCATTTTTGACCTGGAGGCTCTGCGAAAAGGCATTCCCGACGCGGCCTACAAGCCTCTCACCGGCGACCACAAGCCCACTGCCCGTGACTTCGACCGTCGCAACAAGCGCGACAAAGGTGAGGTTGCCGGACTCCTCGACTTTTCCGGACGGCGCGCGCAGCCCGTTGAATTGCCGCCGCTCGCCGCATCCCTGCGCGCCGTCCGTGAGCTGCCCGAGGACACTGTCCAGCAGATCGAAGTCAAACGAGATCGATTCCATTCTGCCCACTCTGATCCGCGCCTGGTCAACCTCACCCAGGCCGCCGATCTTTACATTGCCGCCTTCCTCACGCCCAAGACTGAGACGCAATCGCTCGACCTGCAAACTTCGCTCGTGCCCACCACCGCCGATGTCTGGACAGCCATGCGCAGTGGAACCGTCTACGGCCCGCGCCTCGGCGCCGCCCGCCAGCTCGCAAGTAAAGCCTGCGCTTTTCATTGGCCGCTCGAATTCCCCGACGTGATGGCCAACAGTGGCTTCGATGTTGTGCTCGGCAATCCGCCCTGGGAGGTTATGCAGTTGGGCGAGGAGGAATACTTCGCGCAACATTGGCCAGAGATCGCAGAGCTAGCTGGGTCAGCGCGCAAGAAGGCAATTCAATCGCTGCAAAAGTCTCGCCCCGATATATTTGAGGCGTATGAGGCTGAAAAGCGCAGATTCGAGGCGAGTAATGAGTTTGTGCGTGAATCTAGCAGATTTGAACTCACGGCACGCGGCAAGGTGAATAGCTATAGCCTGTTCGCTGAGCTCTTCACGTCGCTTGTTTGCGGACGAGGCCGCACTGGCATCATTATTCCGACGGGAATTGCCACGGATTCTACAACGGCACCCTTTTTCGCATCACTAGTGGATGGAGACAAGCTGGTATCGATCACCTCATTTGAAAACGAGGAGTTCATCTTTCCATCCGTCCATCATGCATTCAAGTTTTGCATTCTCGCGACATCTGGCGAGGCAATCCCGACAAAAGCAGAATACTCGTTCTTCATTCGAAGGATTGAGCAGTTGCATGAAGCCGAGAGGAAATTTAGCCTGTCCGCTGAGGAGATCGCGAGGATCAATCCGAATACAAAGACTGCGCCAACCTTTCGCGCTAGAATGGATGCCGAGCTCACCAGGAAAATTTATACGCGTATTCCAGTTTTGCTGAACGAATCGGGTGGCAGAGCGGGAAACCCGTGGGGTATTAGCTTTAGGCAAGGGCTATTCAACATGACCTCGGATAGTAGTCTTTTTCGCACAGCGAAGCAGTTGCACGAGGAAGGTTACCGGCAGGAAGGCACGGACTGGATTATTCCAGTTCGACAGCCAGCTCTACTCAACATGACGCATCCCGAAGATTTGGATCCGTATGACGGCTCCTCTACGCAGCCGGAGCATTACGTTCCGCTCTATGAAGCCAAAATGATTCATCAATTCGATCATCGCTGGGCAACGTTCGATGGAATTGAAACACGCGATGTCGCCGAACATGAGAAGCGGGAATTCTCCTTCGAGACGACGCCGCGCTATTGGGTACCGGAGAGAGAGGTGCGGGATCGGCTGACTACGAAGGGATGGAGCCATGATTGGCTCATGGGCTGGCGTGACATCACGAACTCGACCAACGAACGTACTGTCGTCGCTGCAGCTTGTCCGCTCGCTGGATATGGTGACACCCTTTTGTTGATGCTCCCAGAAACTTCCCAAAACGAGTTCAATAGTTGCCTTTTGGGTAACCTTGGTTCGTTGGTTCTCGACTATACGACTCGGCAGAAAATCGGCGGGACTCATCTGAAATACAACGTCTTCAAGCAAATTGCAGTGCTTCCTCCCGCAGCGTACAACGGGGAAGCAGCCCGATTCATTTCCTGCCGTGTCCTCGAACTCACCTACACGAGTCATTCTATTGCGGGATTCGCACACGACCTCAGTTACGACGGCTCACCATTCGCCTGGGATGAAGACCGCCGCGCCTTTCTCCGCGCCGAGCTCGACGCATGGTTTGCGCACGCCTACGGCCTCACCCGCGACGAACTCCGCTACATTCTCGATCCTGCCGACGTGATGGGCCAAGACTACCCCTCCAAGACCTTCCACGTACTCAAAGATAAGGAGATTAAGCTATACGGCGAATACCGTACCCGCCGTCTCGTTTTGGACGCCTGGGACCGAATGGAACGCGGCGAACTCCCAGCTCCCGATGCCTACGACCAGCGCACCGCTGCCGCGCAGCAGCTCGCCAATACAGGCAAAGACTACCCGGCGGTCAATCCGCTCTTTGGCGCGGGCCCTCTCTTTGACCATTCTGACGGGAGCCGCTCATGAACGCGACCCCGCTCGAAATCCCTCCTGGCTTCGTCCTCCGCGAAGAGGCCCACAAGGCCGCCTACGAAAACGGCTTCCGCATTGCGCTCGGCGTCCAAGAGGGCTGGCTCGGCTATCGTTCCACCACCGCCCGCGGCGACATCTGGATCGCTCGCGTTGAAGGTCAAGGAAGCTGGCTGCTTTCCATCACGCACGCCGGCGTCGCCGCCGAATTTGAAATGCCCGCGATAGCGGGAATCGCCAGCCCCGGCTTCGCTGTCTACGCTTTCGTGTCTCTGCAGCAGCTTTACCAAACGCTTGAGCGTGTCTACAAGCTGGGGGTGAGCCTGCCGGACGCGCCCCTGGAATCGTTCAAGAAAGCCACCGCCCACCTGCCGCGCATCACGGAAGCCGAGCGCATGACTGTTCAAAGAGTCGGCCAATCGCTCTTCCGTGACGCGCTGCTCGAATACTGGAATGGCCGCTGTCCTCTTACCGGGATCACTGACAACGCTCTGTTACGCGCATCGCACATCGTGCCCTGGGCCGAGTGCGGGACCGATGAACTTCGCCTGGACGTGCACAACGGCCTGCTACTCTCCGCCCTTTGGGATGCAGCCTTCGATTGCGGCCTAATCAGCTTCGCCGACGACGGTACCGTCCTCCGATCCCCAAAGCTCACCTCTGAAGCTGCTGCGGCCCTCAACTTCGATTCCGCAGTTCCGCTCGACCCATTAACCCACCTTCACCGCCAGAACCTGGCCCACCACCGCACCAAATATGGATTCTGAACGACATGAACAGCAACGATTGGGCAGTCATCAGGCTGCACTTGCAAAGCGCAATCTGCAGGACAGTGCAACAATTCCGGGAGCATCCCGCAGACTTTCTCTCCGAAAATGACATTCAGGCTGTGCTGTTCACAGCGCTTCGCAACGAGATGCACGGTGTCCGGATGCAGTATGAAGCTTCGCACGAAAAAGACCTACGCTTTGGAAAAGCCTTCGATATTAACCGCGTGATGACCGAATATAGGATTGCCGCGGTGGGTGCTTGCGACATAGTGGTCTTATGCAGTGAGCAAGGTCCTAAGCCCGCTGCTCTTTGGGGGCAACCCTGCCGCATCGGCATTGAAATCAAGTTTTGGCAGGCTTTGGAACGCCACTACTGGAACGAACCTCGGGGACCTCGGAAGGATGTCGATAAACTTCAACGGTATTGGATGATGCGAAACCAGACCGAGCAGTCTTTCACCGGTATTGTCATGCTGTTCCGTCATCCCTGCGCCTTCCCCTGTCAGGAAATGGATGAGATTGCCAGCACAGATCAGGAAGCCGCATACCCTGAAAACGGCGTGGCAATTCATGTGATCAGTCAAGAAGGCCATTGGTGGAAGATGGCTCCAGTTTCAAAGCTAACCGACGTCACTGCACCAAATACGGACTAGGGCGGGAGAAACGATGCCTCAGAACTATCAGTTCGACTCAGAAGACAAACCAATTATCTTTGCCATCGACGGGTTGGTTCGGAGACTGATCTATTCAGGTAAGCTCCGACCTGCGGAGATCGTCAGCGTGGCGAAGATCTTGCACGTGCTGGTGAACCTTCCCAGCGTGAATGAGGATGTCTCCGTCACTGTAGAACTAAAGGCCAAGCGGGAAGGCTACGGGCTGTTCAAATCCTTCCGATTCTCAGTAAGCAATGAGCTTCATCTGGAATGTGCGACACGCGACGGGATTCTGACCATGGAATGGCATGCGTTCCCTGGACGGCGCACCGAGCGGGATGAGTATTGGGAATCAGAATGGATGCCGCATTTCTACAGTTCGGATCAGCCCCTTGCATTGAATCTTGACGACTGTGAAATCACAGTGGAGGACGAAGACAATCCACTGCTTTTCGAGCCTGATCAGGATGATTGTGAAGCTACAGAGGAACCTCCTGCCGAGAGCGAGTTGAATACTTCCTCCGAGCAGCAAGCGTGATAAGGAGGCCGCAATGGCAGACACACGGGTACAACTCGAAGTTGAAGATTGGGTGCGACAGCAGTGGATGCCGCCGCATTTTGGTATGAACTTCTACCGTGAGCGGTTGAAGATCAGATCAGGCGGCGTGTTCGACTTTGACGCTGTGAGCGGCGACAAGAGCATAGTTGCTACGATCTCGACGAGTGGGGCAAAAACCTCCGGCGGCAAATACGCGGTAGGCAAGATCCTGAAGATCCGGTCAGACATGCTCTTTCTTACGATGGCAGAGGCAAAGCGAAGGGTCGTTGTTCTGACGGAGCAAGATATGCATGAGCAATGCCTGAAGGAGAAAGAGGGCGGACGAGTCCCCCAGGAAATTGAGTTTGTCTATGCACCTTTACCTGAGAAGCTGAATGAACTCCTAGTTGCAGCACGCCGTAAAGCCTCAGTTGAGTCCGGAGGCGTGGGACAATAATCATTTCCTTGGAAAACCTGGGATCGGGGCTGGCCCGGTGGTGTTCAGACAATAAATTGGGACGCGACCTCACACGCAAATGCGTCCACCGGCCCACCACCTGCGGCCAAAAGATTCTCTTCGGCTTTGAGAACACCTAGCCACTGAGAAATTTATGTTCTCAGAAGCTGATCATTCCTATTTGATTCGCAGGTGCCATCCCCGCCGCAGCTCAGCGCCGGGTACCTCTTCTTCTCTCTGAATGGTTGCCTTGATCGATTCCGTATCCGGCCTTGACTCTTCCACTGAGCACTCCAGCATTTTGCTGAGTTCGTCGGGGAGATTTGCCAGAACGGTTTCCCAGAGGACGCCGCCGACGCGGGCATCGATCTTGCGATAGGCCAATGGCAAGGCTTCCTCATCGGTGATCCGTACCGAGTCCTGACTGTTCTTCTGGGCGCGCAGGGTGAACTCGCGTCCCTCGATCGCTTTGAGCTCCCGGCTCATCAGGTAGTAGAGGACCATGTTCTTGGTTCGCTCTACTTTGCCGGCAGCAGCGCGCGCCCGGTCGCTTAGCCGGACAACCTCGGCGCGGCAGAACTGTTCACGCGCCTCCATCCGGCGCAGGAAACGCCCGATCCGGTCCACCTTTTCACCGTGGGCCGAACAGAATTGCTGGAAACGGGCGACGATCTCCTCGGCAGGTTCTCCGCCCTGTGCAGTTTGCTCCTCAATCTCATCGAGAAGGCCATCCAGTTCTGTGTCGATCTCAAAAAGCGAATTTGTATCAGCAATTGTTGACATGGTTCTTTTTCTCACTGGAGTTGTGGTGTGCCAGCGGCATCAGGCAGCAATTTGTTCCTGAATGGTGGCTGTTCTGGCTGCTTGGTAGGCCAGTGCATCGGCGCGGGACTGGATGGGATGACCGTTATGACCTCTAATCCATCGCCAACGAATTGTCCGCTGCGTGTTAAGAAGGATTAGCTCGCGCCACAGCTTCTGGTGCTGCAACTCAAAGCCACGACTATTGCGCCAGCCAAACCGCTGCCAGCGAAAGACCAGGAACCGCATTCCGTCGATCAGCAATTCCGAGTCAGAGCGCAATTCGATTCGCGCACCGGTTGGCGTCAGGCGCAGTGCCTCGACTGCGGCGCGCAGTTCCATTTCAGAAACGGTTGACCACGGAACTGATCCGGCGATCTCCTGCCGTTTTGTCCCGTGAAGCACGATAGCTGCCCAGCCGGCAGGACC
>PMGP01000220.1:0-493 GCA_003156235.1 Acidobacteriaceae bacterium
AAACATGGCCAGCCTCGAATCGAGTGTTTGCTTACCTCTACTTAGACACCGGGGACAGTTAAAATGTTCCCAGCATCAAAAACCTTATCACAAAAGCGCGGCACATCCTGAATAGAACCGCTCTTTCCCTGAAAAAATACTCACAAAAAGGGCAAAATTGCCGCCCCGCCTATACCCTGGGGCGTTTTGCGGCCGGCAGCACCGCCGCCTTGCCTCGCCGGGCTTGCCACTCCTGCCAGGCCACCAGCATCGGCGCAGCAATGGCAATCGAGGAATATGTCCCAATAAGAATACCCACCACCAGCGCAAATGAAAAGCCGTTCAGAACCTGGCCGCCAAAAATGAACAAAGAAAGTACGGTCAGGAAGGTTAGCCCCGAGGTCAGAACCGTCCTGCTCAGGGTCTGGTTGATGCTGCGATTGACCACGTCAGACAACGCCTCCCGCCGGCTCAGGCGCAGATTCTCCCGGATGCGGTCAAAGACCACGATGGT
>PMGP01000220.1:513-16641 GCA_003156235.1 Acidobacteriaceae bacterium
CGTGGAAGCAGGCCACCACCGCGGCCACGCCGTAAATCAGTTGGAAGCGGAACCAGAGATAAACCAGCATCCCCGCCATGGAATAGAGCGTGGCCAGCAAGGCCTGCTTTTCCAGTTGCTTGCCCACCGTGGGACCCACCACCTGCACGTTTTGCACGATAAAGGGGTTGTCGTAATGCGCTTGCAGAGCGTCGATGATCTGCTTGCGGCCGGCGTCCAGGGAACTCTCGTCCTGCTGCTCGGGCAGGCTGATCAGCACCTCTTTCCCGCTGGTCTCATTGACAGCCTTGATGGTCTGGATGCTGGCGTCCTTGATGCCTGCCGCCTTAGTTGCCCCGCGCACCTTGTCGAGGTCCGGGGTCTGCTGAAACTGCACCTGAACCTGAGTGCCGCCTTGAAAGTCCACGCCCAGCGGCACCGGGCTGCCGATGGTGCGCATGTGCATGCCCATCGAGATGAGGCCGGCCACGCTGAAAATCAATGAGAAGCCGAGGAAATACCATTTCAGCCTCAGCCAATCCACATTCACGCCACGAAATAATTCCACTCGCTTCTCTCCGCTTCCTGGGAGGCCGGAGCCTTTGTAGACACCAGCGCTCAATGTATTCCCTGTTCCCTGTTCCCTATTCCCTATTCCCTGTTCCCTAAATCGACACCAGTTCCCCTGGCTTCAACTTGTTCAAATGGGCATCGAAGATGACCCGCGAAACAAAGACCGCCGTGAACAGATTGGCCGCCAGACCAACGGTCAGGGTGGTCGCAAATCCCCTCACCGGGCCCGTTCCAAACATGAACAGAATCGCCGCCGAAACGATGGTGGTCACGTGAGTATCGACGATGGTGACCCAGGCATGGGCAAAGCCCTGTTCCACAGCCGCCGAGGGCGCCTTGCCAGCGCGCACCTCTTCCCGGATGCGCTCAAAGATCAGCACGTTGGAGTCCACGCCCATGCCGATAGTCAGAATCACTCCGGCGATGCCCGGCAAAGTCAACGAGGCCCCAGATGCCCCCATAAATCCCAGCAGAATTACCAAGTTCAGAATCAGCGCCAGATCAGCATTGATGCCCGAGCCGCGGTAATAGAAGAGCATGAAGGCCATCACCACCAGCACGCCCACAACGGCCGCCGTAATCCCTTGGCGAATCGAATCCGCGCCCAGCGACGCGCCCACAAAACGCTTCTCCATTTGCTGCAACGAGGCCGGCAAGGCGCCGGTGCGCAGCAGCTTTGAAAGCGCCGCAACTTCATCCGGCGTGAAGGTGCCCTCGATCTCGCCCCGGTCGCGAATGGCGCCCTTGATGACGGCCACCTCGCGGACACGGTCGTTCATCACCACCGCCATGTTGCGGCCTATGTTCTTGCTGGTGTAGTCGTAGAACTTGTCTCCGGCTTCATTGGTCAGCGTGAAATCGACCATTCTCTGGCCGGTGTTTTGATTGATGCCCGGATCGGCGGTGCGGAAGTCGTTGCCGGCCACCACCGAGGAGCGCTGCAACACATACACGCCCTCCTCGTTGTTACCGCCCTCCACCATCCCGGAAAACTTCTTCAGTTCCTGGTCTGCCGGAATGCTGCCGCCCACGCTGGCCACGGCTTCCTGCTCGTCCTTGTAAGGGCCGCCGACTACCGCGTGAATCTCCAGCCGATTCGTGCCCTGGATAATTCCCTCGATCTGGCTTTCGTTCTCCACGCCCGGCAGGTCCACCAGAACCTGATTGTCGCCCAGGCCGTACTCCTGAATCTGCGGCTCGCTGATGCCCAGCGCGTCCACGCGGTCGCGGAGGGCCTCGATGGCCTGCGAAACGGTCTTCTTCTCCAGCGCCGTCACGATCATCGGCCTCATGGTCAGCGTGAAGCTCCCGGGTGCATCGCCGCCGGCCACGTCGTATTCGTTGGTGTACTTGGACTCCAGCAGCAGGCGCACGTCATTGGACTTGTCCAGCGGCGCGCCCTCCACACGGATCAGCGTAGCCTTGGCCGGATCGGGCTTGTAGACCTGCGAATAGCTCAGGTTGGCCGTCTTCAGCGCCTCCTTGATGAGGCCCACGGTATTATCCGTTTCGGCGTTGACCGCTTCCTCGACCTTGACCTGCAAGATCAGGTGAGCGCCGCCTTTCAGGTCCAGGCCTAGGTGAATGCGCTTGGTCATGGCCTCCATCAGGGCCTTGCCGGTGACGCCCGACGGCACCCCGAAGATGCCGTAGATGCAGATCACCAGAACCACCAAAATTCCGAGTATTTTGTTATTGAGATTCTTCTTCATC
The DNA here is from genome assembly GCA_003156235.1 of Acidobacteriaceae bacterium. Classification (GTDB taxonomy): domain Bacteria; phylum Acidobacteriota; class Terriglobia; order Terriglobales; family Acidobacteriaceae; genus Telmatobacter. The sequence goes on from PMGP01000220.1 coordinate 2,779, forward strand.
GTCCCGTTTCTCGATACAGTGGACAGTGGTCAGTGGACAGTGGTCAGTTTTTGTTACCGGCAATCCGCGGAATTTGATCCCGGCAGACAATTCGGCGCAATCGCTGTTCACTCTCCTCTGTTCCCTGTTCACTGTCTACTGTTCACTGTTCACTATTCACTGTTCACTGACCACTGACCACTGTTCACTGTCCACTGTCCGCTGTGGTCACCGCGGCTATGGCGTTCTTGGACACTTCCAGCTTGATGCCGTCCGGCGCCACGCGAATTACGATGACATCGTCCTTGATGGANNAGGATGATGCCGCGAATGCCGCCCGCCGTGGTTACCCGGTCGCCGGCCTTGATCGCGGCCAGCATCTGCTGCCACTGCTTTTGCCGCTTCTGCTGCGGACGGATCATCACAAAATACAAAACCGGAATGATCAGCAGGATGGGAAGCATCGTTAAGCCGCTTCCGGCCGGCTGCTGAAACATCCATAAAGCAAGACTCGTTGCCACGCTCATCCTCTATCCCATTTCTGACCGCCCTGGGGGTGTAAATCTCGCCCCCTCCGGGCACAGGCACACCCGGCCATCTGCCGGGCACCCGCTAAAAAATTTTGTCTCCGGGAATCTTCCAGACTGGTTCGGGCCGCTGCCTTGTTCAGGCCCAAACGCTCGGCCAAAGATCGAGATCGCGGGTTGCCGTTCGCTGTGAATTGCTCTCCTGCGACCGGATACCTGCTTGCGACCCAACTGCCGTCTGCTTCCTGTTCGACACAGCCATCCCAGGGAAGCCGCGACCAAGAGCCGCGCCAGTTTTCGCGCATACGCCCCGCTCGGATTCCAAAGGAGTGCCTAATAGATAAGATACGCGCAGACGGGGGGCTGTCAAGGCGAAGTGCAGGGAACAGGGATCAGGGAACAGGGAACAGGGGTCCGTATGCAGTCTTCTGCGGTCTGTTTTCAGCCGTCAACGGTCAAATTTTCAGTCGACTCTGGCAAGCGTTTTGGCACGAACTGTTCCCTGTTCCCTAATCCCTGTTCCCTGCTTCTCCGTCGCCCGCATCCTCCACCAGCACCGCCGAGCCGGGAACGATGTCGAAGCTCACCAGCTCCTTGCCGGTGGGATGGAAGGTGACGCGCAAGGGTTCGCGCTTCCACTCGGAGGGACCGCAGGCCGGATCGGGGTGGTTTTCCGAATCGAAGGCTGACAATTTTTGGGCCAGCAGCGGCTTGCGCGCCGCCACCTGGGCCACCATGGCGTAAAGGCTCTTGCCGCTGGCCGTCACACCGCAATAAGCGCCGTAATCGCGAAACCAGACAACCTGGCTTACGCCGGGGTCGTAGTCAGGCAGCTTCAAAGCAACAATGTGGCCCGTCTGCCGGTTCACCAGCAGCCAAGGACCGCGCTGCCACACCCAGCTGCTGGCCGCCGGGGCGGGCTTCACGATGGATTTTTCGCTGGGCCCAGATTTTTCGCTGATTCCAGACTTGTCACTGGGCAGGTTGTCGTTGAGTTTGATCACGCGCCTGACCACGAAGCTGCGGNNGCTGCGGTCGGTCACGTCGTGGCTGTCGCCGGTGGTCCACTCCTTCACAACGCCGTCAACCAGCAGCGCGCGCACCTTGAGTTCCGTCTCGCCCGCAGCCGCCCCGGCCGGATCGCCCACCTTCGAGTAAGCCACCTTCCGCGTCGCGCCCAGAACCACCACGTGCGCCTTGCGCGGCGCAGCCAGAATAGTTGGTGAGACAGAGAGCAATGTTACGATTGCAACGATTGCCAACCACGATTTTCTGTTCATGAAATCTGCTCCCTATGAACGAGGTTCCGGTTGAGGCTCGTGGTATCCCACCCTTCGCAAGGAACGCGAAGGATGGGGCAACCGGCCTGATTGCTGAAGACGCCTTTAGAGGAGCGGCGTCCCGACTCAGTGACGGGAAAAATCTATGCCGATTGCAAGTAGCCACACCGCCGCAGTGACAAGCCACCACAGCCCTCGCTTGGACACCCTGTCGCGTAAGAGCAAGCCTCCCCATACGATGTCTGCCAAGAGGAAGACTCCCAACACAGGCAACACTAGAGCCCACACGAAGGGCTCACCTGTGACAGGAACCATCCCATGCTCCTGCGGTATTCTCCAGCCGCGAGATGCAAGCACAAGATAGAGTACGATCCCGACCAGGTTGGCGGCCATGAAAGTGATGTCTAGAAGCTTCGCGGAACTGCCCGCTGGGCGATCTAAGCGTGTTGTGGATGACATAAGTATGTCGCCTTTCCAGAAGCCAGAGAGAAGCCGGGTGCCCCATCCTTCGCGTTCTTTGCGAAGGGTGGGAAACCACGAACCTCAACCCGCGACCTGTTCCCTGTTCCCTATTCCCTGTTCCCTGCTCTTTCCACCGCACGCGCCACGCGGAAGGCCGTTCCCTCGTTCAGATGCGCCGCCAGCACTTGCATCCCCACCGGCAAACCGGCCTTGGTCGCCCCGCACGGCACCGTCACGCCGCAGATGCCCGCCAAGCTCGCCGTCACCGTGTAAATGTCGGCCAGATACATGGCCAGCGGGTCGCCGGTCTTTTCGCCCAGCTTGAAGGCCGCAGTGGGCGCGGTAGGAGTGACAATCGCGTCCACCTCGGCGAAGGCGCGCAGATACTCCTCGGCCAGCAGGCGCCGCACCTGCTGCGCCTTCAGATAGTAGGCGTCATAGTAGCCCGCGCTGAGCGCGTAAGTGCCCAGCAGAATGCGGCGCTTGACCTCCGCGCCGAAGCCCTCCTCGCGCGAGTGCCGGTACATGTCGGCAAGAGTCGCTGAATCCTTTGAGCGGGGCCCGTAGCGCACGCCGTCAAAGCGCGCGAGATTCGCGCTGGCCTCGGCCGTGGCGATCAGATAGTAGACGGGAATGGCGTAACGGGTATTCGGCAGCGAGACCGGCTTCACCGCGCAGCCTGCGGCCTCGAGCGCGGCAATGCCCTTTTCAATAGCCGCGCGCACCTCCGGGTCGAGGCCCTCGGCAAAGTACTCTCTAGGCACGCCGATGCGTAGGCCCTCTGCCGGCTTGTCGCTCTCGGCAGCATAGTCGCGGACCGGAGCCGGCGAGCTGGTGGCGTCGTGCGGATCGTGCCCGGCGATCACGCTCAGCAGCGTGGCGGCGTCGCGCACGTTCGAGGCAAACGGCCCCACGCGGTCCAGCGATGAAGCGTAGGCGATCAGCCCGTATCGCGAGACGCGGCCATACGTCGGCAGGACGCCCACTACCCCGCAAAAGCTGGCCGGCTGGCGAATCGAGCCGCCGGTGTCCGAGCCCAGCGTAGCCACGGCCAAATTAGCCGCCACCGCCGCCGCCGAGCCTCCGCTGGACCCGCCCGGAACCCGCTCCGTGTCCACCGGATTGCGCACCGGCCCGTAGGCCGAGTTCTCGGTCGAGCTGCCCATAGCAAACTCGTCGCAGTTCAGCTTGCCCAGCAGCACCGCGCCCGCCGCCTCCAATTTGGCCACCGCCGTAGCGTCGTAAGGAGGCCGATAGCCTTGCAAAATCTTTGACCCCGCCGTAGCCGGAGCGCCCTTCATCACCAGAACGTCCTTGATGCCCACCGGAATTCCGGCTAAAACGCCAAGTGGGTCGCCCTTGGCGGCTGCGTCGTCCACGCGGGCGGCCTGGACAAGTGCGCGTTCTTTGGTCAGGCACAAGTAGGCGTTCAGCCGCGGATTTTTCTTCTCGATCCGCTCATAATAGCTGGCGGCAAGATCGATGGCTTTGGTGCGGCCTGTGGCAATCCCGGCCCTCAACTCGGCCAGAGTCTTCGGCTTTTCCACATAGCTTTCAGCAGGTTTGGCTTCGCTGGACAATGGAACCTTCCTTGTTTCTTGCCTTATGACGGCCTATTTCAGCCTGTTTCTTTTGCCGATTTCCCCACAAATTCTCCGTGCCCCATCCTTTCGCCTTTTTTCTGGCGAAAGGGTGGGAAACCACAAAACTAATTGGGGCCGGATCGGGAAAGGCAAAATCCGGTCGTGTAGCACCTACCGCTCAATCACCTTGGGAACCTTGAAGAAGACCCCATCGGTCTCCGGCGCTTGCTGCATTACGGCAGCCCGATCCAGAGAAGGCTGCACAACATCCGCGCGCAGCACACACACGCCCGCCCCATCCCTTAATTCGCTCACCTGCGCTAGCGGCGTCACGCCTTTCGTATCCAGCTCGTTCAACTGGGCCACATAGTCCAGAATCGCGTTCAAATCACGCAGCATCGCCGGGGTCTCCTCCGGCTTGAGCTCCAGGTGGGCCAGTTCGGCCACCCGCTCCACTTCTTCCACGGTCACTCTTGCGGTCATTGCAATCCCCATGCGCGGCCTTCTGGGCGTCCGCTTGCGCGCGTCTTCAGTGAAGGCCCGAAGATAGAGTATAACTTTTTTTATCTTCCTTTCAGCCTCCCACCGGCGTTGCCGACCCACGTTGCATGAAACTGTAGCGCCGGCCTCCCGGCCGGATGTAGTGTGGACCTCCCGGTCTACGCTTGTTTCTTCCAAGCCTCCGCGCAGTTCAATCCACAATCAGCGTGAGAGTGACTTGGTGCTGAACGCCATTCGAGATTGCGGTGACCACCACCGAATAAGTTCCCGGCGAGGTAATGCCGGAGCCAGAGCCAGGAACAGTTCCGCCCGAGAGGATGCCCGATGAGGTGCAACTGGAGACGCCGCCCATGAGGATCGCCAGCAACGCCACCAGCAGCAACGCCTTGCGCCCACGCCTCAGGGCAAACGGCGCGAGCAGCAGCCCGCAGGCCAGCGGAAGAGCGGGCCACGAGAGCGGAGGCGAGGAGTGAACCGAGGCCGTGGTCAGCCCAGTGGCAATCTGCACGGTTACGTTTACCGTTGTGTTGGCGGGAACGATTTCGCTAGCGGGGTTGAAGATGCAGGACGAATACGCCGGCAGGGAGCCGCACTGGAAGGTGAACACGCCCTGGGAACCGAGACCCGGAGTAGACGACGAACATCCTTCCGCGCCACAAATTGACAGCGTGTAGTAGGCGGTCTGGCCGTTGGCGACGGTTTGAGTGGACGAGCCGGAGGGCACAACAGCGAAATCGAAACCCGTTCCCGATAGCGTCATGATCGAGCCCGGCGTCAACACGCTGTCGCTGACGGTCAGAGTTCCGCTCTGCGTCCCCACGCTCGTGGGCGCAAACTCCACGCCAACGGTGCAACTGGCCAGGGCCGCAAGAGTCGAGGGGCAGGCGTTGCTGACCAGCTTGAAGCCCGCCGAGACCGCGAGTGCAAGGCTGCGCAGGCTGGTCACAGGATCGGGATTGGTTATGGTCACCGTGACAGGACTGCTGAGCAGGCCCACTCCGGTTTGAGGGAAGCAATTCACGGCGGTCGTGCCAACGGAGCAGGGGCCGATCAAGCCGGGCTGGAACTGAACGGAACCCGGTACGCCGCCCGTCCCGCTAAGCAGCACAAGGGCCTGCGTCTGCGAGGAAGATGCAATGGTCAGCGTACCCGTGAAATTCCCATCAAGGGCAGGCGAGAAGACCACTCCGATTGTGCAGCTTGCCCCGGCGGCCAGGCTCGTGCCGCAGGTGTTCTGCGTCACGCTGAAGGGCGGCGTAACCGGGAAGGTGAGCGAGTTCGCCGCCGTGACTCCGTTGTTGGTGATGGTCACCTGGGCCGTGCTGGACTGGCCTGACGCGACAATAGGGAAGACAAGCTGCGCCGGGCTTACGTTGAGCCCCACCGGATTCTGGCTTGTACCGGTGAGCGGCACGGTGACCGGCGCGACGCCCGGGGTCGAAGAGGAGATTACCAGCGCGGCCATGCTTCCGCCCGCCGCGGCTGGAGTAAAGGTCACCTGCACCGTGCAACTGCCGCCGTTGGCCAGAGTAGCGCCGCAGGTGGTTGAGCCGTAAGAAAAGCTGCTCGCCGAGAGCCCGATCATCTGGAAGCCCACATTGGCCAGCGGCGCTCCGCCAGTGTTGCTCACGGTCACCGTCTGCGCCGGGCTGGACTGGCCCACCGTCCCCGAAAAAGTCAGGCTGGCCGGGCTGACGCCCAGCACCGGCTGTGCCAGCCCCATCCCGCTCAAGGCCACCGTCTCGGGCTGTGTGCGCGTTACGTCGGAAATGCTCAGCGAGCCCGTCTGAGAGCCCGTCGTGGCCGGATCGAATTGCACGCTGATGGCGCAACTGGAGTTTGCCGCCAGGCTGGTCGAGCATTCGTTGGTCTGCTGGAAGGATCCGCTCACCGAAATGGCAATGGAAATCAGCGTCACGGCGCCGCTGTTGGTCAGCGTCACGATCTGCGCGCTCGATAGCTGCCCGGCGTCCGTGCTGGGAAAGCTCAGGGATGTGACCGAGAGGGTGTCGGTTGCCGGACCCGACCCTCCCCCGCCTGCTCCCAGCAGGGGAGTCATCCAAATGCCGCGGCCGTAGGTGGCGGCCACAAGATTATGCACACTGGCCGTTGCCGGCGCGGCGCTGAGCGCGACCACCGGAGCCTCCGGCAGCCCGCTTCCGAGGGGCGACCAGCATTCGAAAGGCACGCTGGCGCAGCTCGCAATCTGCTGCGTCGAATAGACCCCGATATCGGTGGCAATATAAACCGTGTTGGCGTCTTGCGGGTCCACCACCAGGCTGTTGGCCGGAGCCCAGGGCAGGAGGTTGGCCATCAAAGTTGTCCAGTGCGCCCCGCCGTCAGTCGAACGATACACCACCTGCACGTTTTTAGGCAGGGTCTGAAATCCCGCCACCGTTACGTACACCGTCTGCCCCGTCGTGTCGTGCGGATCAATGAACAGGCTGGAGATGTCAAACCCATAGTAGTTCATCGTGTGAGTGTCATTGGTCACCGCATTCAGCGTTGTCAAGTCCGTCCACGCCGACCACGTTCCGGTAGCGGCGTTATACGACGCGCTCAACACATGGCCGGACAGCGTCCCTCCTCCATTCGCCTCGCCATACATGCCCACATAAACCACTTCCCCGCCGCTCGGCAGCGCCGTCGAATCAGGCAGCTCTATCGCGGCCATCGAGCGAATCAGCGCATCACCGCTGCACGGCCCGCTCGACGCATGATTGTCAAAAATTGGACTGATCGCATCGCCTGAACTCCAGCCCACGCCGCTGGCCGGCCCGCGCCACACTCTGCAGGTCGCGATCAGCAGCTTGGTGTTGTCCAACGGATCCACCAAAAAAGGCGCCGGAGAGTTCATTTTCAGCCCATCCTGCACTACGCCCGCGCTTGGATCGGTCGTCTTGTTGAGCACGGCGTTGAACGCGCCCGGCGTGCTTCCTTGCGGCGGCGTGCCCAGATAGATCGACACTCCCACCCCATTGTTCGCGTACCAGTTCATAGTGGTCACCGGATCAATCGCCACCGGCCCGCCCTCGCCGCCCAGAATCTCCGGCCAGTCCGTCGTCGTCCCCGTGGCGCTATTGACCCCCGCTGTTCCGATAGCTCCCAGCCCGGCCATCATGGTGTACGGCGTCGAACCCGCCTGCGACATGCTCACCACCTCGGCCAGCGAACCCAGGCTCCCATTCAAGTTTTGAAAATGAGTGGCGTCGCTCGCATTGCACGCCGTTCCCGTCTCGCCGATGGCGTCGGTCGAGCGCCACAGCCCGCTGTCGTTGCCCACAAAAATCTCCAGCGGATTATTCGCATTCCAGGCCAGCGCATGTTGGTATTCGCCCACCTGCGCGCTCATGCAGGTGGTCGAATTTGTGGTGTTGCGCCACACGCAGCCGGGCGACAGGCTGTCCGTCAAGTAGCACTGCCACAAGTCATGGTCGCCGGCCAGCAGCATGGTTTCCTGCCCGGAGGGAACCGCCGCCAGCGCCAGGTTGTAGTCGCCGTTCGCAATCGCCGTGTCAAGCGGGGGTGCAACCTCCAGGGCCGCCGTGCTCAACGGGAATGCAAAGGTGATCGTCGGATTGCTGCACGCGCCCGTGCTCGCCGCGCACTGATCCATCCAAATCCCCTGGTCCTGATTGTCAACGGCCACCGTCCACGCAAACGTGTCGCCAGTCTGCGGATTCACCGCCAGCGCCCCACGAAAAATTGGGCAGCCGGTCGATCCCGTCGTGTCGGTATTGGTCGGGCAAAGCCCCGCACTCGTCATCAGCCCCGCGCCTGGCTGATTGGTCATCCGCGTCCACGTAATCCCATCCGCCGACTGGTAATAGCCGTGGTAGCGCACCGCCGCCACAAACAGTTGCCGTACCGGATTCCACACCACCGCGGTCGCCGCATTCCCGTCGGGCGTCGCAAATGCATCGCTCGGCCCTTGCACGTCTTTCGTACCGTCCGTAATGCGCGCCAGCGCCCACGTCGCCCCGCCGTCGGAGGAGAAGTACAGTCCCTCGTAGCTCTGCCCCGGCGAGTCCGCATTCACCAACGTGCCTTCGTATGCCTGCGAAACCGCCATCACCACCCGTTGCTGGTTCGCCGTACTCCACGCAAAGCCCGCAATTCCCTCCCCGGCAAAGCTGTACTGTTGGTCCGATGTGGCGGAAATCAGGCTCCACGTCGTTCCGCCGTCGGTGGAGCGCAGAATTCCGGCCCCGTAATAAGAATCCAGAGCGTCGTTTGGGTCGCCGGTCCCGGCCAATATCACTCCCGTGCCGCCCGGCTGCACGCTCAGCGCGCCAATGCTGATTGACGAGCCCGCCGCGCCGCCCATTCCCGGCGCCTCATCGGTCAGCGGAATGAAGCTGATGTTGGCAGTGTTGGTTGTGTCCGCATTCTGCGACCGCCAAACCCCGCCGCCGGTGGTTCCCGCGTAGAGCGTGTTGCCGGTCGCATCCGACGGGTCCAGCGCCAGCGCGGAGATGCGCCCGGTCACCAGGCCAAAGTTTTTTGACTGCACAGCCATGGGCCCCAGCGACAGCCAGGTCGCGGTTCCCTGCCCCGCCGCCATCGCCTGTGCCATCCCAGCCTCAGCCGTCCCAGCCGACTCAGCCGTCATGGGCTCCGCCGAGGCCTTCCGCGGCGCGCTCCGGCGAAAATTTCCAGCTCCCGCCCAGCCCTGCACTCCGCCGCGCGCCCAGCCTCTCTGCGCCAGGAATCGCTCCGCCTGCACTACCCGTGGAGGTAGTTTAGCCCGCCGCGACGCCCCCCGGGCAGCATCCGTAGCGGCAGTTTCCTTTTCATCTGAACTTGTCTTTTGTGGAATGCTGGGCGTCACGAACATCGCCGCCAAAACCAGCGCTGTCAGCCACCTGCTAGCCCTCCGGACTTTGCCGGATCGGAGCGTGCCGCGCCCCCTCGCAGGACGCAACCAAGCACAACTCACCGCCCTGCTGCCAATGGCAGCTTCACCGTAAGGCCGCTCAATAGCCCAAATGCTCACACGCGTCCTGCCTGTGATTCCGTCGTCCCCTCCCCGTTTATTAGCATCCTCTGAGGGGGACTTGATCGAAACCCTATAGCTTACTTCGTGCGAAACACGCAGCTTACGGGATTGAAACTGGCTGGATTATAGACCACTAATGGGACAATTTGCACTTTTTACGAATGTGCGGCAGCGGCCAGTTCACAATTCCGCCAACTTGCTAACTCGCTATCCCCGCGCAGCGGAGGCTAACTTGCTGCTCTTGTTCACAATTCCGCCAATTGATCCCGATGGGTGACCCAGAGACTGCCCGGAGCTTACGAGTGCCTCCGTTCTCGTTTTTATGACTTGGGAAACCTCAATCCGCTGACCCATCCAGAAAAAATCGCCCATCGCCAGCCCCTCGTTAGAAAGTGCGTAGCTCNNCCACTGTTCACTGTTTCTACCAGCTTCCCCATGCCCGGCTGATGTAATCCGTCAGCGTCATCGAGATCAGTATCATAAACGTGAAGACGCCGGCGACAACGGTCAGCTTGGTCAGCTTGGTGCTGTACCACACGTGCATGAAGAACAGCACCACCAGCATGGCCTTGCCCGTGGCGATGGCCAGCGCGATAATCGGGTTCCAGAAGCCCAGGTCCACATACGACGCCCATACCGTGAGCGCTGTGCCCAGCAGCAGCGCAAAGAGAATCGCCACGTAGACCCTGGGACCGACGATGGTGTGCGCGTGTTTGTTCTGTCCGCTCATGCCGTTGTTCCTTTAAAGCCCTTTGAAAGTCGAAGCGACTCAACTGTCTGCTGTCAACTGTTAGCTGTTAGCTGTCTCCTGTCAATGCCTGCTGATCAGATAGAGCAGCGCAAAAAGATAAATCCAGATGATGTCGATGAAGTGCCAGTACAGCCCGAAGTTCACCACAAATGTTTCGTGGCCGGCCGTGTAAGCCCCGGCCCGCGCGCGCAGAATCATGAATCCCAGTATCCCGATGCCGATAATCATGTGCAGCGCGTGCATCCCGGTCATCAGGAAGTAGAGCGAGAAATAAAGCTCTGTGTGCCGCGCCATGTCCGGCACGAGCGCCTTGTCGTGATACTCTTTGTAAACTTCGGGGTCCGACTGCGGATCGAGAAACGACTGCAAGCTGTAATGAAATCCGGGCACGTGATGCTTCTCAATCTTCTCCCGGTATTCAACAGTCTTGATCCCCAGAAAAACCAGTCCCAGAAAAAAAGTCAGCGCCAGGCACAGCACCAGCCCGCGCCTGCGCCGCGTCTGCGCGCACCACACGCCCATGGCCATGGTGAAGCTGGATAAGATCAGCACCGCCGTGTTCGTCGTACCCCACACCACGTTCAGCTGATGCGAGCCGGAGACAAAGGCCGGGTAGTACCAGTTGCGGTAGACCAGGTAAGCAGTAAACAGCCCGCCAAAGAACATCACTTCGGTCAGCAAAAAAAGCCACATGGCAAAGCCCGCCGCGTCGGCCTGCTGCTCGGTGGAGTTGAAGTGATGGCGCAGATAGGACGGGTGCTCCTCGTGCGCCAAGGGAGCGCTGTTGGCAGCATGAATTTGGCTATTCTGCACTGGCCACCCCCTGTTCTTTCTGCTGTTTTTCCAGCCACTCGTAGTCGTAGGCTTCGTGGTCCATCACCGGCATCACCGCAAAGTTCTCCGTCAGCGGCGGCGACTGCGTCTGCCACTCCAGCCCGGTAGCCTGCCATGGATTGTCGCCCGCAATCGCGCCGTACTTGAGCGACCAGATCAGATAAAGCACCGGCAGCAGATAGCCCACGCCCAATATCGTCGCGCCCGCGGTCGAGAAGACATTCAGAATTTGAAACTCCGGCGGATAAGATGCGTAGCGCCGCGGCATCCCCAGCATCCCCAGGATGAACTGTGGAAAGAAGGTAAGGTTGAAGCCGATGAAGGTCACTACGGCAGCCAGTTGCGAGATCTTCTCCGGATACATTCGCCCCGTCATCTTGGGCCACCAGAAGTGGATGCCGGCAAGAAACGCCATCAACATTCCACCCACCATGACAAAGTGGAAGTGCGCCACGATGAAGTAAGTCTCCGTCAGGTGTATGTCGGTTCCCGAGGAGCCGAGAAAAACCCCGGTCATGCCGCCGATGGTGAACAGGCCCATGAATCCAAAAGCGTAGAGCATCGGCGTCTCGAAGGTAATGGATCCTTTGTAAAGCGTGAACGTCCAGTTGAATATCTTGATAGCCGAGGGCACGGCGACCAGCATGGTCAGCAGCGAAAACACCAGCACGGCGTAATTCGAGATGCCCATGATGAACATATGATGAGCCCAGACAAAGAAACCGAAGACCGCAATTGCCACCGAGGAAAATGCTACCGCCGTATAACCGAAGACGCGCTTGCGGCTGAAGGTGGAAATAACTTCAGAGATAACTCCCATTCCCGGCAGAATCATGATGTAAACGGCAGGATGCGAGTAGAACCAGAATAAATGTTGAAATAAGAGCGGATCGCCGCCCTTGGTCGGATCAAAGACGCCGATGCCCAGCGTGCGCTCCAGGGCCACCAGCACGATGGCGATGGCCACCACAGGCGTGGCCAGCACCATCAGAATGCTGGCCGCATAGTGCGCCCAGATAAACAGCGGCAGCCGAAACCAGGTCATCCCCGGCGCGCGCATCTTGTGGATGGTGACAATAAAGTTCAACCCGGTAAGAATGGAACTGAAGCCGGCAATGAAAACCGCCAGGCCCGTGGTCAGCACGTTGGTGTTCACATAGTGAGTTGACAAAGGCGTCGTGAAGGTCCAGCCCGTGTCCACGCCGCCAATCATCATGGTGTAGAGAGCCAGCAATCCGCCCGCCATGTACAAATACCAGCTCAGCAGATTGATCTTGGGCAGCGCCAGGTCCTTGGCTCCGATCATCATCGGGATAAAGAAGTTGCCCAGCGTGGCCGGCACCGACGGCACTAGAAAGAAGAAGATCATGATGATGCCGTGCATGGTAAACACCTTGTTATAGGTGTCTGCGGCCATGAGGCTGGTCTGCGGGGTCAGCAGTTCGAGGCGAATGAGTCCGGCCAGCGCGCCCCCGATAAAAAAGAAGAACGTAATTGAAATGAGATAAAGCGTGGCGATCCGCTTGTGGTCGCCGGTAAGCAGCCAACTGAGCAGGCCGTTCTCCTTGGTCAGGAAGTTCATCTTGGGGATCCTGGCCGTGGATTGATCGGGAAGAGTGACGATGGTGCCAGCGCTCATGGCTTGACCTCCTTCTGCGCCGCGGGCGCCTTGGCCCCGGCCGCCGGTTTGCTGCCTTCAGTTTCAGGAAGCAGGTCGGTGGTGTTTGTAGTTTGCTGAACGCGATAGTCGGAATCGAGATTCTTGATGTACTCGACCAGGGCGATCACGCCTTCTTCGCTGATCTGTCCCTGGTAGGTGGGCATGATGGGCGCGTAGCCCTGGGTAGTGTGCTGCGACGGGTTCAGGATGGCGTCGCGCAGGAAGGCATCGTCGACCGTGACGGGCTCGAGTTGCAGGTCGTAGCTCGCGAGCAGCGACCGCGCCAGCGGCCAGTCGCGGCCATGCGCCCGGATCTTCTGAGCAATCTCGGACCAGTTCGCTGTGCCGCACGCACCGCCGTTCCTGAGTCCTTCCTCGACGGCAGCGGAGCCCTCTTCCCCTTGGAGGAACGCCAGCAGGGCGGATGCGTCGAAGACGTTCATGCCGCGTCTTCAGCGTCCGCTCGGTGGCGCCTGTCGGCCAGCAGTTCACCCACGAGGTCAATCCCAGCGAGGTCGGCACGAACGAGCGACTTCAGTTGCTCTCGGCTGACGAGCACCACCCCACCTGGGGTATCGATGAGCACGACAGGCGTGCCCTCTGTGAGTGCCGTTTTGGCTCGGAGCTCGGCGGGTATCACTAGACGACCTCGATCGCCCATCGTTACCTGATAAATCCCATTCATAGATACATAATACCACCAAGACTTGGTAGGTGGGATAATCAATTCGGGTTGGCAAGTTCTGCCTGAGTGGGCTGGCGGCGCGGTCCGGAGACGCCGGCCTATCTCCTCGTAGTAACGCGTGTGACTACGAAACGGATTTGGCAGCACTTCCCGGACGAAGAGACGGACGAAGCCCACGTCGACGGACGGAGCAACACCGGATGGACGGACTCCAACAGCTAGCCAAGGTGAGGGTCGCAGGTTCGAATCCCGTCGTCCGCTCCAATTGTTGTGTCGTCCGCTCCACCGGGCCTCACACAGTTGTCCGCTCCAAAAAACGCGTACAAGGGAACTGCGCGTCTGGCGCTCCAAGCCGAAGACCTGCGCCGTCGTTCGATCACCATGGCGGCTCTGACGGCAAGCCGCCGCGCCAACACGACGGCCTTGCGCGCGTCCACTGCGGGGAGCGGAGCGGGGTCGTATCGGGCAGGGGACTTGAACCGCAGTAGCTGGGACAGATGGCGAGCGGCGTACCGCTACGGCGAAGAGGGCAACGACACCACGCCGTAGCATCCGTCACTCCGTTTGCGGTTCGGCTACTTAAAGAGCTTCGCATAATAGAG
>PMGP01000116.1 GCA_003156235.1 Acidobacteriaceae bacterium
GAAGATTTATTGCAACAGTTGCAGAAGGTGCTGAGCGGCAATCCGCCGCCGTGGATACGCAAGGCGCTGAATAAGGGGAGAGAGCGCACTCATGATTTCGAAGATGAGGTGATCTATGGCTGAGAGCACGGTGGAAGCAGTTGCATCTGCAACGCGCGGTTTCCTCAATGAATTGGTCAAGCAATGGAGGGCTCAGGATCTGCATGGATCATGGGATGCAAAGAGCGATCATGATCTGCTGGAACCATACATCATGACCAGGGATAAGCGTCTTGAGATCCCGCTCATGAGTGATCCTGATCCGGAGACGCTTTGGCGCATGGAACTGTTTTACAACGCTATCGGACTGACCATTGAACGCTTTACCGGCGTGATGGTGTCGCCGCTGATGAAGCTGCATCACGAAGGATTTGGCCGCCTCGTACTTACTGCGGGCCGGTTGATCGTCTTCAACAAGCACTTGCGCGACGTGCATCGGTTTGGATTTGACAGCCTGGAAAAGCTGGAGTCGGAAGGCGAAAGAATTGTAGCGGACGGAATTGAGTGGATTGAAAAATACCCAGAGGTTGCACGCTATTAATACGGTCTGCTTTGAATGATACGGAGGCATAAATGAAAGCGGAACAAATTGAAGCACAAGCAGTTACGCGTGATGGAAGAGCGTGGCATCCCTCGTATCTACTGGACATTGATCAGAAGATTTGTATCGGCTGTGGCCGCTGCTTTAAAGTCTGCGGTCGTTCCGTGATGACCTTACAGGGAATCACGGAAGACGGCGATCTTGTCGGGCTTGATGAGGATGAGGAGATATTGCGCAAAGTAATGACCGTCACTGATCCGGGAGCATGTGTTGGGTGTGGCGCATGTGGTCGAGTGTGCGGGAAGAACTGCCAAAGACACGGTCCATCCTAGGGGGCAGAGATGACGCCGGACGCTATGTACAAGCAGCTAATTGACGCGAACGCGACCACCGCGTGCGACCCTTTCGATGGGCATGTGCTGGCGTGTGTCTTTGCCGCCGCTCTAGATGAGTGCCATGCCGGCGGCTCATTTACGGATGCTCTCGGCATCTGTGGTTTAGCGCTCCGCCGCAATATCGAAAGATACTTTCCCGGAGCATTGGGGCACCTGGAGACGTTTGGGCTTGATGTCGAACCAACAGTGAATGAAGATGAGCGGTGCTTGCGGGAGCTATTGTGGCGCTTCCGCACCGCGTCATCTCCAATCAATTCACTGTTGACCATTTTTGTAGCTCGCAGAGCTACGCGGGCAAACCATTTATGGCAGGATCTTGGACTGGCAAATCGAGGTGAGTTATCCAAGCTCATGCTCCGTCACTTTGCCGCACTGGCGCGCCGCAACGATCAGGACATGAAATGGAAGAAATTCTTCTATCGAATAATTTGCCGCGAAGATGGATTCAGTATGTGCGTTGCTCCGTGCTGTTCCGAGTGTGGCGATTTCAATGCATGTTTTGGCAGCGAATCGGGCGAGAGCCTGCTAACGCGGATGCGCTTTCATGGCGAGTCTTCGCGGCTGATTCGTATCGAATCCTCTTTCGCACAATGACCGGGAATCGACATGTCGTGAATGCGACAAACCCCTCGCCTGCTCGACGTGAGCGGGTCTAAGTATATCTATTTTCAGCAAATCCGATTGGCACACAACGTGCACTATATCATGCAACGCCAGCGAAGGAGGGCACGATGATTCAACTAACAGAAGCTGCTGCAGGAGCTGTGCACTCGGTAATCGCTACGGTGCCCCAATCGATTGCGGGACTGCGATTAATGGTGCGGTCAGGCGGTTGTGCAGGGCTCCAATACGAGATGGGCCTGGTGGAAAACTCAGGGCCGGAGGACATCTCCTGCGAGAGCCACGGAGTGAAGATACTGATTGATCCATCTTCCATCGCGTTGATATCCGGCACCACGATTGATTTTATTGACAGTCGGGAGGGGACAGGCTTTTCCTTCGACAATCCCCATGCCCAATCAAAGGGTGGCTGCGGCAAATCTTGCTGTTGATAGATGTTGCCTGAGGAAACTCGCAATGACAGATATGTGTAAACAAAAACCGTGGGTTTACCTGGACAACAACGCGACAACGCGCACCGATCCTCGTGTTGTTGAAGCAATGCTGCCATTTCTTCGCGATGAGTATGCAAATCCATCTTCGCTGCATGATCTAGGTGTTACTGCGAAAGGAGCCGTACGAGCGGCGCGAGGCCAAGTTAGCGCGTTAATCGGAGCAGAACGCGATAGCGATATTGTCTTTACTTCCGGCGGAAGCGAATCGAATAACACGGCGATCCTTTCGGCTCTCGAAACGCAGGGAGAGCGGAGTGAGATTGTTACATCAGCCGTTGAACACCCTGCTGTGCTTGCGTTGTGCGCACAGTTGGAGAATACAGGGAGAGCTAAGATTCATCGCATCCCGGTCGACGGCCAAGGGGACCTTATTCTCAATGCATATCGGAAGGCTCTAAGTGAGCGTACAGCTCTCGTCTCCGTTCAATGGGCCAACAATGAAACTGGTGTTCTGTTTCCCGTTGAGATGCTTGCGTCTATGGCGCACGCGTCTGAAGCCTTGTTTCACTGCGACGCTGTTCAGGCTGCGGGAAGAGTCGCAATAAACGTAAAGGAAACTGAGATCGATATGCTCTCGATTTCGGCGCACAAAATGCACGGTCCGAAAGGAATTGGCGCTCTCTACGTACGCAACGGAATGAAGTTGGCGCCGCTCATTCATGGCGGTCATCAGGAACGCGGAAGGCGTGCAGGTACGGAGAACACGCCGGCAATCGTTGGCTTCGGAGTGGCTGCCAAACTTGCAGCTCAGGAATTACAGCATGATATGAATAGGATCTCTTTGTTGCGCGATTACCTGGAACGGGAAATTCTGCGCCTTGTTCCAACCGCGATTCGTGTTGGAGACCGTTGTAACTGCCTGCCCAACACACTCAACATTGCATTTGAGAATATCGAGGCAGACTCGATTCTACTCATGCTGAATCGTGAATCAATTGCTGCATCCTCCGGATCGGCCTGCACGTCGGGTTCGCTCAATCCATCCCATGTGTTGACCGCGATGAAGATTCCATTCAGTCACCTGCGCGGATCGGTGCGCTTCTCGCTTTCGCGCGAGAACTCAGATTACGACGTGGATCGAGTTATCGAAGTCCTTCAGCATGTAGTAAGCGATCTACAAACCGATTCTGTTCCCATGGAGGCTGCGTATGCCTAATGTGTCTCGCGTTGTAATGAACGACTCGACGCTCAGAGATGGAGAACAGGCTCCCGGGGTTGCCTTCACACTAGAAGAGAAGCTGGCTATTGCCCTTGCGCTGGAAGACGCTGGTGTGGATGAGATAGAGGCGGGTACTCCTGCGATTGGGGACCGAGAGATCCAAGAGATTGCTGCCATCGGTGGTGCGTTGAGCAGGTCCGAGCCGATCGCTTGGTGTCGCATGACACGTGCGGATGTCAATGCCGCACGGAAGACCGGGTTGAAGCGGGTGAATCTCTCCATTCCGGTTTCAGATATTCAAATGCGGGCTAAGCTGAATCTGGATCGGACAGGCGTGCTGAACCGCATCCATGATGTTATTGCCTACGCTGTCGATTGCGGATTGCGCGTGGCCATGGGAGGTGAAGACTCCAGTCGCGCTGACATGGACTATCTTCTTATCGCAGTGGAAACAGCCACTAGCGCAGGCGCTCATCGCTTCCGTTTTGCGGACACACTCGGCAACATGGAGCCATTTGCGGTTTGCGACGCATTCTCACAGCTTGGCCGTGCGACTGGCGTCGAGTTGGAGTTCCATGGCCACGATGATCTCGGTCTGGCCACGGCGAATACGCTAGCGGCAATTCGAGGGGGAGCAACTCATGCCAGCGTTTGTGTACTCGGCTTAGGAGAGCGCGCCGGCAATGCAGCTCTTGAAGAAGTTGCTGCGTGCCTGAATCGTTTCCATGGGGCTGGCAGCAACGTGAATCTTACGCAGTTGCCGCGACTCGCTGAAATTGTGGCCAGAGCGGCGTGCCGTCCTATTCCAGTTGGAAAAGCGATCGTTGGCTCCAATGCCTTCACGCATGAATCAGGCATTCACGTCGATGGACTGCAGAAGGACCCATCTACATATGAGGAACTGTCTCCGCAGACCTTCGGCCGTGTGCGTGAGATTGTTCTGGGTAAACACTCCGGTATGGCATCCGTTGCAGGAGCACTGCACTCCCTCGGACTCTCTACGGACAAAATTCGGACACAATCAGTACTGGCTCAAGTTCGGCAGCGATCCATGCAGGCAAAGCGCGTAGTCAGCTCAGAAGAGTTGCTGGACTTCTACCGTCGCGCCAGCAATGCCTCAATATCCACCCACACCCCTCTGGAGATGAAATATGACTGTGCTTGAACAACTGGCGAAGCTTTCGTCCGCGGAGGACTACTTTAGTTTTCTTGGCGTCCCTTATGACCCTGCGGTGCTGAATGTGGCACGGCTGCACATACTGCGGCGTATGGGAGACAATCTTCGCAAGGCTGGAATGGAGCCGTACGAAGAGAAAGCCCGCGCCTACTTCCGCGCGCATCTTGAGCGAGCGTACCAGGATTTTGTGAAGTCCAGCCCTATCAAGGAGCGCGTTTTCAAGGTTCACAAAGACGCGATCCGCCCCACGGGCACGCCACTGGTGCGTCTATCAATTTCCGGAAATGGACCAGAGGCGCTTTAGAGTCTGGGTGATTGCGGTTTTGTTCGCCTTTCATTTCCGTTTCTTCATATCATCCTTATCACTTGAGCTTTAGCCTTCAGATAAATCATTCTGATTTGTTCTATCGCCTCGGCCAGCGAATCGCAGACGAGTGAGCCGCAAGGACGACCGGGGTCTAGACGCCGGGAGTAGCTGAACAGACATCACATTCAGGAGAATGTTCATGGCAGATCAAAAAGCACCTCAAATGCAGGCGACTCTCGGCCTTACCGGACTGACCAGCAATGCAATGGCACTCATTGCTCCAGGCGCATTTCTTTGGCTCACCTTCGTCATCCAGGCCGGCACCGGCACCACTGCGCCGACCATGTGGCTAGGCATCTTTGCCGCATTACTGCTATGCCTGGCCACCGCGGTCGCCTATGCAGAGATTTCCAAACTATATCCCGGCACGGGCTCAAGCTACTACTACGCTGAACAGGCTCTTCTATCCAAGGACAGGTTCTTTAAGTACGCCCGCGTCGCCAAGTTCATTGTCGGTTGGGGCTCGCATCTTTACTACTGGGTCTATCCGGGCGTGATGGTGGCCGTTACCGGCGTCTTTGTGGGCTACATCGTCGGCTTCCTCTATCCAAACTTCATGAGTGGCTCGAACCCAGGACTTATCTTCATGGCGTTGGTGGCGATTGCCTTCTCATTCTTTGTTGGCTGGACCGCATCGAAGGGCGCAAGGGCTTCAACGGCCGTCAACCTAGCGATCAACATCGTCCAAATTTCCGCGCTGCTGGTCTTCAGTGTACTCGCAATCGGCTATCGTACAAGCCATCCTACAGGGTCGCCGGCCTTCCAGTATGACGGGCAGACGCTGGCAACTTACAACTACCAGTTCGCCACAGCCAAGGATGGCTCCATAGTCCGCGACGCCAGTGGCGCTCCAGCACCTCTGCTGGACGCCGCCGGCAAGCCGGTCCCATTCACCATCGACTATCCCGAGAAGGACGCCAGCGGCAACTTCCTGTCCCATACTTCTGCTGCGTCGGTTGTGGCGCCGCATAAATTCAGCTTTGTCTTCATCCAGGCCACAGTCGCCATTCTGATTCTGGTTGGATTCGAATCGGTGACCTCGATGG
>PMGP01000004.1:0-6985 GCA_003156235.1 Acidobacteriaceae bacterium
ATCTGGCAGGGCGGCAAGCTGATCCTTCGACTCCAGGTTCAGCCCGTTGCCTTTGAACGCCCTCGAAAGGCCGTGGGGTTCGGAATTACGCGCGCTTTTCTAAACCTGAGCACGGAGATTCGCCGGGAGATTGGTCGGATGGCGGCAGGCATCCTCGGTCGGGTTGCCGCCGGCGGCACAGAGCGAACTTCCGTGAATCCAATCAGGACGATGAGCGAACCCGACATTCACGTCATGCTTGGGACAAAATGGCAGGAACAGGAGGGCCGCTGCTTCTTGTGTCATGGCCCTCTATTGCCGGGTACGAATAATTACCTCCTGCAATGCTCTCCAGATCGCACGGACAGCCAGGATGTCGCTTACAGCGCAGCGAACACACAGATCACGCACCTTGGCTGCAATCTCGCCAAAAACAAGGTCAGCCTGGCTGAATTCGAGGACTGGCTGATGGTGATTAGGGGCGAACTCTCGGACGCGCCCCGTGAAGATCCGGAAATCTCTTAATCCAAAATTCCTTTTACTCCCAAGAGGCTGAACAAGAATCTGCTTCCCGGGCGCTATGAAGGGGAATTCCAGCGTAGGGGTTGAACACGTCAACGTACCCCGCCGCGCCTTTCGCCACCAGATGATTCGGTCGGCCCAGCTCACCTCAGGTGTCAGTTACCGGTGCCGGTCCCTATAATGTTTCCAGCCCAAGATGCAGCGGTGACCAGAGTGCCAACAAGCAATCCTTCACACAGTAACGGCAGCCGAAACGACGCTGTCCTTGCTGCGCCTAGCATTACCGATGTTTTTCTCGCAGGCGATACTGCGGCAGGCCTGGAGCGGATTCGCACCCGGCTGCTCGACCTTACAAACCGCAATAAGCTTCTCAACTTCCGCCCTTCAAATACCTCGTCCCNNGTCGTAGACGCCCCAATCGGTCCGATCTTCACCAGGCTTTGCGACGGAGAGAAGCTTGCATTTATGCCTGTGCAGGAACCAGATGATCAAGAAGCCCCTGAAGAAGAGATCCCCGCAAAAGATCAGGCTGAACTGTTGGGGTGGAACACTTCGGTTGATCTCGACGATGTAGATAAGGAATGCACCCCGCGCCTTCCCGTCCTGCACTACCAAGAATCGCTCGATACAGTGAGCCGGAAAATTGCCAGTGCCGCTAAGACGGTGACCGAGGAATCCGGCGTGAATATGCTTTACCTCGTATTCGGATTTCTGGAATGGTTTGAGTCAGACGACTCAGACCAGCCACATCTGGCTCCTCTGCTTGTTGTGCCTGTATCAATTGAGCGCGTCGGAAGCTCCGGTAAGACGATTCAGACCATCATCGAATACTCCGGTGAGGATATCGGGTCCAACTTGTCGTTGGTCGAAAAGATGCGGCGCGATTTCGGTATCGAGATACCGCTTTTGGACGACGATGACACACCGGAAGGATATTTCGAAAAGTTCTCTGAGTNNAACCTGAAAAAGCGGTGGAAGGTCCGCAGGCGTATCACGCTGACATTTCTCAGCTTCGGCAAGCTCCTCATGTACTGCGATCTCAACCCGAACCCTGGCACAATCGGCCAGAGCATCGCCAATCACCCGCTCGTCCGTGAATTGTTTGAGGGAATAAAAAAGCCGAACATCAATCTGGCTGAGGAATACGCCATCGACGAGCCCAGTCTGAAGAAGGATGTTCCACTGTTGATTCGTGATGCTGACAGTTCCCAGCACAGTGCACTGATTCATGCTCTCCGTGGAAAGAATCTGGTCATCGAAGGGCCACCGGGCACTGGCAAATCTCAGACCATCACCAATCTGATTGCTGCGGCGCTTGCCAGCGGCAAAACGGTGCTTTTTGTTTCAGAGAAATTAGCCGCTCTTGAGGTTGTTCGCAGTCGGCTTGATGATGTCGGGCTGGGGATTTTCTGCCTTGAACTTCACAGTCACAAGACAAAGAAGGGAGCTCTGCTCAATGACATTGCGCTGCGGTGCAATAAGCGCGGCACCTTCCGCGAGCCTGGAGACCTCGACAACCAGCTGTCCATCGTCGAGCAGAAGAAGCAGCTTCTCACCAAATATGCCTCTCTCATCAACAAAACGATCGAGCCCTTCCAGGCGACCATTTTCGATATTCTATGGGCCCGAGATCGGAGCGGCCAGGAGATCGGCCGTCATCGCGATGTGCTCGGACAGATGTTCTTCCCGCACATTGTGAAGTTCACGAAGACGGATTTCGCTGAGGTTGAACAGCTTGTCTCCATCTATGGACAGACACTAGCTGCCATTCTTGAGACCTGCGATTCCCTGGACCGGCACCCTTGGGCTTGGGTGACCGTCCCTCTTGGAATCGACGCAGAAGAACGCATTTTCAGTGTATTAGAGGAGTTTCTTGCCACAATGAGGCGCGCCGAAGAATGCCGCGCCCGACTGGAAGATACCTGTGGGATTGCCCTCGAAGAGTCCACCCATGGCCTCGAAAGGGCCGGAAACATCTTAGCCGACCTTCCAGAAGCCGATGACAATCTCTCTGAAAGATTACTTACCCCTTGCCAGACACTCTCGACTAGGCAGCAGCTTACCGAATTTTCCAGCCATTTGGAAGCCTATCGCGCTTCCTACAATAGCCTGACGCCGTTGACGACACTGGTCGACACCTTTCTTGACGCACAAATCGACCAAGAACTTGCTGATGCTCTTGAATGCCTACGGCGCTGGAAGCTGGAAAACCATCCAGTCAGGGATCTGCGCGAGACATGGAAGATTGCTTCTGAAACAGCGAAACTGCTTGAAGAGGCTCATTCCTCCTTTCGTACGCTTCTGGCCGTGGTCGATTGCGACGTGACACCAACACACTCGGCAATCACCTATCTGCTCGAATTTGTCCGCATCTTGGAATCCGCGCCATTCGATCATCTACACCTCCGCAAGTCCATATATGAGGATGAATGCATCAAGCCGGCGTTGCAGGCCGCCAAGTACGAGGCCCGCGAGATCAAGGAAAAGGCGACGCAGCTTGGCCAGCACTTCGACCTCTCACTCGTAGGCGGGATGCACACACCGGCTCATCTGCTCCAGTGCGCCGCTGAATTGGATTCCGCATCCTTCTGGCAGCGCATCTTTGGCAGTGAGTACCGGAAGTCCGTTAAGGCCTACACACAGATCGCTTTGGACAAGAGAAAGACCCGTCGGGACGACATGAGCCATTCGCTCCGAATTGTTGCCGAACACGTACAACGCCGCGGCCGCTTTGAGAACAACGCGAACTACCAAACGCTTTTTGGTGTAGAGTTCCGTGGCATAGAAAGTGCCTGGGAAGAATTTGATTTAATTCTCCGATGGTACGAACAGGTGCTTATTGCCCTGCCGGATCACCGAGAGCAGGCCCAGCCTTTCCGCCAGATATTGTTCAGCGCCCGCGCGGAGCGACTAAAGGTTATCAAGCTCAACATCGCTACCGTTCAGGAATCCGTTACCGCGCTCCAATTGATCGCTTCGCGCATTGCGGACTTCTCGCGCGCGGTGCCAGGTCAACTTTCGTTGATTGCCTCCGGCTCCTTTGAAGCTATTCTCAACTGTATCCGGGCTCTGGATCAAGAGCTTGGCAACGTGCTACAGGTTATCGAGCAGCGCGGAATCTGCGACGACGTGACCGTAGAGTATGTCTTGAGTGCCCTGCCAGCTGCCCGGAAATGCCGGAATTCCAAGGCTGCTATCGAGGCCGCTACAAACCTGCACGCCATCCTGGGCGATGCCTATCGGGGAGTCGATACAGATGTCAGTTTCATCAAGCGCACAGTCGAGTTCGTAGGGAATATTGCGAGACGCAACCTGCCGGAAACGACGTTTACTTGGCTCTTGTGCGACGAGTACAAAAGCCGCTTCGGCCAGCTTCGCAGTCTGCTTAACACTACTTCTGATTGCGCCGACCGGCTTCGGAAGTTATTGAAAGAGTTGGACTCCCTTTCGGAGTCCGACTACTGGACATCACACTCCCCGAGCGCCTTCAATAGTATGCGGGCCCTCGCGGAGAACGCACAATCGCATCCGGAGGCTTTAGCTCAGTGGAACTCCCTTCTCAGGCTGCGAATCAAGAGCAAAGAGGAGCGGATCGAACGGCTAATGAAGCTTGCTGACTCACTGGATTTACCACCTCTTGAGTTGGTGAAAGCATTCCGTTTTGTCTTCTACAATTCGCTCTGCCGGCACGTATTCTCCGACAACCCCGAATTGGATCAGATGACGGGGATCACGCAAGAGGAGTTGCGCCGCCAATTCGCCGCCGCCGACAAGGAATCCATTCGGCTCTACAGCGAGCGGGTTGCCGCCATCATCGACAAGCGGCCGACGTTTCATGGCCACCAGTCCGGACCGGTTCGCGATTGGACAGACATGGCTCTTGTCTACCATGAGATCAATAAGCAGAAGCGGCACATCCCAATCCGGCAATTGATCCGGCGGGCGCCCAACGCCCTCGTCTCGTTAAAGCCGTGCTTCATGATGGGGCCTCTATCTGTGGCGCAGTACCTTGAGTCCGGTGGTTTGAAGTTCGATCTGGTGGTTATGGATGAAGCTTCCCAACTCAAGCCGGAAGATGCCATCGGAGCAATCGCCCGCGGTAAGCAGGTCGTCATCGTAGGAGATCCGAAACAGCTCCCCCCAACCACATTCTTCCAGCGCTCCGGCATGGATGCAGAAGACGGGAATAACGAAGATATCCGAACGGCCGCCGAAGAGGCAGAGAGCATCCTTGAAGTAGCAAGCACTTTGTACCAGCCTGTGCGCCGACTGCGGTGGCACTACCGGTCACGGCATCACAGCTTGATCGCCTTCTCCAACGCAGAGTTCTACCAGAGCGACCTGATCATCTTTCCAACTGCCTACCATGACGATCCCTCTCTTGGTATCAAGTACAACTTCGTGGCCGATGGGATTTACGAAGATAGCCGGAATGCGCGAGAAGCCGCTGTTGTAGTTGAGGCTGTGCTGGAGCACATGCGGCAGAATCCCGACGAATCCCTCGGTGTGGTGGCGCTCAACTTCGAACAGTGCGAACTTGTTGAGGAACTGCTGGATCACAAGCTGAGGGAAGATCCCGCAGCGGGTGCCTATCAGGAGAGGATGCAGGGCGGCCAGAACTCACTGTTTGTGAAGAATCTGGAAAACGTCCAGGGCGACGAACGCGACGTCATCATCATTTCGACGACCTATGGACCGGATGCTCGCGGAAATCAGTACCAGCGATTTGGGCCGATCAACAATTCAAATGGCCACCGTCGGCTCAACGTCCTCTTCACGCGTGCAAAGAAGCGCGTTGTCGTTTTCAGTTCACTCGACCCTGACCGCATTCATACAAACCCCAACAGTCCTTGGGGAGTTCGGGCGCTAAAGCAGTACCTAACCTATGCTCGCACTGGCGTCCTTCAACAGGCCGACGCTGGAAGCGAACAGCCGACAAACGACTTCGAGCGGGCGGTCAGCTCAGTTCTCAAGGAGATCGGCTACGAAGTTGTACCGCAGGTTGGTGTAGCCGGATTCTTCATCGATCTCGGAGTAAAACATCCCATCAAGCCTGGCACGTTCCTGCTCGGTATCGAATGCGATGGCGCTAGCTACCACTCTGGACGGTCAGCGCGGGACCGCGACCGCCTCCGCCAGGAGATTCTCGAAAACCTCGGCTGGAAGATTCACCGAATTTGGTCTACCGACTGGTTCAAGAATAGGGACGGCGCGATCAGAAAGCTGAAGAGCCGTCTCCAGACCCTCCTAGATATGGATCCGGAATATCGTAAGTACCAAACAGTAGCCAATCGCACTGGCATTCTCAGGCAGCGCTTAGAGGAGCTTCGTGATAAGGAGATTCGTCCTGATTTCCCTGACATTCCAGCAGAAAAGGGCTTGTTAAATTCCGAATTGCTGGGCTTCTTCATTGAGAAGCGGCCAAAGACAAGAGATGATTGGTTCCGCCGGACTCCCTTGGGGCTGCGAACGAGTGTTGACTCAAGGCAGATCGCCAAGTATCTGGACCGCGTGCTTACGATCATTGCGGAGGAATAGGCCCATTCCAAACGGGAGTTGCCCCTATTTGCTCAAGGTCCGGCAGTTTCAAAACAGATATGGCATCCGCTTGCGCTTGTACTTGCTCTTTACGATGGAGACGGCCTTCAATCACTGTGGCAAACAACATGAACCAGATCGACAACTCAGTCCATCGGACCCAACGGCGTTTCCACTGCGACATCCCCGGTCCTCACGACAGTTTCGGTGTTTTCGAGGATTCAGGAATATGGTGGCGTGGACTAGCTGCGGGAACCCAGGTCTCAAAATCGACACCTGGGCACTCAACACGCAGTTTCGAGGTCGTGGGGACCTGACACCGCTGAGACCTGAGCTACCCGCCAGATCTGGACGTACCGTCGTGCTTTTTCTGGGGGATGCCGCTATCTAGCGGTGCAGGGCGGCGGGGTGCTCATGTCTCGGTTGTGGTTCTTTGCATGGTATGCGAGTACGCCGAGAGGCGCCAGATTAACTATGAAGACGAGCAATGCTGTAACCATGAAAAGGATGGCTTTGTTGGATCTGGCGGCTTTTGCGGTTGCAATGATCGCGTTTGCATGGACCTGCGTTGCCAGTTGGTGAAGCTGTTCCTCTTCACTAAGATTGATCAGGGATTTGCCCGCTTTGCTGAAATCTTTCCCATAGAGTTCTGCCAGGTGCAGAAAGAAGAAATGGGACTTTGGCTGGCCTAGCTTCAATCTCGGGAATACCGTGAAAATGGCCCAGAAGACCGAAATCAGCAATAGGATGAGGGCTATGCTTGAAAGAGCGATGAAGAAAAGGGATAAAGGGTCCAAATGCCATGACGCCATATCGAGGCCGGAAGAAAGTTGTGCTGCAACAAATCCTGCGAGTACGCCGTCGATCCCCAATACAACTTGCGCCTTGCTGTCGAATGCGCGTATGTGCCCTTGTACTGAGTCAAGCTGCTTTGCGAGCTGCTCTA
>PMGP01000004.1:7022-19887 GCA_003156235.1 Acidobacteriaceae bacterium
CGATGATCCACTCGCACCATGCACTCACGGAGAGGCTCCGAGAGCGTCTCGCTTCTTCACGCAAGAGAAGTTTCAGTGGCCGCACGTAGCCGTGCTCCTCTGCTGCGCCTGGCCAAACTCTGAGGCGTTCAAAAATGCAGCGCTTATCAAACCAGACGAGACTTGCTTGCAAAACTTCAGTGGCTAGGTTTTCGGAGCCGACCGGAAATTCGAACCTCAGCGGAAATGACAGGCACAATTTGTGATCNNTGATGGCCGTCTGCCGATGGTGCAAATCGTTTGTCGTAGTCGAAGACTGACGGAATATCCCAAGGGTATTCGTGGGGGTACTCCATCCGCACACGGATGATCTCTTTGCGGCCGGTTTCTTGCTGTGTATGGCTCAGAAACCCCAGGACATGAAGCTGTTGGTCGGTGATGGACCAACTTTCAAGAGCGAAATACCGAAGTGTACGCAGGCGAAAGATTTCCTGCTCGACCTGAGTGGGGCACCAATGGACGCCCCGCGCGTGATATTCAAACGGCGACCTATTCTTACCGTTCATCAATGGCCCATGGCCGGGTTTGCCGGAGGGGTAACGTGCCTTTGTCTGCTTCTGTTTTTATGCCAAATACGATTCCGGACGTTGCAATGTTGAATCCTACGGATTTGCCAGATTCGTATTCCTTTGCTCGACGGAGATCGGCCACGCGCGTCCATGTTAAGTCCTTAGCAGCGTAGCATCCTCGATTAAGGTCAAATTTGAACTCGCTCCGAATGACTTCATCATCGAGCGAGTTGAACATCTTTGTGCTGATGCATATCTCGCCGCCTGCGCCGTTGATCTGCCAATGTTCCGCTTCGGAAATTGCCTTTGAGAGACAGCTAGCATCAAGATCACCTCGAACCCCGGAGCGGACTGCGACTGACTTCCCGGACGAGGAACCTATCGCGACGTGCAGTTTACCGAGCGTGGCATAATTCGCATTCAACACGTCTTCCATTGATGAGTTGTAGTCGATGCAGAGCTCAACTGCTCGACGCCGGGCTTTGGTTTCATCATCGCTCGGAAGATGTGCAAGGGCCTGTAGGCGGTCGCCTTGATGTTGGACAGGAACGGCAGCGCGATCAGTTGTCAAATGGCGCATTTCGTAGCGGAAAAGATGCAGCCATTGGACCGCGTCGCAAAGTCTCTCTTCGTCACCGAGGAGCTCGTCGATCGCGTTTGTGTAGCCGTCTACATCTACAAACAGCGATGCGCCCTCGCACACCTTCATTGTTTTCGGCCCTAGCGTAGCGAAGTCTATCTGAACTTGGGCCTCGCTACTATTGATAGCGTCCAAGGGGAGGCCGTCTCTGACCTCCTCCATGCGACGAACTGAATCTTCAATCGTCCAGGTGAAACCACTCTCCGATAGCAGATCCTCGGCATCTCCGATTTCAGACCAGTTGATGTAATAGACTGAATCCTTCGCTATGAAGAACTTCTGCCGGTCCTCTGCGAGCGCATCCCAGAGGATCGAGTCAATAGTGAGGCCGTATTTTACGCCGAGAATCTTCGCGGCGTAGTTTGCAGCTGCACCGACGCTTATCAGTTCACGCTCTCCGCGGGCTCCGATGTTGGCGACGACACAATTTCCCAAGGCGATCCCAATGCTGGGGATGAGCAATGTGTAATCGGGGAAGACCTTTGCCAGCGCCACTTGGGTCGTGAGTGTGAGAGCTATCCCGGCCAAAACTGCTCTCCAAGCAAGCTCTGTGTCGTCGTCGTACGGTTTGTAGAGCAAACCGTGGAACTTCGGCCCTTGTACTTGGATCTTGTCTCCGTCAAATACGGATTGAATGATCCGGCGCTGTTCGACGCGAAGTACGTGAAGGTAGCGATGTAGTCTCTTGAAGTTGTCCCGCGACAGGAGCGGGTCATCCAGAGCCTCTGCGAAGTTGACCGCATGGCAGTACAGGTGACAACCATGGACCGTGCGAGCCTCAGTAGGGCTCAGATTTGAGAGGTCCATCTCACGGGTCAACTTCGAAACCGTGATCCCAGCGTCTTGGAGGCGGCTCCATTCCCGCATCAGTCTTTCTCTACTCGTCTCGATGTTCCAGCCCATATTGACCACCGTTCCGGCAACACTACACCACAAATAGAGTATAGAACACGTCTGGCGCAATATGTTGCGGCTGAATTGTGGAAATCAGGGTTCTTTTCTTTCGGACGGCTCTGTCGGTTGAGAGTCTACTGGATCGCCCGGTCGGTCCCGATAGTCGGCTTACAGGAAGGGTTCGTTCCGTCTGCCGTCGATCAGTGGCGGATATGACGGTCGGTCAAGCTGGAACCTGCCCCCACCCTGGTGCTCCGGCAATCAAGTCGGCTAGCACTACCTCACCGGTTCGTCTTCAGTTTGGAGTACTGCTCTGCTGTCAGGCTCAGGAACACCCCGCCTCTGCCAATCTCGATCGCTTGGTCCAGCGCCTGCCTGCTCTCCAGGTTCGACAGGCCACCGCCTCGCTCAACCAACTCGACGACCTTATCCGGTGAAGCGAAGCGGAGCTTCCTGGGCAGGGGAGTCTGCAGGTCTTCCTCGAGGAACTGGCAATACCATTGGCCGCGGAGCATGAAGGACATGTAGATGCGGTGTCGATCTCGATCTTGGCCGGACATAAAATCAGTATAGGCGAAGAAAAGACGAATCACATCCATGATCGCAGCAAGAGTGGTATGCTTCATGCGACTTCCAAACCGCTTGCCGGCCGGAAGGTTAGCACCTTGCACATCATTTGGTGGCGTTTACTGGCTTTCCTTTTCCACTCTGCGTTGCAAACCGGCCCTGAGGATGCCCTCTTCGGGGCCGTTCTGCGTTCAACTTGGAATCTTACGCCTTGGAGAGTTGTTGAGCTGCTGATGGTCTGGATTGCAGCAGGCATAGCCGATGCATCGATCCGGGGGCAGGTGGTGCCGAAGGTACATGCCAACCGGGATTGGCCCCTCATAGGCCTCATAGAAGGCCCTGTGGGCTTTCACTTCCTTGTTGCCGGAGTATAGGCGGCCGTATCCGTAGGCATCGAGGGAACCGGTGAACTGCCAGCATTTCGTGTCGGGCAGAACCTGGATCAGGTTGACCAGGTTCTTTGGCGTAAGTTCCATGAATTCAGTTTAACCGGGTTTAACCGGTGCGGGGCAAAAATGGTCACTTTCCTGGTCACTTGGGTTTGTATTTCGGTGCCTTTCTGTGCCCTAAGGTGCACATTTTCCACAGAAGNNGCTCTGCCACCTCTCCGCGTTTGTACGGTCCCAGTATGCTTACAGTTTACCGGGAAATGCACAATGTATGCAATGCCGATTGTGTTGTAAGCAGGAACAACAGCGCGGCAGGAAGGGGGGGGATCGATGCTGCTGAATATGATAATGCTTGACAACATGGGCGCAACGCACTATAAATGACTCATGGTCATTAATGACCACAATTCGGAAATGAGCCGCCTTCGGAATACTCGATCCGTCTCGCTCATCCAAGGCCTGGCTGCCGGCGGCCAGGCAGAGCGTCCGGGCACGGGACGCCGCCAGCGGCGAGCCACGGAAACCCGGTTGCGGCTCTTTCGCTGCGCGTTGCAACTGTTTGCCGAGCGCGGATTTCCTTACGTTACGGTGGAAGAAATTACCGAAGCGGCGGACGTGGGCAAGGGAACCTTCTTCAATTATTTCGAGAGCAAGGATCACGTACTGGGAGTAATGGCGGAAATTCAGCGTGGCAAGGTGAAGGAGGCACTTTCCGCCACCGATAGGGGCAAGCAGAAGATTCACTCCGTGCTGCATCGGCTGGTGCGGAGACTCGTTGAGGAACCCGGGCGCAGTCCCAGCCTGGCGCGCGCTTTCATCTCGTCATTTCTGGCCAGCGAAGGCGTTCGCACGATCATCGCGCAAAATTTGCAGGAGGGCCGGAGGATGATAGCTGAGATCATCGCGGCGGGACAAGAGCGAGGAGAGATCGACCCAAGCCTGAAAAAGGAGAAGGTCGCGATACAACTTATGCAAACCTGCATGGGAACCGTCTTGCTTTGGTCGCTGGACGGCGCGCCCGCGCTCAAAACACGAATTGAGGACAGCTTTCAACATTTCTGGAGAGCCATCGCCCTCTCTGGTCAAGAGCAGAAACCATGAGAACAGAACTCCGCATTGCCGTTTTTCATTGTTTGGCTGGCCTGATCGCGTGTGTGTCAGCCGCAGCGCAGCAGCCCGCGCCTTATCGGCTCACGTTGCAAGACGCGATTCAGAAGGCGCTTCAGGCTAACTTGAGCGTGCTGGCCGCCGGTACGCGGGTTGATGAGGCGGAAGGCACGCGGATACGGCGCCTGTCGGCCGCGCTGCTTCCGCGCGTAAACGCCCAAGTCTATGCAAATTATCAGAATCACGATTTGCAGGCCGAGGGACTTTCTTTTACCGGACTTCCTATTCCAAAGGTGGTTGGGCCGCTCTCGAATTACGATTTTCGCGTTTATGCTCAGGAGAATATTGTCGATCTGCAAAGCTATCGGGGATTCAAGGCAAGCGAACGGGCGCTCGATGCCGGAAAGATGGATGAACGAGATGCGCGCGACCTGATCGTGCGCGCCATTGCCGCACTTTTTCTGAATGCACAGTCGGCGGCGGCGCGTGCCGATTCCGCACAATCACGAGTAACCGATTCGAGCGCGTTGTACAAGCTGGCCAAAGACAAGCATGACGCAGGAACGGCGACGGGCGTGGATGTGTTGCGCGCTCAAGTGCAGCTGGCTAACGACCGGCAGGCGCTGCTGATTGCCAACAACCAATTCAAGCAATCGCTACTGGCCCTGGCGCGAAACCTGGGCATGAGTCCAGCTACGCCGCTGGAACTTGCCGAACCGCTCAACTATCGGGCTTTAAATCAGCCGGATATTGATGCGCTCGAGCCAGCGGCGTTGCTGACTCGCGCCGACTATCTGTCGCTCGCCAGCCAGCGACAGGGATTGGTTGAGCAGCAACGCGCCAGTCACGCGCGCTCCTATCCCAAGCTGAGCATCAACGGAAATTTTGGCGAGATTGGTCGCAGCATCGGCAGCGTTGCGAGCACGGGCCTGCTGCAAGGACAGATTGATTTCACTCTCTTCGACCGTGATCGCAATGGAGAGGCGCGGGAGATTGCCAGCCGCGTGAAGCGCATTGACGATCAGATTGCCGATCTTCGCCGAGGCATTGAGGAGGATCTACGCGAGGCGCTGCTGAATTTGGATTCAGCGACCGAGCAGGTAACCGTGGCCAGAGAAGGGCAGGAACTGGCGCGGCGCGAGTTGGAGCTGGCGCAGGATCGTTTTCAGTCGGGCACAGCCAACAATGTCGAAGTGATTACCGCGCAGGACGAGTTGGCGCGCGCCGAAGAGAATTATATTCTTGCCGTAAGCAGCCATGTGGACGCCAAGTTTGCGCTGGCTCGCGCGATGGGCGATACGGAGAAGAACATTCTTGAGTTCATGGGGAATCATTGACGACGGGCCAGCTATCGAAAGCAGCATTTGCGAGGTTTGAAGCGATGAAGCGAATAATTCCAATTGTGATTTTACTGGCGGCGGCCGTTGCGGCGGGCGTGTACTATTACTCGCAACTGACAAAAAAAGCAGCGCCCGTGAATCAGCTTACGCTCTCCGGCAACATAGAAGCGCATGAGAGCCTGGTGGGCTTCAAGGTCCAGGGGCGCATTGTTGAGCTGCCGGTCGAGGAGGGTCAGCAGGTGGCGCAAGGCGCGCTCCTGGCGCGGCTGGACGACGCCGACTTCAAGCAGAAAGTACGCATCGACCAAGCCGCGGTGCGCGTGCGCGAATCGAATCTTGCACTCACGCTTGCCGGGACACGCCATCAGGAAGTGAAGGCAGCGCAACAAACGATGATCGATGCGGAGGCGGACCTGGAGCAGAAGAAGCTGGACAATGAGCGTGCGCAGCAGCTATTCGCCAAGGATGAAGTATCGGCACAGGAGCGCGATCAGGCGGCAACCGCGCTGAAGCGCGCGGAGGCGATTTTCAAGGCCGCGCAGCAGCGCTACAACGAAGCTGTCGAAGGCAGCCGCAAGGAAGACATTAATATAGCTCGCGCCAACCTGAACGAGGCCGGCGCAAATCTTGGTTTGTCGCAGGTGAATCTGAGTTACACCGTGCTGCAAGCGCCATCGGCCGGCGTGGTGACCATGCGGCAGGCGGAGTTAGGAGAGGTGGTTGCGCCCGGCTCTCCAGTGATTACGCTGGCGGATCTCGACCACATCTGGCTGCGTGCCTACGTCGCGGAAACCGATCTGGGCCGCATAGCCTGGGGCCAGAATGTGACCATTACCACCGACACTTATCCCGGCAAACAATATCACGGGCGCATCTCGTTTATCTCATCTGATGCGGAGTTTACTCCTAAAAGCGTGCAGACAACTAAGGAGCGAGTAACGCTCGTTTACCGCATCAAGATCGACATTGATAACTTCAATCATGAATTGAAGCCGGGCATGCCTGCCGACGCGCGAGTTGATCTGGCTGCGAGCAAGGCGCCGGCAAATAAATGACAGGCCCGCTCCAATCCGCAATTATGGTTGAGGGATTGACGAAGAGCTTTCCCGGCGTGCGCGCGGTGGATGCGCTGAGCTTTGACGTGCGCGCGGGAGAGATCTTCGGACTGGTTGGTCCCGATGGGGCAGGGAAGACGACTACGTTGCGCATGTTAGCGGGAATCATGCCGCCTGACGCGGGCAAGGCTACGGTCGCTGGCTTCGATGTGGAGCATGATCCGGAAGGCGCGAAGCACGCACTTAGTTACATGCCGCAGCGCTTCGGACTTTACGAAGATATGACCGTGGATGAAAACATTCGCTTCTATGCGGATCTGTTCGGCGTAAACAAAACCGAACGCGACTCCCGCTCAGCGCAGTTGCTCGTGGCCGCGGGGATGAGCGAGTTTCGCAAGCGGCTGGCGGGCAAGCTCTCCGGTGGCATGAAGCAGAAGCTCGGCCTGGTGTGCGCGCTCATTCATCGGCCCAAGGTAATACTGCTGGATGAGCCAACCACCGGCGTCGATCCTGTTTCACGGCGCGACTTTTGGCGCATCCTTTACGAACTGGTCGCGGAGGGAGTGGCGATTCTCACCTCGACGGCATACCTGGACGAGGCCGAGCGCTGCCATCGAGTTGCGCTGATGCATCAAGGCAAATTGTTATTTTGTGACACGCCGGCGAACCTGAAAGCTCAGTTTGGCAAAGGAGTCTTGTCGATTACAGCAGTTGAGCCGCGGCGATTACGGGATGAGCTCGAAGATGCAGAAGGGATATCGAGTTTGTTGCTGACCGGCGATGGTCTGCACGTGGTAGTGGACGATGCCGCGCGCCGCATTCCAGAATTTGAGGCCCGGTTGAAGCGCGCCAACATTCCCTACGATGCGATTCAGCAGGTGGCTCCGTCCATCGAAGACCTGTTTGTTGATGCCGTTGGTACGGGGGCTGCTGTTCATGCCTGAGAACAACAACTCGGTCGTAGTCGAGAACCTGGTCAAGCGATTCGGGCATTTTGTTGCCGTGGACCGGATCAATCTTGAAGTGCGCAAGGGCGAGGTCTTCGGCTTTCTGGGGCCGAACGGCGCGGGTAAATCCACTACAATTCGCATGCTTTGCGGGCTGCTCAAACCCACATCTGGCCGCGCAGTGGTTGCGGGATTCGACGTGAGCCTATATCCGGAATCGGTGCGCCAGAACATTGGTTACATGTCGCAGAAGTTTTCTCTCTATAACGATTTGAAGGTGGTCGAAAATATACGGCTATTCGCCGGCCTTTATAGCGTGCCATCCAACAAGCTGAAGGAACGGATTGAATGGGCGCTTGCGATGGCGAACCTCAAGGGCCGGGAGAACCTCATGACCGGGACTCTTCCCGGCGGGTGGAAACAGCGGCTGGCGCTGGGTTGCGCGGTGCTGCACAAGCCGCCCATCATCTTTCTGGACGAGCCCACCTCCGGGGTCGACCCCATCTCGCGGCGCCAGTTCTGGGATCTCATTCACCAGATGGCGGAGGAGGGCGTTACTGTTTTTGTGACCACGCATCACATGGAGGAGGCTGAATATTGCAACCGCCTGGCGCTGATTTTTCGCGGGAAGATAGTAGCTCTCGGCACGCCCTCCGAGTTGAAGCGAGACGCGATGAAGGGTGAACTTCTCTTGATCGAGTGTGAGCCGCTCGGCAACGCAGTGGAAGCGCTGCAATCGGCGCCGGACGTGATAGATGCCGCGGTATTCGGAAACGCTCTGCACCTGGTTGTGCCGGATGCCGATGCCTCGGTGCCGCGGATTGAGAAATATCTGGCGGATCACGGAATCGTCGTTAGCCGCATCGAGAAGATACGCCCCAGCCTGGAAGATGTTTTCGTCTCTCTCACAACAGCAGGCAATGCTGGAGAGGAGCGCAAAGCATGAGCTTCACTCGTTTGCTGGCCGTGGCCAGGAAGGAGGTCATTCAGATTCTGCGCGATTCGCGCAGCCTGGCCATTGTGGTCATTATGCCGGTGACTCTGATGCTGCTGTTCGGTTACGGCGTTAATCTGGATCTGAAGGGGTTGCCGGTTTATGTGTACGACCGCGATGGCAGCCAGCAGAGCCAGGACCTGCTGAAACACTTTCAGGCGAGCGAGTATTTTCATATTGCCCGCGTGGTCAGCGATTATCCCGCGATGACTCGCGCCATTGATGACGGCCACGCCAAGATGGGCATCGTGGTTCCGTGGGATTTCTCACAGCGTATGAGCGATGGGCGCCCCGTTGAAATTCAGGCGATTGTCGATGGTTCTGACGATAACACGGCTAACGTGCTGATCGGCTATTCAGAAGCTGTGGTGCAGGGCTACTCGGCGCAGTTGCAGATTGACTGGTTGCGCGAACGCGGAGTTTCGATTCAGCCGGCTGCGATGAGCGTTGAAACCCGCACCTGGTACAACGAAGACCTGGAAAGCAGCGCCTTCATCATTCCCGGCGTACTGGCGCTGGTGATGTCGGTCATCGGCGCGTTTCTTACCTCGCTGACCATCGCGCGCGAGTGGGAGCGTGGCACGATGGAGCAGCTTATCTCAACGCCAGTGACGGCGATGGAGATCATGCTGGGCAAGCTGGCGCCCTATTTTGTGCTGGGA
Organism: Acidobacteriaceae bacterium; assembly: GCA_003156235.1. Taxonomy (GTDB): domain Bacteria; phylum Acidobacteriota; class Terriglobia; order Terriglobales; family Acidobacteriaceae; genus Telmatobacter. Next base: position 16,166 of record PMGP01000004.1, read on the forward strand.
ATGTTCGACACGATCATCAGCGCTCTGATTGCGATCTATTGGTTTAACGTGCCCTTCCGCGGCTCGTGGGTCACGCTGATGGTAGCGTCGGGCCTGTTCATGGTGGTGGTGCTTTCTCTGGGTTTCTTTATCTCCGTGCTTGCCAAAAGCCAGTTCGCGGCCAGTCAGATCGCGCTGCTGATTACCTTTCTTCCCGCGTTTCTACTGTCGGGATTTCTGTTTTCGATTGAACAAATGCCGATTGTGCTGCAATGGATTACGCGCATCCTGCCGGCTCGCTATTACGTTTCGGTGTTGAAGGAAATATTTCTCAAAGGGACGCCCATGCCGATGCTCTATGCGGATTTGATTCCACTGGTTGTCTTTGCGTTGGTGCTGACACTCGTGGCCACGCGCAGCTTCCACAAGAGGCTGGAATAAGCACCTGCGGTGCGGCCAAACGCTCACTATTCGCTCGCAGTGACTTATGCGCTCAGGTGAAAGATTGGTTCAAACGGGATTGTAGACAACACCGCAAGTTAGCCACCGCCCTTCGACTACGCTCAGGGCAGGCTTTCGCGGTGTTAGCGAGTTAACAAGTTAGCGGACTGTGTGCAGGATTGAGTTATTGCGACCTGTAGAGGAGTGAAGCAATGATCGGGCGGCTGAAGCAAATGCTGATCAAGGAGTTCATCCAGGTCTTCCGCGACAAGCGGACGCGCTTCATCCTGATTGGTCCGCCCATTATTCAGATGATGGTTTTTGGCTATGCGGCTAATTACGAAATCCGCCATGTGCCGACAGTGGTGCTCGATCTGGATCACTCGCAGGAGAGCCGTGAACTGGTTTCGCGCTTTACCTCGAGTCCCAATTTCTATGTGCAGCGTCAGTTGTCGGACTCGCGCCAGTTAGGAGATTTGATCGAGCGCGGAGATACGACGGTCGGCCTGGAGATCGATGCGGGATTTGCCGCGAAGTTGCGTAGCGGCCAGACCGCGCCGCTGCAGGTGATTGTGGATGCTACCAACTCGAATACCGCGCTGATTGCCTCGGGCTACATTGCGCAGATCGCGCGGGAGTTTGCACAGGAGTACCAGAGTGACCGAATAGGCCGGATTGCTCCTCAATTAAGAGAGGTGATGCCGTCCGTCGAACTGGCGCCGCGCCCGTGGTACAACCCCGACCTGAGCAGTCGATGGTTTTTTGTGCCTGGAATCATCGGCAGCCTGACGCTGGTTCTGGTGGTTACGCTTACTGCCTTTGCCGTGGTGCGCGAGCGCGAGATTGGAACGCTGGAACAGATTATGGTCACGCCCATCCGTCCGGCGGAGTTCATTCTGGGCAAGACACTGCCGTTTTTCATCATTGGCTTTTTCGACGTGACGTTGATTGCCGTGGTTGGCTCGTTGTGGTTTCAAGTGCCGTTTCGCGGTAATATTGCCGTACTGGCGACGGGCGCAGTTTTGTTTCTGCTGTGCATGCTGGGGGTGGGGCTGCTGATCTCGACGGTCAGCGCGACGCAACAGCAGGCAATGGTGACGTCATTCTTCTTTATCATGCCTGCGATTACCTTTTCAGGCTTTGGATTTCCCATCAGCACCATGCCGCAGTGGATGCAGGATTTCAGCTATCTGATCCCGCTGCGCTATTTTCTGGTGGTAATTCGCGGAACTTATTTAAAAGGAGTGGGGATGGATATTCTCTGGCCGCAGATGGCGGCCATGGCCTGTTTGGGAGTCGCGCTGTTGACGGCGGCGATCTTGCGCTTCCACAAGGCGCTGGACTGAGGATTCAGCGGATATTTCTGGCTGGATAGGATTAAAGGTGTCAGCGCCTTTGACCTGATTGATGTACCCTTATCAATTGGGAGTTCGCTACTAGTGATGGAGTTCCATATAGCCCGGAAAGCTCGCGAACGCTACCAGTTCGCGGAGTCGCTGTTTTCCTATACAGGGAACGTGATTTTTGCCAATATGGCCGCCTGCCGGGAGTTTGCGCAGCGCATGAATACGGTTCGCGAGGTTGAAAAGCATCCCGAACTGGCAGTTCATGCCGGCCAACTCTACGCCATGGGTATTATCGACGAGGCCAGCCACGTGCTGATGGCGCGCTATCGCGAGAAGTTCGACCCCGCGGTGATGACCGGCGCACTGGAGTTTTTCTCCGCCAAGGTGGGCGCGGAGGCGCTGGACAAGATGCTGCTGGCCTTTGTCGAGCAGTTTCCCGGTTCTTCAGTGATTCGCGGCGTCGAGACGCCGAGGCAATGGCTTGCGGGGCAAAGCGACGGCACGCCTCATCGGGCAGCGGCGCTGGAAGAGCTGATGCTGCTCTGGACCGCCAACAGCAATGAGGCATTTCAACCCTTCGAGGAGCTGTTCGAAGATAAGACTCTGGCCCAAAAGACCGTTTACCGCCAGGTCACGGGGCAACTTTCCGACTACTTTGCAACGCGCCCGCTGATTCCTGTGCCGGGCGTCAAGCCGATGAGCCTGCTCGAACTGCTTCGTGCCCCGGCCGTTACCGCGCCTCGCTCGCTGGCCGATCAGCTAGCCCTCATCCGCAAGCTGTGGAAGCCGCTGCTGGGCCAGAGCCTGGAGCAATTACTGCATATTGCCGGAGAGATACTGCATGAGGAAGAGCTGGCCATCTGGATGCAGTTCCATCCTCATGGCGACACGGCTCATCATGGCAAGCANNCAGGAGTACGAAAAGTTCTCGCCGGACAAAGACTGGATGCCAACTGTAGTGCTGATTGCCAAGAGCACTTATGTGTGGCTGGCGCAGATGAGCAGGCAGTATGGGCGCCGGATCGCGCGACTGGATGAGATTCCCGATGAGGAACTCGCCGTACTGGCGCGCCGCGGACTCAATTCGCTTTGGCTGATTGGCGTCTGGGAACGTAGCCGCGCCTCGAAGACCATTAAGCAGCTCTGTGGCAACGCGGACGCAGTGGCCTCGGCCTATTCTCTCTATGACTACGCGATTGCCGAGGACCTGGGTGGCGAGGCGGCATACACGAATTTGAGAGACCGCGCTTATCATCATGGGATAAGGCTGGCCAGCGACATGGTGCCNNTGGTGCCCAACCACATGGGCATCGACTCTCCCTGGGTCGTCGAGCATCCCGATTGGTTTATGAGCCGGCAGGATTCGCCCTATCCTGCTTATAGTTTCAACGGCCCCGATCTCTCTCAAGATGGGCGCGTGGAGATCAAAATTGAAGACCATTACTATGAGCAGTCGGACGCCGCCGTGGTCTTTCGCCGCCGCGACCGCCAGAGCGGCGAGACCCGCTACATCTATCACGGCAACGACGGCACCAGCTTTCCCTGGAACGACACGGCACAGCTCGACTACCTGAATGCAGCCGTCCGAGAGCAGGTGATTCAGACCATCCTGCATGTGGCGCGGCTGTTTCCGGTTATTCGCTTCGACGCCGCCATGACCCTGGCCAAGCGTCACTTTCATCGGCTGTGGTTTCCCGGTCCGGGGACCAGCGGCGCCATTCCTTCTCGCGCCGAATACGGCATGAGCCAGGCAGAGTTCAACCGCTGTATGCCACATGAGTTCTGGCGCGAGGTGGTGGATCGCGTGGCTGCGGAAGTTCCCGGCACGCTGCTGCTGGCCGAGGCATTCTGGCTGATGGAGGGCTACTTCGTTCGCACTCTCGGAATGCACCGCGTCTATAACAGCGCCTTCATGGTCATGCTGCGCGACGAGGAGAACGCCAAGTACCGCTCGGT
>PMGP01000004.1:19906-27011 GCA_003156235.1 Acidobacteriaceae bacterium
ATGTTCGGCCACGGCCAGATCGAGGGATTCACCGAAAAATACGGCATGGAGTACCAGCGGCCTCGCTACGACGAGAATCCGGATCGCTGGATGGTGGAGCGCCACGAACGGGAGATCGCGCCCCTGTTGCATCGCCGGCGGCTCTTTGCGGAGAGCGGCAACTTCCGGCTCTACGACTTTTTCCGCGACAACGGTTCAGTGGACGAAAACGTCTTTGCCTACTCCAACCGCAGCGGTGGCGAGCGAGCCCTGGTGGTCTATAACAACCGCTACGGACAGTCTCACGGGACGATTGATTATTCGGCGGCCTACGCCGACAAGGGCGCTAATCAACTGCGCCAGCAGCGTCTCCGTGAAGGACTGGGTCTCAGCGACAACTCCTCGGTGATTTTGGCATGTCGCGATTCGCTCACCGGCCTCCAATACCTGCGCCGGGCAAGCGATTTAGCTGGGCGCGGATTGACCCTTGACTTGCACGCCTACCAGTGCCATGTATTTCTCGATTGGCGGGAACTTTACTCGACTGCGGAGCAGCCCTGGGACCGGCTTGGTGATCATCTCAACGGGCGGGGCGTGGCGAATCTGGACGATGCACTGGTGAATCTGGAGCTGCAGCCGGTGCATAACGCGTTGCGCGCGCTGCTGGATTCCGGGCTGGTGCGTCAGTTTGCCGACCTGGCCGAACATCCGCGTACCCTGGATGTCGGCGTCAACAAGAAAATAGAAACCGAGCGCGCCGAGCATTCCGAGATTGCCTGGGCGTGTTGCGAGATCTTCCTGCGCGAGTCGCAGAAGGCTTATCTGGCGCGCGCCGGCAATGAGGCCAACGGCGTACAACCTGCCAATCCCAGCCTGTTGCGCGCGGCCTACCGCTCGCGCCTGCGCGCCGCCATGCACATCCCTGCTATCGAAGCGTTTTTCCCGGCTCCGTGGACCGTGGCCGCTCGTTGTATGCTGCCCAACCCCAGCCCGCAGCTCACTGCCACGGCCATGTGGGGACCGGTGCTTGGATGGTGCGCGTTGGAGTTGTTGGCCGAATCCATCGACGCTGAAAATCCAGAGCACATCGCGCTGGACATTTTTGACCGCCTCCGCTTGCGTGAACCCTTCGCCCAGGCCTTCACCGCTCTCGGATTCGAGGACGAGGAGGGCTGGCGCGTTGCCGCGCGCGTCAAAGTTGGTCTGCTAGCCTGGGCTGGCGTTGGCAAACCGGATGAGCCAATCGCAGCGACTGAGCCGGCGTCGTTCACGGCAGAGCGGATTGCGCTTTCGCCGGATTTGTGGCCCCACTTATGGTCTGACCCGGATGTACGCTGGCTGACCGGCGTGCATGAGGCTGAAGGGCACGACTATCTGGTGCGCGAGCGCTACGAGGAGTTGCTTTGGTGGCTGCTTATGCCGGCGCTGCTTCGTTTGGCAGGCGAGACGGCTCCCAGCCTGATGGCGGCTAACCGGCCTGCGGTTCAGGCGATGAGCAATACCATCGAGGGGGCCTTGGCGGCTGCCGAGGCCGCCGGCTATCGTGTGGATCTGCTGCGGAACCCATCAAGCAATGAAGCCGTAGTCAACGAACAACCGGAACCGGCAGATGCGGAGACCGAACCGCCGGCTGATTCCGCTGTCGAGCCAGCATGAACGCAGCGCGGATAAACAACCATCACAATCCGATGTGATGCAAGGCACATCCCAATGTTCACCTGTGGTGTCAAATTCCTCAGCGGACATTCTTTGGGGTGAAAGTCGCTGCGGAATGTGCTGATCTGATGGGCACAATGTCCTTTTTCTCGGGCAAGCAGGGCTTCATAGGCGAACGCTTTCTTTATCTCCTTCTACTCCCCGCTAAGGTCCAGAAGTGAGCAGGGTACGGTCATGTCGCCCTCTCCATCCCGTCACATCACAATGTGTGCGCGGCAGGTGTGTGCCGTTATTCATGCCGCGCCCGCCCAGTCGCAATCCGCGAATACCATGTTCAAACCATTGAATTGCAATGCAAACTGTCAGGCTGCCAGTGAAGTCTGCTGAGAAGCGGAGGAATCATGCAGAATGTCGCCAATGGAGTGCTGAATGCTCACGAAAAACTGCTGATCGACCAGGCGGTCGCAGAGCACGCCGGCAAACCCGGAGCGCTGCTGGGAATCATGGAAACGATCCAGGCGGCCAACGCGCATAAGTATCTGTCGATGGAGGCGCTGCGCTACATCGCGCAGGAGACCGGCATTCCTCCGGCCACGATCTACAGTGCCGCCACCTTTTATGCGCTTTTCAATCTCGACCCGCAGGGCGACAACTTGATCTGCGTCTGCCGGGGGACGGCCTGCCACACGCGCGGCTCGCGTGATTTGCTGGAGAAGGTTTGCCTCGATCTGGGGTTGAGCGGGCAGGAAGCGAGCGAAACCAACGAGGCCGACAAGCTGGCTCTTACCACGCCCGACCAACGCTTCACGGTGCGCACGGTTGCCTGTTTCGGCCAGTGCGCGCTGGCTCCGGTGGTCGAGGTGAATCATCACATTCTCAGCCACGTGAATGAACGCACGCTGCAAAGGGAAGTGAAAGCGTTGGGCCAGACTGCAAAGATCAAATAAAAGGGGGAACATAATGCCTCGAATTCAGGATATTGGCGTGTTCAACGCGGTTCGTGAAGCCGGGCTTGCCAAGCTGATGCCGGCCGTTCCGCGCCTGACGGTGGGAATGGGAACCTGTGGCCGCGGCAATGGCGCCGAGGAGGTCTTTCACGCCTTGAAAGAGGCCATCCATCGCAGCGGCGTCGATGTGATGCTGGCCGGCGTGGGCTGCTTCGGTTCCTGCTTTCAGGAGCCGCTGGTGAGCGTCCGGCTGCCCGGAAATCCCCTGGTAATTTTGCATCGCGTGCAGGCCAACGACGCCGCGCGCATTCTGGAAGGCGTCTCCACCGGAATCATGCCCGCCGATCTCGTTTACTGCAAGATCGAGGAATGGGACCACGTCACCGCGAATCTAAAATACGGCCAGGGTTATCCGGATATTCCAGCCTGGAATACGATCCCCTTCTTCAAGGGGCAAAAAAAGATTGTTCTGCGCAATTGCGGCTTCATCAATCCCTCGGACATCGAAGAGTACATTGCGGTGGGCGGCTACCAGGCGCTCTACAAGGTGCTGATCGACGGGCGCACGGACAATGTGATCGAGCAGATCAAGGCCTCACGGCTGCGTGGGCGCGGCGGCGCTGGATTTCTCACCGGCAACAAGTGGGATTTCCTGGCCAAAGCCANNCCCGGCGCTTACATGAACCGCAACGAGATCGAGGGCGACCCTCATTCGCTGCTGGAAGGCATGATCATCGGCGCTTATGTGATGGGCGCAACAGAGGGCATCATTTATGTGCGCGCCGAGTATCCGCTGGCGGTGAGCCGCCTCACTCGGGCCATCGAACAGGCGCGCGAGTATGGACTGCTGGGCGCGAATATCCTGGACCGCGGCTTCAACTTCAACATCCAGCTGGTGCAGGGCGCTGGAGCCTTTGTTTGCGGCGAGGAAACTGCCCTGATCGCCTCTCTCGAAGGCCGCGCCGGCCGTTCGCGTCCACGTCCGCCGTACCCCGCGCAGAAGGGCTTGTACGGCAAGCCGACCAACATCAACAACGTCGAGACCTGGTACAACATTGCTCCCATTGTCACCCGCGGCCCCGCATGGTTTGCCGAGACCGGCAGCCAGAAGAGTCCTGGAACCAAGGTCTTTTCGCTGGTGGGCAAGATTCAGAACACCGGCCTGGTGGAGATGCCGCTGGGCACTCCGCTGAAGAGCTTCATCTACGACATCGGCGAGGGTGCCGGGACCGGCCGCCGCGTGAAAGCTGTGCAGACCGGCGGACCTTCCGGCGGCTGCATTCCGGTGGAGATGCTCGATACGCCAGTCGATTACGAAAGCCTGGCGCAGATCGGCTCCATCATGGGCTCCGGCGGCATGGTGGTCATGGACGAAGACAACTGCATGGTGGATGTGGCCCGCTACTTCATCGAATTCACCCACTCGGAGTCCTGCGGCAAGTGCGTTCCGTGCAGGGTGGGCCTCAACAAGGCGCTGCGCATTCTGAATTCGATTACAAATGGGAGCGGAACCCGCGAGCAGATGGTTTTGCTGGATGAGCTGGGCCGCATGATTCGCGAGTCTTCACTCTGCGCGCTGGGCCAATCGGCGCCCAATCCCGTGCTCACGACTATTCGCCACTTCCGCGACGAGTACGAAGACCACATCGTTGCCCATCGCTGCCGCGCCGGCGTCTGCCAGGAACTCGCTCTTTCGCCGTGCGAAAACAGTTGCCCGTTGCGCATGAACATTCCGCGCTTTTTGGAGCTTTATCAGGAGGGCCGGCTGGAAGACGCCTTCGAGTCCGTGATTCTCGACAATCCGCTGCCCGCCTCAACGGGAAGGGTCTGCCAGCATCCTTGTGATAATCGCTGCCGCCGCCAGTCCTTCGACGAGGTGGTGAATATGCGCGAGGTGCATCGCTTCATCGCCGACGCAATCTATCAATCTGACCTCTTCGAGCCGATGCTGGAGCGGATTCGCGCGCGCAAACTGGCTTCCACGGGCCGCAAGGTGGCCGTGGCCGGCTCCGGACCTACCGGCCTGACGGCCGCGTTTTACCTGGCTCTGCTCGGCCACGATGTGACGATCTTTGAGGAACGCGGCGAAGCAGGCGGCATGTTGCGCTTCGCCATTCCCGAGTACCGGCTGCCCAAATCGGTGCTGCGCCGCGAACTGGATCTCATCGAGGGCGTGGGCGTGAAGCTGGTCTTCAACACCCGCATCGGTTTCGACGTTCCGCTCAATGAACTGGCCAGTCAGTTCGACGCGGTCTTCCTCTCCATCGGGACATGGAAGGAATCCTGGCTCTNNGCGATCATCGGCGGCGGCAACGCGGCCATCGACTCGGCGCGCACCGTGATGCGCATGGGCGCACAAGCCACCATCCTTTATCGCCGCGAACGCCAGGACATGCCCGCTATCGATGAGGAGATTCAGGCCGCCGAGGACGAGGGAGTGCGCTTTGTCTTTCTGGCCGCGCCGCACAGAATCGTGGGCGGCGCGGATGGCATAGTCAAGGCCATAGAAATCGTCAAAACGCGCCTGGGCGAGTATGACAAATCAGGGCGTAGAAGGCCGATTCCCACCGATGAAGTGCAGCGCTTCGAGTGCGACAGCGTGATTCTGGCCGTGGGCGAGACCTTCGACAAGGATTTTTGCAGCGCCTCCGGCCTGGCGCTCAAGGAAGAAGGGACGATCATCGTGGATCGCTTCACGTACGAGACCAGCCGGCCCAATTTTTATGCCGGCGGCGATGTGATTACCGGCGCTTCCAATGTTTCCAACGCCATGAGCTGCGGCAAACAGGCAGCGCAGAAGATGGACGAGCGCCTGATGGGAGAACAACGCTGGGAGCGTCTCTTCCCCAACTTTGAATACAGCCGCACGGCGCCTGGAGAGCCGAGCCTCAGCCGACGCCACGAGGCGCATTCCATTCCCGCCGCCGTCAGAGTTCGTTCGCAGCAGGAAGTGGTGGAGGGGCTTGATCCGAACGATGCGTTGGAAGAATGTCGCCGCTGCCTCCGGTGCGATTTGCGAGTTCCCGTCAGTGCTAATTGAAACGTGAAGAATAAGGAGCGATCCTGTGCCGACTAAAGCGATTTCAGTACGAATTGATGGCGAACTGGTGAACGCCAGGGAAGGGCAGACCATTTTAGAAGCGGCCCAAGCCAACGGGAAAAAGATTCCCACGCTCTGCTACCTGAAGGGCTTGAGCGCGGTGGGAGCTTGCCGCGTGTGCATGGTGGAGCTTGCCGGCACTGACCGCCTGCTGCCAGCCTGTACCACGCCCATTCAGGATGGCATGTCGATCAAGACTGCCTCGGCCAAGCTGACGCTCTATCGCAAGATGGCCGTCGAGCTGCTTTTGGTAGAGCGCAATCACATCTGCGCAGCCTGCGTCTCCAACGGCCACTGCGAACTCCAGGCGATGGCGCGCGAGCTGGGCATCACCCACGTGCGCTACTCCTACAACAATCCGCGCATTGCAATCGATATGACGCACCCCCGCTTCGTTCTCGATCAGAATCGCTGCATTCTGTGTACGCGCTGCGTGCGTGTCTGCGCGGAGGTGGAAGGAGCGCATGTATGGGAGGTCTCCTCGCGCGGCATTTACTCGCGCATTGTCAGCGACCTGAAAGACGACTGGGGCAAGGCGAGCAACTGTACCGGTTGCGGCAAGTGCGTGCAGGCCTGCCCCACCGGTGCGCTCGCGGAAAAGGGCCTCGCGGTGATGGAGATGGTCAAGCAGAGCGACGCCGTCAGCCGCCTTGCCACGCAAAGGGCCGTTTCCGTGGACGGCGCGCGGTAAGGGTTTTCGCTGTTACTAAAACGTGGCAGACCTACTCTCGCTGTGATTGCAGCTTGAGGTTGGGACTGCGTTGAATGCACATTTTGGATTGTGTGCCTTACCCATTGCGATTTCTACCAATAAAACGAAATCCCGCCATTTCCATCTTCATTTGTCCCAACAGCCTTCGCCCCGTAGAATCAACGTAGGCGGTTGATTGCGCCAATCTTGAAATCCACCCTAGCTTGAGCGACAAGGAACCGATGAGCGAACAGGAAGCAGGGATTACCCTACAGGCGCAGGCGGCGTCGCCGGCGTGGATCAGGGTCGAACGGGCGCGGCATCCCCAGCGGCCCTACCCCATGGATTTCATCGAGAAGATTTTTACCGATTTCAGCGAGATTCACGGCGATCGCGCCTATGGCGACGACGAGGCAGTGGCCTGCGGCATGGCGCGGCTGGGCGCGGATGAGGTGTTGGTCATCGGTAATCGCAAGGGCGGGTCCACAAAAGACAGGGTACGGCGCAACTTCGGAATGCCGCATCCCGAAGGCTACCGCAAGGCATTGCGCGCCATGAAGATCGCGGAAAAATTCTCCCGACCGGTCATCAGCTTCATCGATCTCCCGGGAGCTTTTCCCGGCTTGGGTGCCGAGGAGCGTGGCCAGGCCGAGGCTATTGCGCGCAATCTGCTGGAGATGTCGCGGCTGCGCGTGCCCACCATCTCGGTGATCAGCGGCGAGGGCGGATCGG
>PMGP01000004.1:27030-34916 GCA_003156235.1 Acidobacteriaceae bacterium
AGGCCATGCGCATCTCCGCGCCCGAGGTTGCCGATCTGGGCTGCGTGGACGAGATCGTCGCCGAGCCGCCTGAAGGCATTCACACCGACCGCGAGGCAGGTACTGGGCTGCTGGGCGCCGTGCTCAAGAAGCATCTGGCTGAACTCAAGGCGCTGCCGGTCGATGCTCTGGTGGCCGCGCGCCAGGCTAAATTCCGCAACATCGCGCAGTTCTATTCGGAAAGTTAAGTGTCCATGAAACCAGCTTCCAGCCGCTTCCGCGCTTACCTGCGATTTCTTCTCGCCGTGCTTTGGTTCTTTATAGCGCGGGCGCTGGCGCGTCACGAGGCGCTGGGGCTGGTCCAAATGCAGTCGATCCAGGAGCAGTGGCAGCCTCTGGTCGAGCAGGCCATCTTCCTTCTTCTGTTGCTCGTGGGCTATGCGGGCATGGGACTTGCGCTTGACGGCCAGCTGCATCCGTTGCGTGAGCAAGGGTTGCCGTGGCGGAAGGGCTGGCCGGGCGAGGCGGGTTTGGGCCTGGCCGTAGGCTGGGCGCTGGCTGTGGCCTGCGTCCTCCCCATGGTCTTGGGCGGCGGCATCGCCATTGTGCTCATCCTGGGGCACACGGCCTGGGGTTGGCTCGCGGCTGACGCTGCATTCTTCGCGCTGGTTGCGCTGGCCGAAGAGGTGGCCTTTCGCGGCTACGGATTTCAGTGCTTCGAGCGTGCCGTTGGCCCGCTGGGAACGGCGCTTGGCTATGCGGCCTTCTATGCCATCGTACAGGCGCTTCTGCCTGGGTCAAACCACACCAGCATAGCCGTGTCCATCGCGCTAAGTCTTGTTCTTTCAACCGCTTACCTGCGTACCCGCGCTCTATGGCTGAGCTGGGGAATCAACTTTGGCTGGAAGGCCAGCCGCGCGCTGGTTTTCGGATTGGCAATTAGCGGCGTCAGCAGCCACTCGCCCGTAGTGCAGGGCAATCCGATGGGGCCGTTCTGGCTCACCGGCGGAGGCTTTGGCTTGGACGGCAGTTGGATGGCGTTCATTCTTCTGCTCGTGGCTTTGCCGGTGGTTTATCGCCTCACGCGCGACCTGGACTATCGCTGGAACGCGCCGGTGATCGTGCCGGCTGGAATTCCTGTTGATCTGAGCGCCGCGGCAAAGGGACAGCACGAGGCTGCTATGGGAACGGCTGCGCCTGCCGCTGCCGGTCTGGTCCAGATTCTGCCGGCTGCAATACCGCCGCCGGTAAGCTCAGAGCCACCAAAGGTGGAATAGCAACTACTCAGGATCGATGTTCCTCTTGCCGCTGATCTCGTCGATGCGAATCTCCACCACCGCGCAATCGGCGGCGTGACTCTCTTCCACTTTCTGAAACGGCTTGCCGGCAGCGTATCGCGCCACGAGCAAATTCAGCAAAGCGGCTTTTTCGGCCTCATCGGAGATCACTCGCGCCACGCCAAAGGCCAGCACCGAGGTATAGCGAGTCGAACAGGCGCAGGGACGATCATTTGTGACCGTCAGCTTCACTGTCTCACTCACTTCAAAGCAGACTCGGCTGTTTTCGGCGATATTGTCCAGCTTCCGTCCTATAAGCTTGCTGTGAAAATAGATTTTGCCTTCGCGATAGAAATAATTGAGCGGCGTGATGTACGGCTGCCCGGCAGCGTCGCAGGTGGCCAGACGGCCCTCGGCCTGTGTGGCGAGAAACTCTCGGGCATCGTTTTCACTCATCCAGAGAACGGGCATTCCGGTCAGGCCTCCGCAGCTTCCAGTGTACCTGTTCACTAGGGGCTGTTTCATAACCTGGTTTTGAAAGGGCACGGCTTTAGCCGTGCCGCTGATGGAGCATAAAAATCGCGGGCTTTAGCCTCTGAAGGAAAGCTCAAAGACGGTCAGTATTCGGTTATGAAATAGCTTCCAGAAAGCGCCTTGATGTAAACTGTATAAAGCGAGTCAGGCTGACTTGTGTGTCACCGGCCGCGCCGTTGAAGCCGCGCGCAGTTTTTGCTCGTGTGTGCAGAGACACCCCAAGAAGGAGAAACACCCGACAATGGCGAAGATTGCAAAAACAGGTGATCGCAAGAAGGAAATGGACACAACGAAGTCGACCGACTGTCCCAAGTGCAGCAAGCCGACGCGCATCGTCAAGCGCGTAAAGGACCGCGAGCGCGGCGTCCCCGGCGGCGTCTACATCTCATGTTCTGTGTGTGACTTCTACGAGAAGCTGTAAGCGCCGATTGAAGTACTGACGCGCAGGAAGGCCCGGCATAAGCCGGGCTTTTTTACGTTCCGGCATCCGTAAAACCAGTAAAATTCCGGCTTTTTCCGGCGTTTTCCGGAGGTGGTTTCTTACCATGTGGTACGGAGGAGAGGTATTCCTGTGGAAAATGCCGAACTGTACACACTGCAAATTATTGCAATCAAGACCTTTGTTTTTAGCAGGATGCGGGGTTGCTTTGTTGCTGCGCGCATGAATTAATCTGCACGGTTTTTGGGAAAATTATACCCCCCTGGGGTATAGGGGGGAGGGGGTACCCCCCTCAGGTACGGACCGGGGGCATGGCTGACGGAGTCAAGAGGGGATTGGCGCACTTTTGTTCATTCTGCCAGTGTGCGCCAAGCGGAGGTAATTATCTGCAAACCACCTGCGGTGGGGCAGAGGCTTCGATCTACGCAATCACGCCGGTTTGATCACGCCCTTTTTGAGGATGAGGTTGCCATAAATTCGGGTCTCGCCGGTCATCAGGACGCCAAAGGCATTCCGCGATCGCTCGTAAAAGGCAAATTTATCGATGCGGATGGGCGCGGGCACGGAGGGCTGGTGGCGGCGAATCACCCGCATGTAGTCTGCCTCGACGGCCGGATCGAGCTTGTCGCCGGCTACCATCTGCATCATGATGAGCGGGTCGGCATAGGTATCAAAGGGAAAGAGCGGGGCGATGCCTTCAAGCATGGCTGAGACCGTTAAGCCATCGGCACGAAGCAGCCGCTTGGCGTTGCTGGCGCCGGGATAGTTGGAGTCGGCAAGGACCAGTTCGTCTCCATGCCCCATTTCACAGAGCAGTTTGAGCAACTCGGGACTTACAACGGGCGAAATTCCAATGAGCATGGTTAAAGACCTTTCAGGAGCGAAATTGGATGCACACTCATGAAAACAGACCGGCATCTAGGCTGTAAATAGCCGCGAAGGGCGCGGGTGGAATCGCCGTGTACGGGCATGCTCACATGCTAAAGGAAATCCGCCTTCTGGAATCCGTTACCATAAGCTCAGCGGAAAGAAGTTGCGCGGAGTGGAGCCCGGTGCGTCTATTGAGTGAAAGAGCCTTCAGGTGCCGAAGGCCCAAGGACGGCAGGGAGGGGAAGTGGGATTGAAGAGCGTTTCGAGCTGGATTCGCGCCTGCGGATACGGGCTTGCACTGTTTTTGGCGGCCAGCCTGGGCTGGGCCTCTGAGGTGCATACCAATCCGCTGAACCGCGATCCGCTGGTGCGCGAGGCGTACATACACTTCTACAACCTGGACTATCCCGGCGCCGTGAAGCGGTTTGAGCGCTTTCATGAGGCGCATCCGGGCGATCCACAGGCCACTGCGCTGCTGCTCAATGCCATGATATTTCAGGAGTTATACCGGCTTGACCTGCTGGACACGACCTTCTATGCCAATGACGGCTTTCTCACCGGGAGGCACGCGACGGAGGAGGATCCCAAGACCCGCGACCGCATCCTGGGGCTGGCGGACGAGGCCATCCATGAGGCTGACCTGCGCATTGAACACAATCCCAACGACGTTGACGCCCTTTTTGCCCGCGGATGGGTGCGCAGCCTGAAATGCACATATGTCGCCATGGTGGAGAGGACTTACGGCGCGGGCTTTCGTCTGGCCACCAAGGCCAAAGAGGATGAAGAGCGCGTACTCCAACTCGACCCGGATTATGTAGACGCCAAGCTGGTGACGGGAGTGTATGCGTACGTGGTGGGCGCGCTGCCATGGCCCTTCAAACTGCTGATCGGATTTGCCGGGATTACCGGCTCGAAGACCCGTGGCATGGAACTGCTGAACGACGCCGGCAATCGCGGCGTAATGACCAGCATCGAGGCGCGCACCGTGATNNGAGGCCAACCTGCGCAAGGATGACGGCGAGGGCATGGCCGCCGTGGAGTCTTACCGGGAGATCATCGCGTCCAGCGCCAAGCCCGGCTATTTTGCCCAGGCACAGTTGGAGTTGGCCTACTTTGGGCTAGGCGACGCGCTTCGAGGCCAGCGCCACTTTGGCGAGGCGGCGCTGGCCTACGAGAAGGCCGCCGGAACCAGGAATGTTGGCCCGGAACTCAAAATCCGGTCGCTGCTGGCAGCCGGCGAGTGCCATGACATGGAAGGCGAGCGCGAGTTGGCGGTCAGGGATTACCAGGCCGCCATCGACGCCGGCCCAAATACCTCGCGCGCTGACACCGCTCGCAAGCGCCTGCGCAATCCCTTCCGGGAATCGTGAGGCTTGGCGGATGTTGCCCTCGAAGAGGGAACTATTGCACCCTCGCCGCCGTATCTTCAATTCGATCAGGATTACCGCTGGAGGGATCGACTATGGCTTTCTTTTGTCAACACTGCGGTACAGGGTTGCCCGTGGGTGCGCGGTTCTGTTCCAACTGTGGCGCGGTCGTTACCGCCTGCGCCTACGTTCCGGGCAGGCCGCTGGTCCGTCCGATTATCGGCCGCCAAATTGCCGGAGTCTGCATCGGCCTTTCGCAGGCCTACGGCTGGGATCTCACTCTGGTCCGTATCTTAACGGTTCTAGGGATTATCTTCACCAGCGGGCTGGTGGCAGTGGCTTACCTGGCTTGCTGGATCGGCATTCCCGAGGAGCCGGTTCGTCTGCCCTAACAGCCTGTGGCAAAAGTCCAGTACGCCGAAAAACGTGCTTCCGGGGCTAAAGCCCTCGTTGATTTGATTGGCATTATGCGGGGGTTGAAACCCCCGCCTCCCTCCGTTTTGAGTTTTTCCGCAACCTCTGAAGTCGTGCCCTGATACGAAACTGAGTTTTTCAACAAGTTCCTAAGCGTATCCTCATGCTATGAATGGAACGTACCAATCGGACGGGGCCACACTGGCCTACTGTGACACCGGGGCTGGCTTGCCCATGATCTTTCTTCATCCCACGCCGCTCGATGGGGAGTACTGGCGCCCTCTTATCGAGAACCTGCCCGACTGCCGCGCAATTGTTCCTGACCTGCGTGGGCACGGCGCCTCGGAACTGGGAAGCTTGCCGGTGGGCGGCTTTGCGCTGGTTCCCGATGCTCCCGTGCTGACCATGGCGCGATTGGCTGCCGACGTTCTTGCTCTGCTGAATCATTTACAGATTCCAGCGGCAGTCTTTGCCGGCTGCTCCGTCGGCGGTTCCGTGCTGCTGGAACTGTGGCGTCAGGCGCCGGAGCGCGTACGCGGGATGGTTTTCCTCTGCTCCAAGCCTCAGCCGGATGCCGAGGCCAACCTTTCCCGGCGCGCCGCCACCATCGCCCAGGCACGAGCAGGCGGCAGCGCGGCGCTCTTCGACGGCATGGCCCAAACGCTCATCGGGGCAACCGCCCGCCAGGGCCACCCCGAGATCGTATCCCAGTTGCGCGTCCGCATGACGCTCAGTACACAGGCCTTAGTGGCTGTGCAGGCAGGTCTGGCTACGCGGCCTGACTCCGTGCCCACCGTGGCCACTATCCAAGTTCCTCTCCTGGCCATTGCCGGCGGCGAGGACCCAGGAATATCCACAGCCGAGATGGAAGCCTTCCACGCCGCGCCCGGAGGATGCACGTTCCACCTGCTGGCTGATGCCGGCCACTTTGCCGCCTATGAACAGCCGCGCAAGGTTGCCGCGCTGCTGGGCGAGTGGATGCGCAGGATTGAGGCGTGACGGACCGGCTTGCGCAAACCCCTTGCGACAATTACATTTTTCAGGGGGTAATCTATTTCATGCGAAACTCCGCTCTTTGCCGTTTCCTTGCCGGATCTCTCCTTGCTTTCATTGCGCTTCCGCTGGCTCTGGCCGTAGAAGCGCCGCGGCTCGTGCAAAAAGACGGCCGCTACGCCTTGTTTGTTGAAGGCCGTCCGTACCTGATATTGGGCGGCCAGATTCACAACTCCAGCGCATGGCTCAGCGAACTCCCGCAGGTGTGGGAGTCGATGGCCGCTCTGCACGCCAACACCATGGCCGCGCCGGTCTACTGGGAGCAGCTTGAGCCCCAGCAGGGCCATTTTGACTTCAGCATTGTGGACCAGATCGTGGAGGGCGCGCGCGCACACAACCTGCATCTGGTGCTGTTGTGGTTCGGAACCTGGAAAAACGGCAACATGCACTATGTTCCGGCGTGGGTGAAGGAAGATCCCAAACGTTTTCCGCACACTATCCGGCCCGATGGCGAACCGATCGACGTTCTTTCTCCCGGTTCGCGCAACACCCTCGAAGCGGACAAGGCGGCTTTCGTAGCCCTGATGCGCCACTTGAAGAAGATCGACAATGAGCAGCACACAATTCTGCTCATCCAGGTGGAGAATGAATCAGGCAACATCGGCAGTGTGAGAGACAACTCCGCCGAATCCAACCGCGAATTCTCAGGCGCGGTTCCGGCCGATCTGCTGGCCGCCGTCCACAAGCAGGCTGGTACTTGGAGCCAGGTCTTTGGCGCGGATGCCGACGAGATTTTCCAGGTCTACCATCAGGCAAAGTACATCAACGAGATCGCCGCGGCGGGCAAGGCGGAGTTCGCGATTCCGTACTACATCAATGTCTGGATAGACTACCCGGTGACGGCGTTGCCGCAGCGTCAGATTGATACGCCGGGCATCGCTTACCCCAGCGGCGGCGCGGTGGTCAAGGTTCTTGGCCTGTGGAAGGCGCTGGCGCCGTCCATCGATATGATCGGCCCGGACATCTACACCGACGACTCGAAGGTCTATCAGGAGGTGATAAAAACTTATCTCCGTCCAGATAATCCCTTGTGGATTCCGGAGACCGGCCGCGGCGACAGTTTTGCCAAGTTCTTCTTCTATGCGCTGGGCGATGGCGCCATCGGCTTCTCGCCCTTCGGAGTGGACCAGTCGGGCTGGAATATCCTGGGCGATCAGCCGTGGAAGGCACATGCCGTCAACTTTGCGCTGATTGAACCGATGAGCCGCGAGATTGCCCAACTGGAGTTCGACGGCAAGCTCAAGACAGCCGTCGAGGAACCGGGGCAGTCCGCGCAGGAACTGGACTTTCGCGGCTGGCAGGCGACCGTCGCTTATGGATTCCCTCAATACGACGGGCAGAGGCCGCCGGGAACCAAGGATGCGCATGGAGCGGCGTTGGTGGCGCAACTTGGGCCGGATGAGTTCCTGGTGACGGGCGTGGACGCCAGCGTCAACTTCCACCTTCCCGGAAAGCTGCCCTGGATACGAAGCCAGATCATCACGGCCGAGCAGGGCGTGTATGAGAACGGCGTCTGGAGGCCGATCAAGTTGTGGAATGGCGACGAGGACGACCGCGGGCTGTGCTTCCACGACAAGCCGCTGGTGGTCCGGGTGAAGCTGGGGCAGTTCTAGTACCACAGTTGTAGATCGTTTTTCCGNNTAACGGCCTTTAGGCCCGGAAATGGCAGGCGCTTCAATCAGCCTGGAGCAGAGCGGAATAGTCAACTTCATAGCGCGAGGCGGTCGCCATAAGCTCTTCAATCTCAGCGACCGAATGGATGCCGCCCCTGGCCCCGGTTGCCATGCAGTTCAGCGCCGCGGCGGCGCAGGCAAAGTCGAGCTGCTGTTCCAGAGGCCATCCCTGGTGCAGACCATAGATGAATCCGGCGTGGAAGATGTCTCCGGCGCCGGTCGTATCCACTACCGGTACCCGGAAGGCGGAGCGGTGGAGGATACGGCTGCCATCCCAGGC
>PMGP01000004.1:35006-35134 GCA_003156235.1 Acidobacteriaceae bacterium
CGGCGATGACGGGGATTCCCGCGGCGTGCGCCCAACTCGCCGCCATTGTGGCAGCGGCTGTATCGTAGCCGTCCACGTGCAGCGCGCGCGCACTTTCAACCCAGGAGCGCTCCAGATCCTCGGGCTGC
>PMGP01000004.1:35153-35417 GCA_003156235.1 Acidobacteriaceae bacterium
GTTCGCCCCCGCCGTCCACGATGATGATCGATTGCGGGCTGGCGGCTGACGCAACCGAAACTAGCCGCGCATCCACACCAGCTTTGGCAAATGCCTCGCGATGCAGCCGGGCCGCGTCGTCGTCGCCCAGCTTGCCCACATAACGGGTACTCATTCCCCAGATTTGACAAGCAATCACGGTGGTCGCCGTCTGCCCGCCAGGCATCACACTTGCGCCGCGAAACTCCGCCTTGGAGCCGCGCGCCGGGTAATCGGAAAGGGGAA
>PMGP01000200.1:0-9872 GCA_003156235.1 Acidobacteriaceae bacterium
GCTCGTTTGCTCAGGACGAAGGTTCCATGGGAAGAGTAGCCGGCCTCTCCGCTCCGGAGAAGCTCACCGCCGCGCACGATCTCTCGCGCTTTGCATGTGGCGAAAGGGAGTTGGATGAGTGGCTCCGGCGCAGAGCAATTCCCAATGAAGAGCAAGGAGCATCGCGCAGCTACGTTGTCTGCGTAGAGCGGCGAGTTGTGGGCTTCTATGCTCTGGCCGCGGGCGCGGCGGATCACACAATTGCGCCGGGGCGCGTCAAGCGCAATATGCCCAACCCTGTGCCGGTGATCGTGATTGGAAGGCTGGCCATTGATCTCGAATTTCAAGGGCAAGGAATCGGATTGGCGCTGCTACGGGATGCTGTTCTGCGCACCGTGGAGGCTTCGAAGATCGCCGGAATCCGCGCGATTCTCGTTCACGCAATCTCTGAGAGCGCCAAGCGGTTTTATGAGAGATTCGATTTCATTCCTTCCCCCGTCGATTCGATGACGCTGATGATACCCGTGGCGGAGGCGGACAGCGTGCTTCGAGAGAAGCCTTGAGATTGTGAGCGGCCTTCATGCTCGGCGGCAGCAGTACCAGTTTGATCAGGTGGCCCTCTACACGGTCCTGATGGAATAAATCTAATGTAATAAAACGATGAAGGAGGGTTTTTCCGGCATTCTTATCGTATAGTTTCGGGACAGAGGCAATTGATTGTCTTCTTTTACCATAAAATATTGTCTAAGCTAAGTAGTGTCTGAAGACAATGGATTACCACCTAGGACGCGCGGGGAGTGAAGCGCGCNNCCTCCGGTTCGACTCGCTTTTTTGCGTGAGCCGCTCAAACGGATGCCGGCTCCACAAAAGGGGATTGAATGCGCTTAGGTTTCTGTTGGATTACAGCTCTACTTATCACTGGAGCAGGCGTGCCGGCATTGACTTCGTGCGCGATTGCGCAGGAAACCAGCGCGGGACTGACCGTTGTTGCAGAGCTTCCCGAGGCGCCACAGCCGCAGCAGGCTCCTGCCGCGCAAAGCCAGGCCAACCCGCAGCCGGCACCGAGTGCTACGCCGGCCCAGAGCAGTTCCAGCTCGCAAACCGCCGTAGAGCAGCCCGGCGCCAGGAAAAGCCAATACCAAAAGGCCGAAGAACAGATCAAGGAACAGGAGCATCAGCGCAACATCGGAATCCTTCCCGCCTTCAATGTCTCCTATCGCAGCGATGCCGTCTCGTTGACCTCGGGCCAGAAGATGCGCCTCGCTTTTCGCTCCGTCATCGATCCGGTGACCTTCGGCGCGGCGTTTGTGGTCGCGGGCTACCACGAGGCCATGGACGACGATAAAGGTTTCGGATGGGGCCCCGAAGGCTATGGAAAGCGGTCAGGCGCGGCTTATCTGGACGCCTTCGACGGCGGCATGATCGGTAACGGCATTCTGCCTTCCATTCTGCACCAGGACCCGCGCTATTTCCGCATGGGCCACGGAGCAACCAGTCACCGGCTGCTCTATGCCGTGGCCACCAGCGTCATCTGCAAGCATGACAATACCGGAAAGTGGGAGCCAAACTACTCCAATGTTGGCGGCAACCTCATCGCGGGCGGAATCTCAAATCTCTACTATCCGTCGAATGAATCAGGGATCGGCCAGACCTTCTCCAACGGGATGATCGTGACCGCGGAGGGTGGTATCGGCTCCGTCTTCCAGGAATTCTGGCCGGACGTCTCGCGCAAGCTCTTCCACCGCGATCCCACGCACGGCCTCGATGATCAGGCGCGCGCGTCCGACCAGAAGAAAAAGGAAGACAAAAAACAACAGTAGTAAATCAAGTGCGGCTTTCCGCCTGTGCAATTCCCTAAAATCATTTCTCTATTTGCGTTCATAAATTCCTTGCGAAATAAAACAGCGCGATCTGTGAAATCTTCGCGCCGTCCAAAATTCGTTTCAGAAAATAAAAGAACGCGGGAAGGATTGCTCCTCTCCCGCGTTCTGTTTTTAAATGTTGCTCTGGTTTAGACCAGTCCTTGATCGAGCATCGCATCGGCAACTTTCAGGAAGCCCGCGATGTTGGCTCCGTTCACCAGGTTGCCCGGCGTGCCATACCTCTCGGCCGTTTCGTAGCAATTCTTGTGGACGGCGATCATGATCTTGTGCAAGCGAGAGTCGACTTCTTCGCGCGTCCACGAGAGGCGCATGCTATCCTGCGTCATCTCCAGGCCGGAAGTGGCAACGCCGCCGGCATTGGAGGCCTTGGCCGGCCCGTAGAGAACCTTCGCATCGAGGAACGTCTTGGTGGCTTCGATTGAACTCGGCATATTCGAGCCTTCGCACACCAGCATGACGCCATTCTTCACCAGATGGGCCGCGTCCTTGGCGTTGATCTCGTTCTGCGTGGCGCTGGGGAAGGCGCAATCGGCCTTGATGCTCCACAACGGGTTGTAATCGAGCTTGGGATCAATGGGAGTATAAACAGTCTTCTTGAATTTCTCGGCGTACTCCTTGATGCGGCCGCGGCGGTTGTTCTTGAGGTCCAGGACGTAGGCCAGCTTCTCGCGGTCAATGCCGTCCGCATCGTAGATCATGCCGTCGGAATCGGACAACGTGACCGTCTTCGCGCCCAGGTCAAGCAGCTTCTCGACCGTGTATTGCGAGACGTTGCCGCTGCCGGAGACCAGGCAGACTTTGCCTTCCAGCGTCTCCTTCCGCGTCTTGATCATTTCGTCGGCGAAGTACACGCAGCCGTAACCGGTGGCCTCGGGGCGTATCAACGAGCCGCCCCATCCCAGCCCCTTGCCGGTCAGAACGCCGGTGAACTCATTGCGCAGCCGCTTGTATTGCCCGAACAGATAGCCGATCTCGCGTCCGCCCACACCGATGTCTCCGGCCGGAATGTCCGTGTCGGGGCCGATGTGGCGTTCCAGTTCGCACATGAAGCTCTGGCAAAAACGCATGACTTCGTTGTTGCTTTTGCCTTTGGGATCAAAATCCGATCCGCCCTTGCCGCCGCCCATGGGTAGCGTGGTCAGCGAGTTCTTGAACACTTGCTCGAAGGCTAAAAACTTCAGGATGCCGAGATTGACAGAAGGGTGCAAGCGCAATCCGCCCTTGTAGGGGCCGATGGCGCTGTTCATTTCGATGCGGAATCCGCGATTGATTTGCGGTATACCCTTGTCGTCGAACCAGGGAACGCGGAACATGATCACTCGTTCCGGCTCGGTGATGCGCTCCAGGATCTTCTCTTCCTGATAATGCGGGTGGCGCTCCAACACGGGCTTCAGGGATTCGACCACTTCCAGAACGGTCTGGTGGAATTCCGGCTCGCAAGGGTTCTTGGCTTTCACAAGATTGAGAATTTGATTGACGTATTCGTCCGCAATTGCCTTGCGGGACTCCATGGCAGCACTCATAAATCTTTCCTCCGAAATTCAGATACCAAACGGTTAACGAAACAAAACGCCGATAATATTCCGCGGCGATCATAAGATGCCAATGGCTTAGGCTCTGCCGTTTTTGGCGTTACCAGATGCCAGAGGCGCTTTCAGCAATTCTGGAAGTGCTCCTTTTTGTTCTCCTTGCATAGCTGAATCCGTAATGCAAGGCATGAGTAAGAATTCCCACGCGCGCTTCAGCCAGCGGCACATATTGCCCGTTGAAGTACACAATCATCTTCGGATCCACACTAGCCGGCATGACACATCTCCTGACACGATTCTTTGTAGAGCTCCCGGCCTCGCGCCAGCGCGCGTTTGTTCAGCTCCATCCAGCGAGGATTCTTCACCAGCCGCCGCAGCGCCGCGTCAATGTTTACTTCCCGCAGTACTCCGGCAATCTCCAGCAGAGCGCCCAGCATCACCATGTTGCTGGCGCGTGAATCGCCCAGCTCGTCAGCCACACGCGTGAAGGGACACGCAAGCACATGAACGTTTTCCTGCTCGCAATCGTCCGGGTATGTATCGCCGTTGTAGAGAATCCATCCTCCCGGCGGCACACTCTTCACAAACTTCCTCAGCGATGGCTCGTTCATCGCCACCAGCACATTGGGATTCGCCACCAGGGGCGAATCGATTAAGTGCCTGGACAAACGCACATGGCAGTTGGAGGTGCCGGAGCGCATCTCCGGTCCATACGACGGCAGCCAGGAAACCTCGAGCCCCGCGTCCAGTCCGGCCTCGGCCAGAACTTCGCCCAGCAGCAAGACGCCTTGTCCGCCAAATCCGGCAACCCGCACGCGCAGATCCATTTCTGGCGCAGTCTTATCGAGCACTACCGGATTGCCTTCCGGCAGACCCTCGCTGGCAACGCCAAGAATTTGCGGAATCCGGTCCAGCGCCGGCGCGGGCTCCGGTAACATCCGCGGCTGAGCCTCTTTGGTGCGATCAAGAATCACCTTGACCGGAAACGTCTTGGCCAGAACATCGCGCACCCAGTGTTGCGCATCGACCGGAGTCATCTTGAAGATCGTCGGGCAGGGCGCCAGCACCTCGACCAGCGAAAAGCCCAGTCCGCGCACCTGGTTTTCAACGGCGCGCTTGATGGCGCGCGTTGCCTGCGCAATCTGCTTGTTGTCTCCCAAAGCCACGCGCTCAATGTAGACCGGAGCCTCCAGCGTAGCCAGCAGCTCGCTCATGTGCAGCGGGTAGCCCTCGTTTTCTGCCTTTCGTCCAAACGGAGAGGTCGCGCTCTTCTGTCCCAGCAGGGAGGTTGGCGCCAACTGTCCGCCCGTCATGCTGTAGATCGCGTTGTTGACGAAGATGACCGTGATATTTTCGCCGCGGTTGGCCGCATGAAGAATCTCAGCGGCGCCAATCGACGACAAATCGCCGTCGCCCTGGTAGCTGATCAGAATGCTCTCCGGCCTGCTCCGCTTGATCGCCGTGGCTACCGCCGGCGCGCGCCCATGCGCGGCCTGCACATTGCCCACGTCAAAGTAGTTGTAAGCCAGCACCGAGCAGCCCACCGGGCTGATCAGGACCGTCCTGTCCTGGATGCCCATCTCATCAATGGCCCGCGCCAGCATTTTATGCACCAGGCCGTGCCCGCACCCTGGGCAATAATGCGTCTGGTGCTGCAACTCTTCCTTGCGCGTGAAGCGCTTGAAAAATGCCTTGGGCCTGGCGTGCGAAACTTCGTATTCAGGAACCATTGCGCTAGACATTGGCCATCCGCTCCTCTTCGGGCTGCATTGCCGTCAGGATTCGCCGCACCTGATCTTTCACAATCTTGAGAACCTCTTCATGCGAAGGCACATTCCCGCCCACGCGGCTGAAGAACTCCACTGGCCGCGCCCCATTCAGCGCCAGCCGCACATCATCCACCATTTGGCCGTTGCTCATTTCCACCACCACAAAGACCTGCGCGCTCTTGGCCAGCCGCTGGAAATGTTGAGTAGGAAATGGAAACAGCGTGATCGGCCGCATCACGCCCACCTTGAGGCCGAGATCGCGAGCCTCTGCCGCCACGGCCTTCAAAATCCGCGCTACGATTCCGTAACCCACCAGCACAATCTCCGCGTCCTCGGTCTGCCACTCTTCAGCGCGCGTTTCGCGCTCTTGCGCGCGGCGATACTTCGCTTCCAAATGGAGCTGATGCGCCTCCAGAGAATCGTTATCGAGCTGCATCGATGTGATGAAATTGCCGCGCGTCTCTTTGGTGCCCGCCACGGCCCATTCCGGCAGGCGCGGCGCTGTGGCCGTCTGCGGAAACTCGACCGGCTCCATCATCTGNNGCCAGAATCACCACCGGGTTGCGATAGCGGTCCGCCAGCTCGAAGGCCAGCGCGGTCAAATCCGCCATCTCCTGCACGGAATGTGGCGCCAGCACAATCGTCCGGTAGTTGCCGTGGCCGCCGCCCCACACCACCTGGTGATAGTCGCTCTGCTCCGCGGAAATATTTCCCAATCCCGGGCCGCCTCGAGTGATGTCCGCTATTACGCAGGGCAGTTCCGCGCCCGCCAGGTAGCTCATGCNNTTCCTGCATCAGGCTGATCCCCGGCCCGCTTGACGAGGTCATGCACCGCACACCCGCGGATGCCGATCCATAGAGCATATTGATGGCCGCCACCTCGCTCTCCGCCTGCAAGAATACTCCGCCCGTCTGCGGCATATAGAGCGCCGCCGCCTCGGTAATTTCGCTGGCCGGCGTAATCGGATATCCATAGAACGCGCGGCATCCGGCGAGGATCGCGCTCTTCACAACCGCTTCGTTGCCCTTCATCAGTTGCTTGCGCATCAGTTTGCTCCCGCTATGCATGGTTCCACGCCGTGATCTTTTTTCACTATTCGTAAAACAGTAATCGCTCCCGGCTCGGGGCACACCATAAAGCAGATTCCGCATCCCGTGCAGCCCGAGCCCGCATACGTTGCCGTGCGATAGCCATAGTGATTCAAACGCTCACTGAGGAAGATCGCCTTTGGCGGGCAGGCCTCCACGCACAGCCCGCAGCCTTTGCACTCATCCACATCCACTCGCAGCATGCCGCGGTCCTGCTTCTGCACATTCGTCATACCCACTCCTCTCCAGCCAGCCGCAAGCCCTCAGGCAAGCACGGCCGCGCCCTTGCGCTCCATGTAATGCGAGCGCACCGCGAAATCTTCCAACTCATCCCTGAAATACGGATCGGCAATGGCGATAAGCGCCTCAGCCCGCTCACGCAGCGTCTTGCCATGCAGATAAGCAATGCCGTGTTCGGTCACCACGTAATGCACATCGGCGCGCGATGTCACCACGCCCGCGCCCGGCTCCAGCACCGTCGCAATTCGCGAAATCGTGCCGCCGCGCGCCGTCGAAGGCAGCGCGATAATTGGCACTCCGCCCTTGGAGCGCGTCGCCCCGCGAATAAAATCGACCTGCCCGCCAAACCCGCTGTAAGGCTTGATTCCCAGCGAGTCAGAGCACACCTGCCCCGTCAAGTCCACCTGCAACGCAGCGTTGATGGCTACCATCCTGTCGTTCTGTGCCACCACATATGGATCGTTGGTGTAGCAGATGGGCCGGAATTCAAAAGCCGGGTTGTCGTGGATGTAATCGATAATTCGCTGCGATCCCAGCACAAACGAAAGGACTGCCTTGCCGCGGTGCAGTGTCTTGCGCTCTCCGTTCAACACGCCCGACTCCATCAGATCGATCACTCCATCCCCAACCAGCTCGCTGTGAATTCCCAGGTCGCGCTTGTCGCCCAGGCAGGCCAGCACCGCGTCGGGAATTCCGCCAATCCCGGTTTGCAGCGTCGCTCCGTCGGGAATCAGCGAGGCCACATTCTCCGCGATTCGGCGATGCAGAGCGGTGAACGGCTCCGGATGCAGTTCCAACAGAGGATGCGATGTTTCCACAATCGCCGAGATGCGGCTCACGTGAATGGCCGTCTCTCCATGTGTGCGCGGCATCCGCTCATTCACCTCGGCAATGATGACCGGGGCGCAGCGGACTGCGTTCATTGTGCAATCCACCGCTGCGCCCAGGGTCACGAATCCGTGATCATCCGGGGGAGAAACCTGCATCAGCACGACGTCCAATGGCAGGGCGCCGCTGGCGAACAAACCTTCAATCTCGCTGAGAAAGATGGGCGTGTAGTCAGCGCGGCCAGCCGCCACCGCCTCGCGCACATTGTCACCCAGAAACAATCCGCGATGGCGAAAAATTCCTTCGTACTCCGGTCCGGTATACGCCGCCTCGCCCAGCGTCTTCATGTGAACGATCTCGACATTGCTCAGCTCGGAGGCGTGCGCCACCAGCGCATTCACCAACGTTGTGGGTGTGGCGCAAGAGGACTGAATCCATACGCGATCGCCGCAGCGAACTGCCTTCAGCGCCTGAGCGGCATCCATGCATTTATCCCGATACGCTTCGCGCCAGTTCATTGCCGCTTGCCTCCGTGTTCGCATCCGCCTCGGCTGTACATTGGAGTTTCTTTATCCATTCCGTTCACCGTCAATAAATGTCCCGGCAATGCATTCAATCACAAAATTACTTCGCTGGTCTCTTGGAAATGTACTTCCCCCAAAACCGATACGATTCTCGGCTTAACTAAGGTGCGCGGCTGTGACGCGCATCACCTTGCTCTTGGAAGTTAGTTATTAAATATCATCCGGTTCTGACGCTTTCCAAATGTTAAGTTTTCTTTGCATAAACTATTAGAGCGTTAACTGTAAATACCAATAAATCATCATAAGTAAAGAGCTTGATAAAAAGATAAAGGGACTTAACTAAAGTAATTATATATAAGAATAATAGAATCAATATGATACAAATACATTTTACGAATATTTGTGGCGCAATGTCTGTAGGCCTCAGTTAACCGCAATCTATAAAGTGAATACACGGTTCTTTCAGTGCTATAAATGCAATAATTTATAGTTACTCAAGAGAGCAAAAACTTGTCTCGTATGAATAAGTGAGCTATTAGTTACATTGGCATGATGCGCTTCGATTCCGCTATAACTTTACCTGCTCGGGAACGGCATCAACTTTGGAAGCCATATGATTGCCCTTGCATTCTTCGGGCAATTGAATTCAAATTTGCTCGGATGGATAATCACATTCATTCTGTTGCAGGCCGCGATCTGTCAAGCTGTGGACCCGCTGTCAAGGCGGCCCTGATGCTGACAGGTTTCAGCGCCGTCATCGGTCAGATCGTGCTCATGCGCGAGCTGATGGTCGTCTTCAGCGGCAATGAGATTTCGCTGGGCATCATGCTTGCTACATGGCTGTTCTGGACAGCTGCCGGCAGTATTCTATGCGGCAGTCTTGCTGTGCGCGAAAATCGCGTGCGTCAAATGGTGGCAGTGCTCGAATGTCTGCTCGGTCTCAGCTTGCCGCTTACGGTCTGGGCACTGCGCGCCAGCAAGAGCCTTTTTCAGGCCGTGCCAGGCGAGCTGGTTGGGCCGGTTCCGGTTCTGCTTGCTTCGCTGGTTTGTCTGAGCGTGTTCTGTGCTATTGGCGGCGCGCTATTTGTCGCCGTGGCGCGCATGTACGGCCACGAGTGCTCCGTCTCCGCGCGCGCCGCGGTCAGCGCTGCTTACTTGCTGGAAGCGGCTGGCTCCGGCTTGGGTGGAATCGTCGCTAGTTTTGTGTTACTGCGCTCTCTGAATCCGTTCCAGATCGCCTCTGTTGTACTCGTTTTGAACTTGTGGATGGCAATCATTCTCTTGTTGCCGATGAGTCGAAGGCAGATTGGTATTTCGATGGCGGTCGGCGCGCTGCTCGCAATTCTTCTTCTCGTTTATGTTGCGCCTTGGCTGGAAAGCGCCGCGCGGGCGAATCAATGGCGCGGCTTGCACCTGCTCGCATCGCGCGACTCGATTTACGGCAACCTGACNNATTCTGATGATCGGCGGAGGCGCAAGCGGCGTCCTCGCGCAAGCTCTCCGCCATCCCACCGTCGAGCGCATCGATCTGGTTGAGTTGGACCCCGCGCTTATCAGCATGGCGCGACAATATTTTCAGGCAGAGTCCTCCGCTTTCATTTCCGATCCCAGGGTGCATCTGCATTACGCGGATGGCCGCTACTATCTCAAGTCGGCGAGCGGCGCCTTTGACGTGATCATCGTGAATGTGCCTGATCCGCAGACGGCGCAACTGAACAGGTTTTACACCGCGGAATTCTTTCGCTCCGCGCGCGATCATCTGGCGCCGGGCGGCTTGCTCGCCCTCGAACTGCCTTCGTCTGAGGAAGCAATCAGCCCCGGCCTGGCGGATTTCTTGCGCTGCATCAACCGGACACTGCAAGAAGTTTTTCCGTACGTCGTTGCTCTTCCCGGCGAGACGATACACTTCTTCGCCGCAACGCGCTCCGATGTTCTCACAGACGATCCGCGAACGCTGGTTGCGCGGCTGCTGGAGCGCAATCTGAGGACGCGCTATGTTCGCGAATATTTTATTCCTTACCGCATGATGCC
>PMGP01000200.1:9998-40181 GCA_003156235.1 Acidobacteriaceae bacterium
CTCATGGCGCTCGAAATCATTCTGCTGCTTGCCTTCCAATCCATTTACGGTTACGTTTATCACCAGCTCGCAATTCTGATTGCTCTCAGCATGGCGGGCATTGCAATTGGAAGCTGGCTGGGAATGCGCCGCATTCGCCGTGTCAACAGTTCTCCCTGCCGCGCCGTTGCAACTACGCAGTTTCTACTCGCCTTGTCTGCTCCTATGCTGATGTTGCTTGTCAGCCTCTTCGCGCAGCTTTCCGGAATAACAACAAGCTGGCTGGCGGCGCAATGTGTTTTTCCTGCATTGGCCGCGCTGTGCGGGATGTTAGGAGGCTATCAGTTTCCCTTGGCGACCGCGATCTATCTTCACGACGGCAGCAGTCAGCGAAGGCTCGGCACACTCTATGCCATCGACTTACTAGGAGGATGCCTGGGCGCGCTGGTGCTGAGCGGCTATCTTATTCCTGTTTTCGGATTCTGGAAGACTGCATGGTTCACCGCGGCGGTGAATCTGGCGCCGGCACTTCTGGCCGCGCGAACTTGTTTCCCGCCCCTCGCGAAAAACGTGAAGGGTGAGTAACCCAAACTTCAGAAAATAATGCTGCAAGCACTCAAGATTTGTGCTCGCCGAAGACAACCGCTGTGAAGCTGAAGATATCTGTATCCTCATCCATCCAGCAGTTCGACTGCATTCCCGCCTTGCGACAGGTCTGCTCAAGGAACGTTTGCCGGTCCCACTTCTGTTCCACCGGCACTTGCGGAAGCAGAAGACCTTCGCTGTCCCCGTTTTTCATCAGCAGTCCGTGCTGGCCAACCTTGATCTGTTGAACGTCCGTCACCCGCCGCAAAGGCGACAGTACGGAGATTTCATATTCAAGTTTTGGCAACTCCGATGCCGATACCGGCGAAAAGCGAGGATCGCGCATGGCGGCCAGCGTGGCCGTGTCGCGCACGGTGATGTAGAGAGGCTTCGCGGCGGAGGTGTAGCCAATACATCCGCGCAGCTCGCCCGACTCTTTCAGCGTCGTGAAGGCTCCGCGCTCCTGGTTCAGAGTTGCGCTCGCGCTCGCGGGCGGCTCGTAAGCGTATTTTTCCTGAACCACATATTCCACCGACTTGCGCGCCAGCGCGAGCAACTCGCTCTTCTCCGGTTCGCTCAGCGAAAACGGAGTATCCAATGCTTTTCCGCTGTCAGCTTTTACAAAAACGTCCGCGCTGTACCCCACCACGCGGCTATGATCTCCCGTGACGTCGCCTGAATTCTCATACTTGAGAACGCGTGCCTGGTTGGCTCCCATGCGCTCGGCGTAAATCATTGCGGCCACAATGGGCGCGCCGCCGCAAGCCTCCCATACACGCGCCTGGAAGTTACGCGACATGCTGAAGTANNTCGCCGCCTTCTTTTTTGATCAGCTTGGCCAGCGCCACTCCCAGCGCGCGGCTGCTTTCGTAGCTCTGATCTCCCATGACGATGGGCACAACTTCAAAATTGCCCAGCACCTTTTGCAGCCATGGAAGTTGAACCTCAACCGCGTGCTCGCCTCCTGCCGATGTGGGATCGTGTCCCTGGCTGGATAGCTTCATGGTCGAGCTCATCTTCACCAGTTTCTGCGCGAAGGCCTTATCCACCGGCACGTTTCCCAGCGGCGTGGCGTAAGCGTCGCCGTCATAGATTGAAGTGAAATCGAAGGCCACATGGTGCGACGGCGCAATCACCACCACCCGCGTGTATTTGTGCCCCTTCAATTGGGCGTAGGTGTAAGCGGCCACGGGGCCGGAGTACTCGTATCCGGCATGGGGCGCGACCACGGCAAGAATCGGATCGGTAATTTGCGGCACGGTGACCTTGGCCAGCAGATCGTCGATCATTGCGGAAAGCACTTTGGGGTCGGCTGGATAAAAACTGCCTGCAACGGCTGCGTGTCTCACTTTTGGTTGATCTCCTGCGCTAACGTGTTTGATGGGCGTAAACACCAACAGAGCCAGCAGCGGCGCCGCCAGCCAAAGACTGCTTGGATTCAGGTTGATATTCATCTGCGAAGCCTCCTCTGCGTTTTCATGCGTGCCAGATGCCGGGAATCGGCTGTTGGCAGAATGGGCAACTGTTCTTGTGGATCAGCACCTGGTCAGCCGTAAACCCCACGCGCTCCACCAGCATCTTGCGGCACTTGGGGCAATAAGTGTTCTGCGCCGGATGTCCCGGCACATTGCCAATGTAAACGTAGTGCAGTCCCTCGGCGTCGGCAATCGCTTTGGCGCGTTCCAGAGTTGGCACCGGCGTAATGGGCAAATTCTTCAGCAGGTATTCGGGATGAAACTGCGTGAAATGCAGCGGCACATCCGCGCCTAGATTCGTCTTGATCCATTGCGCCAGTCCGCGAAATTCTTGATCGCTGTCGTTCAGCGTAGGCAAAACCAGGTAGACGATCTCCGTCCACTTGCCCATCTTGCGCAGGGTGACCAGCGAATCCAGCACGGGCTTCAATTGGCCTGTAACCACATTGTGATAGTACGACTCGGTGAAGGATTTTAGATCGATTTTGACAGCGTCCATCTTTCCGTAGGCGGCCTTCAACGCCTCTTCCTGCATATAACCGTTGGAGACCACAATGCTGCGTATGCCGGCAGCGTGCCCAGCATCGGCAGCGTCCATGATGTATTCGGCAAAGACGACCGGCTCGCTGTAGGTGTAGGCAATCGTGGGGCAGCTGTACTGCTTGGCAATTTCAGCAACACGTTGCGGAGAAATATACTCGGCGGGAATCTGTTCGGGGCGCGATTGCGAGATGTTCCAGTTCTGGCAGAATTTGCAGTTGACGTTGCAGCCGGCAGTGGCTATCGAGAAGGCATTCGTGCCGGGCAGATAGTGAAAGAGCGGCTTCTTCTCGACGGGATCAACGTGCGCCGCGCAGACCCGCGAATGCACCAGCGTGTAGTACGTGCCGCCGCGATTTTCGCGCACCCCGCAGTAACCGCGCTCCTTGTCTCCCACGGCGCATTCGCGCGGACACAGCTTGCATTTGATCTTGCGATTCGGCAGCTTCTGATAGAACTTTGCTTCAACAATGAAACGCGCATCATCCTGCGTCTCGGAAGCCGCGCTGGATGAACTCGCGGCGGCAGGCTCCGCAACGGCGGCCATTCCCAGCGCCGCGCCCGACGCCAATGCGCACCTCATAAATGAGCGGCGATCAAGCGAACAGCCAACAGTGCTATTCACGGCATCCTCGACATTCTGCTTACAGAACATATTAAGCCTCTTCGCAGCAATCGTGGTTCTCAACTCTACCGCCTACACTTCAACGAGAGAAATCTTTTTAGCGTCATTCGTCCCCAGCCGGTGTTCGGCATCGGCCGCGGTCGCAATGTAACTCGGCTCGCGCTCCTCAGCCTTCAGCGTCTTCAATCCTTTTTCGGCGCGTTTGCGCTCGATCATCTGCCAGCCCATGTGGTCGAGCGCGACCGGATCGGTGGAGACAAGCAGAGTGTTTGCGTTCCAACTGTGCTCCGGCTTGAATCCCGGCCCGCCTTCGTACATCGCTGTGGTCGCGTCGCAGATCGTCAATCGCATTTTGCTGCGAATCTCCGGCAGCATATTCAGGTCGGCGACGTAGGGATTGCAGCCGTTGGGATGGTACTTGTTGGGATTATGAATCACGCCGTACATGTTCTTGAGGGCGATGGTGACGCCCGCGCCGTCGTGATCTTTCAGCACGGGAACATTGATGAGCACGTTGGAGTTCCGGGTGAGTATTTTCGACAAGCAACTGCCAATGCTTCCCCACGCAGACAGCTCCTCTTCGTAGCCGACACGGTCTGTGCCGTAGCATTGCACGCGGTCTCCGCCTATTGCGAGATGAAATCCGGCGCGCTCCAACTCGTCGCTCGTGCGATCCCAAACCACAATGTCCCCGGCCTTGACCCCGGCCTCTTGCAGCCGTTCGCAGATGGCCTCGACGAGATGAACATTTGTTGAGATTCCGCGGCCTCCCAGCGTATTCACCTTCAGGCTGACCGTCTCGCCGGGACGAACCAGTTTTCTCCATGCATCAACGGGATGGTCGCGGTCGTAGAGAGCCTGCATAGCGCGATCTACGAGTGCCAGCATCCGCTGTGAATCCACCGTGGAACCTGTGCCGCGCAGCAGTTCGTCGTGCGCGACAACCACTCTGGATTTCGCGTCCGCTGCAAGAGGTTCCGGGGCCACTGGTTTCGCGGATGCCGGCTGTTCCATCGCCCCGCCCACGCACAAGAATGCAGCTCCGCTGATAGATTGCTTGAGGAAATCTCTGCGGCTATTGCTGTGCGATGTACTCATGCGCGTTCTCCGCTGAATCCGCGCGGCGCCTCAGGAATCAGCCCACGGAAAAAACAACTCGGGCGGCTGCCGGCAGGCGTTCAAATCTGGGCGTTCTCCTGCGATAAACGGGCAGACGCGGGCTCCATTGCCTCAGTTTACGCCTATTCCCGGCACCGGGAATCATGCAATCAAAAGTGGGAAAATTCACAGAAAACCCTTGCATTTCTCCTACTTCAGCTCAATAGAATGAGTGTATTCTTCCGATGCGGTGATTGTAGACTGAAATTGTGCACTGCTCCTCTGCCGGATGGCGGAGGCTTGCCCGGAGAATTCTTTTCTCTTCGGCCAACCTCTATCGCGCTGTCCAGCGGGAGCATAAACTGCGCAAGAGGACATTTCCCGTGACAATGACAGCTCAAAGCGCCCCGAACCTGCCTGCCAATCTTTCCGCCAAGCGCGGCTACAATCTTTTTCTTCTCTTGGTCGCCGGGCTGGGCGGCCTGCTCTTCGGTATGGACATCGGCCTTGTCGGCGGCGCGTTGCCCTATCTGGCGGCCACCTTCCAGGGAACCACTGCGGAACTTTCCGTCATTGTTGCGGCCATGATGCTGGGCGGCGTCTTCTCCACACTCTTTGCCGGAATGTTGGCCGACTGGATGGGCCGCAAGCCGCTTATGAACCTTTGCGGCATCGCTTTTGTCATCGCCATTCCCATGATCGCCCTCTCGCACGGCTATGCGCTGCTGTTTTTCGGCCGCCTGTTGGAAGGCATCAGCGGCGGATTGATCGGCGTTGTGGTGCCGTTGTATCTGGCCGAGTGCCTGGCGGCTTCCGAGCGCGGCAAGGGTACGGCTGTTTTTCAATGGCTGCCCGTCTCGTCGATGGTCTTCGCGGCTCTGATCGGCATCTACTTCAGTTATCGCGTGATGGCGGTGGCCAATACCGGCGACGCCGCGGCGCTTTTTGCCTACAAGGATCACGCATGGCGCAACCTTTTCTGGGTTGCTCTGCCTCCCGGCATTTTGTTTCTGCTCGGCAGCCTGCTGGTCTCCGAATCGCCGCGCTGGCTCTTCGAACGCGGCAAAAAGGAACAGGCCTTCGCCGCCCTCTTGCGCTCCCGCTCAGAGCAGCAAGCCGCCGTCGAATTGCGCGAGATGGAAGAGGCGGCGCGCAACGCCTCCACCGTCAGCGCCACCGGCAAGCAGGTGAAAGAGTCGCTCTTGCGCCGCAAGTACGTGGTGCCGTTCGTTCTCGCCTGCCTCGTCCTTTTCTGCACCCAGACCACCGGCATCAACTCCATCATCGCGTATAACGGCCCCATCCTGCTGCAAAGCGGACTCTCCGATCTGCATGCGCACTGGGGACTGGTCATCTTCATGTCCATGAACTTCCTGCTCACCATGGCGGGCATGTTCCTGGTGGATCGCAAAGGGCGCAAGTTCCTGCTCACTCTCGGCACCAGCGGCATCATCGTTTCGCTGCTGGGCGTGGGCATTCTGTTTCTGCGCACCGAGAAGGTCAGCCAGGATACACGCGACGCCGTGCAGGCGCTGGTCACTCCCAATCAAGAATTGACGCTGCGCTTCACTCCGGCCGAAGCCAGCCGGTTGCTTGCCGCGCAGGCCAATTCCACAGGCCAGATCGATAGGAACCGCGCATCGCTGGCTATCATCTATTCCTACGGCGACTTCACCGCCGCCACCAGCTTTGTGCGCTCCGACGATCCCGCCGCACGCCCCATCGAAATCACCCGCGCCAGTTGCGTGCCACCCAACAAGGTTCTGGCTCTCTTCAAAAATCCTCTCGGCAACCTCGAAGCCGCGCAATCCGCGCCGTTGAAGATCGACAAAGCCATCGTCGGCCAGGTGCCCAGCGAGAGTCACGGCTGGCTCGTTGCCCTGGGCCTCTTCCTGTTCATGGGTTTCTTCGCCGTGGGCCCGGGCGTTTGCGTGTGGCTCGCCCTCTCCGAGCTGATGCCCACCCGCATCCGCTCCAACGGCATGAGCATCGCGCTGGTCCTCAATCTGTTGGCCTCCACCACGCTCGCCGGAATCTTTCTGCCCTTCGTCAGCAAGCACGGCTACTCGTCCATCTTCTTCCTCTTCGCCGGCTTTACTGTGGTCTACTTCATCGTCGCGGCCTTCTTCCTGCCGGAAACCAAAGGCAAGACGCTCGAAGAGATCGAAGCGCACTTTGAAGGGAAGTAACCAGCTTCGCGGGTTCTCTATTTGCCGGTCTTTATGAGGGGGCGGCATTGATGTATTGACAATAAGTATCCTCCGGCAGAGCCATAGGCTTTTGTAGAAGCGCTCCATGCCGGCAGCGGCCCGTCGCCCGCGCCGTAGGCGCAATGGTTGTTAGCCCCGCGCTTCAGCGTGGGGTTAGCGATACCAATAATTCCTCCGGAGTCCCGGAGGGACGGCGCATTCTTTGTACGGAACGGCATTGATGTATTGACATTTGCATGTACACGTGACACACTGATTCCTATGAAGAAGCTCGCAGCCGCGCAGAAGCGGGAGATCGCCGCCATCGCCGCCAAGACCGACGCTACGATTGACTTCAGCGAAATGCCCGAGGTTGTTGACTGGACAGGTGCTGAGGTCGGTCGATTCTACCGGCCCATCAAGCGACCTGTGACCATGCGCTTGGACGACGATGTGATCGAGTGGCTGAAGAGCTACGGGCGTGGCTACCAGACCAAGGCTAATCTGCTGCTGCGCCACGCCATGGAAGCCAACCGGCTCATTCGGGCAAAAGGCCGGGGCGCCGCATAACTCAGCATTTATGGGCAGGTTCGCCGGTCGCCTTGCGCGCGCATCCTCCGGCTGAGTATCGTTGTATAGCAGCCTGTGCAATTACCGAAAAGAGATTCATGGAAGTTCTGAAACGGCTTTTCGAGAAGCATTACCGGTTGCCCGCCGAAGTGGTGCAGCCGCTTCAGGGCCAGCTCGGCTCCTCCGGCCGCGCCATCATCCGCCTCACCGCGGGGAAGTTCAGCGCCATCGGCGTTCTCTATTCCGTGCGCGAAGAGAATGTCGCTTTCCTTGAGTTTTCCCGGCATTTTCGCCGCCGCGGCTTGCCCGTACCGGAAATTTATGCGGAGGATTTGAGCCACGGCGCCTACCTGGAAGAAGACCTGGGCGACACCACGCTCTTCGATTTTCTCATTGCAAATCGCGCCGGCGCGGCCATCGCTCCGCCGGTCATTGAAGCCTATCGCAAGGTGGTCGCCGAGTTGCCGCGTTTTCAGGTCGAGGCCGGCCGCGATCTGAATTACAAGGTCTGTTATCCGCGGCCCAGCTTCGACCGTCAATCTATCTCCTGGGATCTGAACTATTTCAAGTATTATTTTCTGCGCCTGGCCGGCATCCCTTTCAACGAGCAGGCGCTGGAGCATGATTTCAGCCGCCTGACGAAGTTTCTGCTGTGCGCCAAGTCCGATTATTTTCTATATCGCGACTTTCAATCGCGTAATGTCATGCTGCATGACGGCAAGCCCTATTTTCTGGACTACCAGGGCGGACGCAAAGGCGCGCTGCAATACGACATCGCATCCCTGCTCTACGATGGCAAGGCCGATCTGCCGCCCGAGCTGCGTCAGGAATTGCTCGACCACTATCTCGATTGCCTCGCCAGCTACATCGACCTAGACCGCGACGCATTCATGGAGCATTATTACGCCTACGTTTACGTGCGCATCTTGCAGGCCATGGGCACGTATGGCTTCCGCGGCTTCTATGAGCGCAAGGCGCATTTTCTGCAGAGCGTGCCCTACGCGC
Source organism: Acidobacteriaceae bacterium (assembly GCA_003156235.1). Lineage (GTDB taxonomy): Bacteria > Acidobacteriota > Terriglobia > Terriglobales > Acidobacteriaceae > Telmatobacter. The sequence goes on from PMGP01000200.1 coordinate 18,065, forward strand.
TGAAGAACCTGCGCTGGCTCGCTCATAACGTCAAGCTGCCCATCGCCCTGCCCGCGCTGATGGAAGCGCTGCAAGGCATGTTGGCTTCGGAGAAGCTGCAAAGCCTGGCTTCGTCGGCAGAAATTTTGAAGGTGAGCATTTTTAGTTTTTCATTCCACAGCGAAATTCCCGCCGATGAGTCCGGCAACGGCGGCGGATATATTTTCGATGCCCGCAGCCTTCCCAATCCGGGGCGCGAAGAAAAGTTCCGCCAGTTGACCGGCAAGGACTCGGCCGTAATCGACTATCTCAATCAGCAGCCCAGCGTGCATCAGTATCTGGCCAACGTGCAATCGCTGGTGGATTCCAGCGTAAGCAGTTATCGGCGCCGCGGCTTCAAAAACCTCATGGTCTCGTTCGGCTGCACCGGCGGCCAGCATCGCTCCGTCTATCTTGCCGAGCAGTTGGCAAAGCATCTGCGCGCCGACACAGGAGTGGAAGTCGCCGTCCGGCATCTCGAACAGGAGAAGATGGGCCGATGAAGGCCATGATCCTCGCCGCTGGCCTGGGAACGCGCCTGCGTCCGCTCACTGACGACCGCCCCAAGGCGCTGGTCACCGTTGCCGGCCGCACGCTGCTGGAAATCACTCTCTCCCGCTTGCGCTCCTTCGGCGTCAGCGACGTCATCGTCAACGCGCATCATCATGCGCAGATGATTGTCGATTACCTCCAGACTCACAACAACTTCGGCATGAGAATAGAAGTCTCGCGCGAAGAAAACCTGCTCGACACCGGCGGCGGCTTGAAGAAGGCAGCGCACTTTTTCAGCGATACTCCGCAAGAGCCATTCCTCCTGCACAACGTCGATGTTCTCAGCACCATCGATCTGGGGCAAATGGTCCGCTTTCACACTGAGCAGCGCGCCCTCGCAACGCTGGCAGTTCAACAGCGGGAATCATCGCGGCAGTTGCTCTTCAATGAGCAAGGCCAACTCTGCGGCCGTCGAATTGTGCGCGCCACAAAGGCTGAATCTCAACCGGGCCAATTAGTGCGGTCTGCCGAACAGTTGCAGCCGCTGGCCTTCTCCGGCATCCACGTCCTCTCTCCTCTAATCTTCGAGAAGATGGAAGAGCAAGGCGCGTTCTCCATCATCGACGCCTATCTGCATCTCGCAGCCCAGGGAGAAAAGATCATAGCCTTCCGCGCCGTCGGATACTATTGGCGCGATCTCGGCCGGCCGGAAAACCTCCTCGAAGCCGCCCAGGATATCGCCAACGGAAAATTCTCAGTAACTTGACGCATCAGAGCGTGCGATCACAGCTTCCTTGATGGATCAGTGACTGCAATCCCAGATCCTCAAATGCGAGGGACCTGGGGCACCCATATCAAATTGAGAGTACGGACTAGCGGGCGGCGGAACCGGGATCGTCCTGCTTTTCGCTGGTGACGTTTTCTCCGTCTACGGAGATGCGCAACTGGCGAAGGAAGCTGAGATCGTTTTTTGTGAAGGGCTGCTCGGCGCTGTGGCCTGCGGGGACTTCGACTTGCTCGGCCTCTTTGGCGGAGAGGTCGTTGAGGGCGATGGAGGCTTCGAGCATAAGCAGCACATCGAAACCGTGACTACGGATGTCCTGAACAACACCAGCGATCGGCTCGCTCTCCGTGATCGCCTCGTTGATGGCTTCGCTCAGTTGCTGAATGAGTTCGCGCAGGCGTGTTGTCACAGGCTCCTCCAGTTGCGGCGGCCGGCGCTGGAGACGCGCGGGCTGCGGCATGGGATTCATCTACCTTACTTCCGTTGCCTTCCGAGATCAAGTGGGGACCGGCGGAAGCAGGCCAAAAAGCGGAGGGTATACCTCCGCTGCTACCATCATACTCGGAATGAAAGCTGAGAATATAGGGCGCGTGCTGGGGATCGGGCTGCGGGTTGCCGGGCGGATGGCCGGACGGATGCTGATGGGCGAAGCGCAGACGGCCGGCGTACAGGCGGCGGGGACAACTGCTGCTGGACAAAATGCACAAACTGAACAAGCTGGACAAACTAAACAAAATACACAAGCTGCAAGTGCGGCGGCGCGCGGACAGGCGGCGGGACGGACGGCGAAGGGCGTGGCGCGCGGCGTGGGAGGATTTCTGCGACCCTTTCGGCGGGTGGGCGGCATTTTGTGGCTGGAGATGACGGGCGCGTTCTTCTTTCTGTTTGTGGTGGCCGCTGCGCTGCCCCTGTGGCGCTACAGGCCGAGTCACCTGAACGGTCCCTATGATAAAAACTTTTTAGCTGCCGCAGGCATTATGGTGGTTTTTTTCTATTTGGGCGCGAGCTCTTTCTGGCGGGCGCGGAAGCGGTGAGGGCGGCTGCGCTACTCTGCGATGACTCGCGCCAGTTCCGGATTGCGCTTGTGGTGCATGACCGCAAGCACAATGATGATCGTGTCCTGAATCAGGTAGTAGATGCTATAGGGAAACTTGTCGAGGATGACGCGCCTGGAATTCCTGTAGACGAGCGGATAAGCGAAGGGGTAGGCCTCAATCCTGTCCAGTCCAACATTCAAGGCACGGACGAACCTGTCTTCGAGAAGGGGATCGATCTTCCTATACCAGGTTCTGATACGGCTCACATCGTCGAGCGCCTTTTTGCGAAGCCGAAGCGAGAATCTGCCCATCAGAGGAGCGACTGACCGCGGGCTTCCGCCAGACTGAGATCGTCGCCGGGGCAGATTTCAAGATCAAGCAGACGCTCATCGAGAATCTGGCGCTGCCAGTCTGGAACTTGTGCGGAGCTTGCCGCGGTCGCGGCCTGATTCGCTTCGTGATTTGCTTCGAGGCTCTCCCACAATTCGTCGATCAGCGCCAGGCGCTCCTGGGTGGAGAGGGCGGAGATTTCCGTATTGCTCAGAACGGCCATGACGACAGTTTACGCCAGAATCATTCAAACCGCACACCGGCTTGACCGCCTGATCCCAGTACGGAAGGCCTGGTTTGACCCCGGAGCCGGTGCGTCACTATCGTTACAGGTACGACAACACTGCCGAAAGGATTACTTATGACTGAATCTGCTTCGCCTCTCTCCTCTCCGCTGAAGAAAACCGCACTGAACGCCGCGCATCGCGCACTGAAAGCGAAGATGGTGGATTTTGGCGGGTGGGATATGCCGGTGGAGTACCCCGGGGTTGGCGGCGGGCTGATTGCGGAGCATATGGCGGTGCGCACCGGCGTGGGGTTGTTCGACGTGAGCCACATGGGCGAGATTTGGTTTCGCGGACCNNTCCGCGCTGCTGACGCCGGATGGCTGCTATGTGGACGACATTCTGGTTCACCGTGACAGCGAGAACGATTATCTTCTGGTGGTGAACGCGGGGAACAAGGACAAGGATTTTGCGTGGATTATGAAGCAGGTGGACGCGTGGCCGTCCAAGCCTTCCAAGCCTTCCAAGCCTCAGGTGCGGATCACGGACGATTCGGCGAGCTATTCGCAACTGGCGGTGCAGGGGCCGCGCGGGTTGGAGACGCTGCAAAAGCTGACGAAGACGGAGTTGGCGGGGATCAAGAATTATTGGTTTACGTGGGGCGAGGTTGCGGGCGTGGCGAATGTGCTGATCGCTCGCTCGGGCTACACGGGCGAGGACGGCTTTGAGATTTATCTGCCGAGCGACGTGGCCACGACAGAACGAGTATGGTCCGCGTTGATGGAGGCGGGCAAGGAGTTTGGGATTCGGCCCTGCGGTCTGGGCGCACGCAACACTCTGCGGCTGGAAGCGGGCATGCCGCTCTATGGGCACGAGATCAGCGACACGGTGAATGTGTTCGAGGGCGGGCTGGAGCGCTGGCTCAAGCTGGAGAAGGGCGAGTTTATTGGGCGCGAGGCATTGCTGGCGGTGCAGGCGGCGGGCGTGCCGAAGCGGAAGCTGGTGGGGCTGGAGATGGTGGAGCGCGGCATCGCCCGCGACGGGTACTTCGTACTGTCTTTGGACGGGGAGCAGATTGGAACAATCACTTCCGGCTCGCCTGCGCCTTTTTTGAAGACGAACATTGCTTTTGCGCTGGTGCCGGCGAGTGTGGCTGCCAGCAGCGCGGATATGCTGGTGCAAGTGCGGGCGAATCGGGTGCGGGCGAAGCAGGTTCCGTTGCCGTTTTATAAGAGGGTGAAGAAGTAGGGTGGTTTGTTGTACGGCCATTCCATGGAGTTACAATCGCGGAAACCTGCTTTTTATCTGGAGCACGACACTATGCGGCTGTTTTGGAAGATTGCCACTCCTGTTTTCTGCGTGGCCATAATAGGCAGCGCGGGCATCTATTGGCAGGTGTACAAGGCGAAAGCGAAGCTGGCTGATGCGGCGCGAGCCTGCCGCGTGAGTGCCGAGCAGGGAGACACAAAATCGGAGTTCGATCTCGCTCATATGTACTACTCCGGTCGGGGAGTGCCGCAGAATTATGCTGAGGCCTTCCGGTGGTGCCGCAAGGCGGCCGAGCAGGGAGACGCGAAGGCGGAATACGACCTTGCTCACCTCTATCTTAAGGCGGAGGGAGTATCGCAGGATTATGACGAAGCTCTTCGTTGGTATCGCAAGTCTGCCGACCAAGGGGACCCGATGGCGGAGTATGGAGTCGGCTTCATGTATCACGATGGACTGGGGGTGCCACAAGACTACGCTGAGGCTGACCGCTGGTATCGCAAGTCCGCTGATCATGGGAATGCAATAGCTCAGTACGAACTCGGATATATGTATTACTACGGCAAGGGGGTACAGCAAGATAACGCGGAGTCTGCTCGCTGGTATCGTAAAGCCGCTGACCAGGGTTATGCGAAGGCGGAATCTGGAATCGGATTTATGCTCTGGTACGGCTATGGAGTGACTCAAGATCGCGCCGAGGCGGATCGTTGGTTTCGCAAAGCAGCAGACCAAGGTGACGAATATGCCCTGCGGACTCTCAGTAAATCTCTTTCGATTTGTGAGAAGTTCACTCTAATTATTCAATTAATAGGGGGCTTTATTTTGTCAACTAGCTTTCTTTCCTTGAATATCTTTGAGGCAGGAAAGGGCCTTCGAAGTTTCAGGCAAAAAGTGATCTGCGGGACAGGAATTCTTATTCTCTTATCTACAGGGCTGAGTTGGTATGGGTATACACACTACAAAATCCGCTGTATTTTCTGTGGTATCAATACTTTCACAGTGCTCAAATGGATTTTCAATTTGGTCATTATATGTTTACTCATCTATATCGTGAGATCAAAAGAGCCCGAAGCACAAGAGAGCGAGATTGTCGCAGAGGAAGTTGAATCTGGGAGCGAGGACAATAAATAACTGTAATTATTTGTATCCCACCTTAACCAATTCGCAAAGAACGCGAATTGGCGAAGGTGGGGCACCCAGTTGGAATTTTAAGAAAATCATCTGATGGTGAAGACCGCTCACACCTGCATGACTTCGGCTTCTTTTTTGTGGGAGAGCTCTTCCATGCGGCGGATCTCCTCGTCGGTCATCTTCTGGACTTCTTCTAACGCGCGCTTCTCCTCGTCCTCGCTGATATTTTTTTCCTTGGCCATCTTCTTGAGGGCTTCGTTGCCGTCGCGGCGGACGTTGCGGATGGCGGTGCGGTGCTCCTCAAGGTCGCGGCTGATGTGCTTGCAGACTTCGCGGCGGCGCTCCTCGGTCATGGGGGGAACGGGGACGCGGAGGACCTTGCCGTCGGAGATGGGGTTGAAGCCGAGATCGGCGACACGCACGGCCTTCTCGATCTCTTTGAGGGCGGTGGGGTCGTAGGGCGCAATAAGGATCATTTGCGGCTCGGGCGCGCCGAGTTGGGCGAGCTGGTTGAGAGGGGTGGGCGTACCGTAGTAGTCGACCTTGATCTGGTCGAGCATGTGTACGCTGGCTCGTCCGGTGCGGGTGGCGGCCAGGTTGGCCTGGAAGGTGGCCACCGCGCCGTCCATGCGGCGGCGGAGGTCGGCGTTGAGGTCTTTGAGCGCCGGAATACCGGCCATGATGGAGAGTGCCATAGGGTTCGTCCTCGCGATACAGCTTACCAACGGCTATTCTACTAAAATCAAAGCGATAGTGTTGATTGGGCTTTGAAATCACCGTCCTCCAACCCGGAGAGTGTCTGTTGGATGGCTTGTGGGATTGGATAATTTCACTACATTGTCATACAATGTAAGCATGGCTACGAACCCACGCCGTTCCCGCGTTTTTTCCATCTCCATGCCGCCGGAGATGGCTGCATCTGCCGAAGCCCTTGCCAAGCAGGAGAATCGCTCCATGAGCGAACTGCTACGGGAGGCTTTTCGGGCGTACCATGGCCAACGAATTGGCGCCATCTTCGATGAGATCGGCAAATACGCGGCAACCCGCAACCCGCATGGATACACCGAGGATGACATTCCGCGATTGGTTAAGGAAGTTCGTGCGGAGATGCGGGCTGAGAGGGAAGCCAGTCAGGCTCTTGCCGCCCAATGATCGTCGTCTTCGATACAAATGTCTGGGTTTCCGCACTTCATTTCGCATTGAAGCGAGGAACGCCGCGTCTGGCGATAGAAAAGGCAGTGCGCGAAGATACAGTTGCCATCTGCCGCCCGATTGAAGATGAGTTACTCCGCATTTTGACGGGAAAATTCGGCTGGAAGGCAACGGATGTGGTTGCCGCAGTCGAAGCTGTTCTTCCGTTTCCATTGCGAACGAAGAATCTCGGTAACCTACACGTTTGCCGCGATCCGAACGACGATATGGTTATCGAGTGCGCTGTGCTGGCTGGCGCACAAGTGATTGTGTCCGGAGATCAGGATCTGCTGGTTCTGGGAACCTTTCGCGGGATTCGCATCGTGACACCTGCTGAGTTTCTGCAAGAAACTCCTTAGTCCGCTATGCCAGCACCTTGATCCCGATTGAGGCCGCTTGTTCGTGGGCGTGGTAACTGGAGCGGACCAGGGGGCCGGATTCGACGTGGCGGAAGCTCATGCGAAGCGCTTCGGCTTTGAGCTCGGCGAACTCGCGCGGAGTGTAGAGGCGGGCCATGGGGAGATGGTCGCGGGAGGGACGCAGATATTGGCCGATGGTGAGGATGTCGCAACCGCTAGCGGCCAGATCGCGGAAGACCTGGAGCAGCTCGGAAGTTTCTTCGCCGAGGCCGACCATGACGCCGGATTTGGTTAGGCCTTCGGGGCGCAGCGATTTGGAGTAGCGCAGGAGATCGAGAGAACGCTCGTAGCGCGCGCCGGAGCGGACGACGCGATAGAGGCGCGGCACCGACTCGATGTTGTGGTTGAGGACGTCGGGGCGGGCGTCGACGACGGCGCGGATGGCGTCGGGGTTGCCCTGGAAGTCGGGGATGAGGACTTCTACGCGGCAACCGGGGGCCTGACGGCGAATTTCATCGATGACCAGGGCGAATGCGCGGGCGCCGCCGAGGAGGTCGTCGTCGCGGTTGACGCTGGTGACCACTGCGTGGAGCAGCCCTAACGTCGCCACTGCCTCCGCGACCCTCCGGGGCTCGTCGAAGTCGATGGGCTGGGGGCGGCCCTTGGGCACGGCGCAGAAGCCGCAGCGGCGGGTGCAGAGATTGCCGAGCATCATGAAGGTGGCGGTTTTGTGGTGCCAGCACTCGCCGATGTTGGGGCAGTGGGCGCTTTCGCAGACGGTGTGGAGCTGGAGGGAGCGGGCCAACTGCTTGAGGGAGTGGTAGTTCTCGCCGACCGGAGCACGCGCCTTGAGCCATGCGGACTTGGGCGCGTGAGTGGCACGGACGGGGGAGATTTGGACCAATTCTGTCACGTATTCATTGTAGCGGGAGTGGCACAGAGACAATCTGACCATAGTCATCTGACCATGGTCAGGAGTATACTGAAATTGTCTGGAGGGTTCCGATGAAGACGATGCCAATCGGCGAGTTCAAGGCCAAGTGCCTGGGGGTAATGGCCGAGATGAATGCCACCGGAAAACCCGTCCTAATCACCAAGCGGGGCAAACCGTTCGCGCGGGTTTCGCTTCCGGAAGAGCAGGCGCGCGCGGAGAAGCCAGAAGATATTTTTGGCTTTATGCGGGGGATGGGGACCATCACCGGAGACATTGTTTCATCCGAATATACCGATGAGGAATGGGATCGGATGTTCAACGAAAAATGGGATCGATTTGAACAAGAGGCTGCAGAGTGATCCTGCTCGATACCCATGTAGTGATTTGGCTGGCGCTCACTCCGGAAAAGATTTCACCGGCGGCGACTGCAGCAATCAGGGAAGTCGAATCGTCGGGAGCAATTTCAGGAATTTCCGTCATGACGATCTATGAAGTTGCAAACGCGATTCGTCTTGGTCGAATTAAGCCGGCCTTGCCGCATCAGGTTTTTCTCAATCGCATCAGAAGCCGGTTCAAGGTATTTCCAGTCACCGAAACGATTGCTCAATGTGCCGCGGAGTTGCCCGCCCCGTTTCATGGCGACCCTATGGACCGGATCATCACCGCAACCGCTCTGGTTGCGAATTGCACACTTATCACCAAAGACGAAAAAATCCGTGAGGCCAACCTCTGCAAGGTGATTTGGTAGTTCTTACCGCAGCTTTGCGCGGACTTCGGTGCGGACCAAATAGAGGAAGAAGACGAGGTTGAGCAGGCCCTGGACGAGAAAGGATGGCTCGCGCAGGCCGGCGAAAGACCATAGGTTGTAGACGACGATCAGGAAGACCGCGCCGAGAGCCATGGCCCATGCCCAGCGGAAGAGCAAGAGCAAGCCTGCGGCGGCGGCGATGAAGCCGGCGGCTAAGAGGAGAAACAGCGGCGAATTGGTGTGGGTGACGACCACGCCAAAGATGATGCCGCCGGAGATCAGCAACAGGTAGAGGCTGATGGCGACGAGGCCGGGGAGCGGGAAGAGATTGCGGCGCTGAGGTTGGGTGGGATTCATGTTGTTTTCGTTGCTCATGTTGATTAAATTTTCGATTGAGGTTTCCCACCCTTTCGCCAGAAAACGAAACGCAGGTCCTTCGACTTCGCTGCGCTTCGCTCAGGATGACAAGGGCACGGAAGTATTGCTGGTTATCTAACACTGTTTAATTTTAGCCATAACCAGCTATAAGTTGCTGATGCGATTTTTTGTGGATCCTATGCAGGGTTACTCCGCGGCGGCGATGGCTTCGGCGATGCGGTCGATGGCTTGCACCTCGGCGTTGCTGCCGGGGCGGTGGCCGTTGACGAGGATGGAGAAGACGATGGTGTTGCCGCTGGAGGCGGTCAGGTAGCCGGAGAGTGCATTGGCTTCGTTGTGCGTACCGGTTTTGGCCCAGAGATGACCGCGCAAGGGCGAGTTGCTGAAGCGGTTGGAGAGAGTGCCGTCCACGCCGGCGACGGGCAGGGAGGCGCGCAAGGCAACGCCCCATGGCTGGCGCGCGGCGTAGGAGAGCAGTTGGGTCATGGCGCGGGGAGCGATGCGGTCGTCGGTGCTCATGCCGGAGCCGTCGTAGAAGAAGAAATCGTTATCGTCCACTCCGGCGTCGATGAGAAACTGACGGACGACACGCGTACCCTGCTCAAAGCTGCCGTCCGAGCCTTGAATCTTGCCAAGGAGGCGAAGCAGCAGCTCGGCGTGGAGGTTGTGGCTGATCTTGTTGATAAGCGTAATGTCCTGGGTGACGGGGACGGAGATGCGCGTGGCGAGAACTCTGTGGTTTTCTATTGGAGCGGCCACGGTGGACAGGGTGGCGCGGGTGAGCTGAAGCGGCTGAGCGCGCTCCTGGGAAAAATCATTGGCCGGATTTGAGGGCCGGTGACGGGAGACGGCTTCGCCCCAAACCGTGATGCTGCGATTGCGGAGTGCTTCGCGGAAGGCGATGGCGGTGAACTCGGCTGGGTCTTCGATGGCCAAATCCGCATGAAAACCAGCGGGTGGCAGTGTGCCCCAGACGCGGACTATCCGGCTGCCGGGCTGGCGGAAAAAGCCGGGGTGCGCGGACGGTTGCGCTGTTGCGCCCTGGGCCGCGGGCGTCATGGAGCCGTCGAGCGCGTAGTAGCCCAGATTCGGGCTCCACTGGGCAGTGACGGGTGCGGGATTGTTGCCTTCATTTGAGTCTTCGCTGGTCGCTGCTGGGTTTGCGGTCAGCGTCAATTGCACGGTGTTTTCGTTAAAGGTGAGCGCGGAGATGGGCGCGCCGTAGTCCCATTGCAGATCGTCCCAGGCCCAGTTTGCGCCGTAAGGTTCATAAGGAAAGAAGCTGTCATCGCCAATCACGCGGCCTTCGACGGAGCGGACACCGGAGCGCTCGACCTGCTGGGCCAACAGCTCCATGATGTTGGGCGGCGGCATGGGCGCAGTGGCGGCGAGCTGGGCGGGCGCGCGGTAGGGGTAGCTGCGGGCGCTCAGCGTCGGGTCGCCCACTCCGAGCAGAATCAGGTCGCCGTGCAGGACGCCATCCTCGTCGAGTTTGCCGTCGGCCACCACGTTGGTGGTCCAGGTAAGGGTTTCGACGGGCAGCAGGGCAAAGGCTGCGGCGGTGGTGACGAGTTTGGTGTTCGAGGCTGGGGTGAAGAGACGGCCCTCATTCAGTCCGTAGAGCGGCTGGCCGTCGAGGGTTGTGACGCTGATGCCGAATTGGGCGTGGCCCAGCGCGGGATCGGCCAGAATGGCGTTGATGCGGCTGGCCAGGGGTCCGGTGGATGGAGCGGGTTGCGCCGGGGGATTGCTGGCGGATTGCGCCGGAGGCTGGGCCACGAGTGCGGCGGAATCGGCGAATGCGAAAGCCAATAAAAGCGCGGGGAAGGGACGAAAGGACGTCATGGGTGGAGTTTAGCAGGAAGACTACAATTCATCGCAACAGAGCAGTACAGTCAAGGTGGTATTGTCAGAGGCTGGAGACGAACAATAACAAGTTGGCAAGGAGCGCCATGCAAATCCAATCGATTCGGACAGAGGCGGAGTATGGCGCGGCGGTCGCGCGCATCACGGAACTCATGGGCTCTGCACCGGTAACCGAAGCAAGCGATGAACTGGAAGCCCTGGTCACGATTGTGGACGCCTACGAGTTTGAACACTTTCCCATAAATGAGCCCGATCCCGAAACGCTGCGGCGATTCGAAATGGAACAGCAGGGAATCTTCGAATGAGCGACACCGCGCGCAAAGTCACGCAATGGCAACTGCGCAGCCGCACGCTGGAGCTGGGGCGGCGAACGCTGGTGATGGGCATTGTCAACATTACGCCGGACTCGTTCAGCGACGGCGGGCTGTTTCTTGATCCGGAGGCAGCGGTCGAGCATGGGCGGCGCTTGCTGGATGAAGGAGCCGATTTGCTTGACCTGGGCGCGGAGAGCACACGGCCGGGCAGCTCCGCTGTTTCTGCTTTTCGACCAGCGGTGAGCGCGGAGGAAGAGCAGGCGCGGCTGTTGCCGGTGCTGGAAGGGATTCTGCGCGCGCGGCCCGATGCAATTGTTTCTGTGGACACTTACAAGGCGGCTACGGCGCGGGCGGCGTTGAGGGCGGGCGCGGAGATTGTGAACGACGTGAGCGGATTTGGGTGGGACGCGGAGATGGCTGCGGTCTGCGCGGGGGCGCGCTGCGGCGTGGTGTTGATGCATACGCGGGGACGGCCCGAGGAGTGGAGAGAGCAGGCGCCGCTGGAGTCGGATGAACTGCTGGCGACGGTGCGGGCGGGGCTGGCGGCGAGCCTGGAAAAGGCGGCGGCGGCGGGAATTCCGCCGGAGGCGCTCGTGCTCGACCCCGGCTACGGATTCGGCAAGCGCTTCGATGAGAACTTTTCCTTGCTGGCGCGGCAGGCGGAGTTGCTGGAGCTGGGAAGGCCGCTGCTGGCTGGGGTTTCTCGCAAGTCGTTTCTGGGACGGGCGCTGGCGCCGCTGCGCGGCGGAAGCGATGCGCCGGTTGAGGCTCGCGAGACGGCTGGGGTGGCGGCGCTTGTTGCGGCCATTATGCATGGGGCGTCGATCGTGCGGGTTCATGCGGTGCGGCAGGCGGCGGAAGCGGCTTGCATTGCGGATGCGATGCTGGCGGCTGGTTAGTGTGCACAATTGAGCTTTGAGGATTCCCATCCTAGATCACCCCAACGAGCAAAAATCGCTTCCCTCTCCCCAAGTCTCCGGGGACCCCGAAGCCGTAAATTGCGAAACGCAGATCCTTCGACTTCGCTGAAGACGGCGAAGGCGGGGCACCCAGAGGGCGCGGAGCCGACTGAGGTGAGGGAACCTCTGAACAAGTAGCTCTGCGCCAGATACATTCCCTCAGGGGCTAATGCCCGACTTTTGTTTTGTAGGCTTTGTGGCACGACTAAAGTCATGCCCTTTCAAAACATCGACTTAATCAGAGGTTCCTTAGAATGTTGAGGATCTCCTGGACCTATAACTTGACTAACCAGCCTGTATAATACGGTACTTACACGGCACATAATAAGGCATATATATGAGTTAGTGCTGACAGATCAGGATTGCACAGGAAGAAATAACTGAGATAAGTATGACCTCGGGGAAAGGATGCACCCTAAAACATGAAAAAGCTAGTGTATGGACTTACGCTTGCAATCTGCCTCGCGGTATCTGTCGCGTCGCAGGCGCAGATAGTGGTAGCAGTAGGCCACGATCATCATCATCATCACTATCACCACCACCACTACCCCCGCCTTGTGCAGTAACTTGCACAGATGCGAATCCATGAGCGGTTGAAGCACCCCTGGAAAACTTTTGCACTCCGAAGCAGGAGGGCGCAGCTTATCAAGCTAATAGGCGCTAGATGAACTATCTTGCGCCTATTTTCTTTTCTCTGGAGCGGTCGTAATTGCACACTAATTCCGGCGCGGCAGAGCATATGGAGCAAGGATCGCTACTTACCAATTCCGAGGCAGCATAATTCAGGGGAATTGCTTTCAGAAGATAGCAGTAATTCCTATTTCTGAGAGCAAGTTATGAGCGAACTGCTTTCAGTGGTTTAATGTGAACAGACGATGAACTCCACAACTTGTTAGGCTTAGGCAGTGAAGGTGAGATACGGCATTGGTAATGGCCGGTCCAGCCTTCTTGAAGGTTCTTAGAAAGCCATGCGGTTTATGCCAGCCCATGAAATTTTGCTAGAAGCCAAAAAACTCCGCAGGGTCAGTGACAGCCTCAATGTGCTGTCTACACAACATGCACCTCTGGCGGAAGCGCTCTCGATTCTTTCGGGAAACGTGCGCCACTCGGCCTCGCTGCTGGAGGTTCTGGTGGAGTTGAGGCTGGGACCGGAACCGGGGTTTGAAGGGGCCAGCAACTGACTAACTGATCGCTGAAAGAAGGGAAAACCGTGAAGAAGAAGAGTTCGAGCGAAAAAGACAGAGAGATTCTCTCCAGCGTGAAACGAGAGATGCAGGAGCCGCGGCAGACGACATCGGTGCGCGAGGCTCTGGCATTCGAGGCCGCGCCGGCAGCCAAAGTGCAGGTGGTTCATTCCGCGAGAGCATGAAGCGCGGGGGTTATTGTTTTTCCGAGGCCAGATAGACCACTACTCCGCCGAGCAGCGCCAGCGTGGCCACGGCGGGAATCAGCACCATGAGACTCCAACCAGGATGGAGAAGCGCAGACTGGCTTAAATTATCGAGATGAAGGCTGTATGCCTGCGGGAGTTGTTCGAGCCAGGAGAGCCAGCTTAGGCCGTGCCGTGCCTGGTACGCGATAAAAGCCACCACAATGAAGAGATTGATGGCCAGGGCAAAGATCTGCGCGCCAAGGATGGGCTTGCCGATGCGCTCGACGGCGGCGTTGCGGCGGCGAATCTGAGCGCGCCACCAGAGCGCACCGGGAGTGCTGATGCGGGCTGCGCTGGCAGCCTCGGAACGCGCGCGCAGAAAGGTTTCTGTCACCAAAGCCAGGTCCCCGCACGAACGGCAGGCGCTCAGATGGGCGCGCAGTTCCGGCGGACAGGCTGACGGCCACTGTCCGCGACGGAGCAGGTCAGCCACTTCTTTTTCACGGGAACATGGTTTCAGAATCATGGCTGCCTCCGAGTGGGTGAACTTTGTTGGCGAAGCAAGTTGGCGATTTTGCGCCGTGCGCGAAAGAGCAAGATGCGAATGCTGGCCGCGGCCAGGCCGGTGATCTGGGCGATCTCGCGGTGGGAATAGCCCTCGGCGTGGGCGAGCCAGAGCAGTTGCCGATCACGGGGACGCATACAGGCGAGCGCCGGACCAAGCGACTCCGAGAGGGCTGAACTGGTGCTGGCGGCGAAGAATTCCTCGGGGATCTCCTCGATGGAGGATTGCCGTGGACGCCGCCAATGGTCGCGGAGCAGATTGGTGGCGATGCGGAAGAGATAGCGGCGCCCGGCGACTTCACCTTCATCAGGCCTTGAAGCGCAGAGGAAGCGGACGAAGCTCTCCTGCATGAGGTCGTCGGCCAGCGCGGGATCGCCCGAGACCCGCGCCAGATACGCCCAGAGAGGCCGCGCCGAACGTTCGTAGAAGCCGGCGAATGCGTCGCTATCCATGGGCGATTCGGCTGCCCGCGGCGCGTCGCCGGCTAATACGTTCGGAAGGACGGATTCCCTGTGCATCGGCAGAGGCTCTTTCATCGGAATGGCCAGCCCTCCGGCTCACTGCTGTTCCTTTGAGTCGATGGGGGCTTTGGGTTTCTCCGGCATGAGGCCGAGACGGCCGGCCAGAACCCAGGTCACGCCTGCGGAGATGATAAATCCCAAGCCGGGCATCAGGGCGATTGTTCCCAGCACCAGCATGGGCGTTTCCATTTCAGTGCTGACATGGCGAAGGAGGAAGAAGCCCGCGCTCAGCAGAACCAGCACGATGCCGATCTGCAATGGAGTGAGCACTCGGGCGATGGCGTTGGGGATGCGCTGCTCCGGCTCGAAGCCCACCGTGATCGGCGCCGCTTCAAGAAATCGCTTGCCGGCCTCGGTCTCCATGTAGGCTGCCAACTCCTGACTGGAGCCGAACTTGTCGATCAGCTTGCCGTGGACCTCGCTTTGCAGCTTGAAGATGCGGCTCCAGCGGCGGTTCTCCAGGAAGGAGCGAATCAGCCAGATGAGCGCGCCAAAAAAACAAGCTACCGCCAGAACGGGCGGCATATCGCTGATGAACTCTTCTGTGGCCGGCCGACCGTGCCATTGTTGGTCGGCAGGCTGGACCATCTCCGGCCACACCGCGCGTTGCAGGGCCTCGTAGCGCTGCCCTCTAATGTCCAAGTGGGTAAAGAGATAGAACTCGGGGTTGCGGGCGATCTCCGGATGAGCGACGAGAAACTGCGCCAGTTGCGGATTGTTTCGGGCCACGTACTCCTGGTTGGCCAGCAGCGATGGGTCGTGGGCTACGACGGTGGTCAGCGTAGGACTGAGACGCAGCAGCTTGATGAGCTGGTCTTGAGTGGCTGCGAAGTCCTTTTCGGTGGAGACAGGAGCGACAGCCGGAGCCGCTGGCTTGACGGGCGTTGCAGGACGGGTTTCAGCGGCGGCAAAAGCGGCAAGCAACAAGGCCGGCACGGCGACGGAGCGAAGAACCCAGGGCAGGATGCGAGTTTGACGATTCATTTGATTTCCCTCTCACTTGAAGCGCGCTCACGTGCGCCTTCTATCGATACAACGAATGAGGGAGGCGGTTGGTTAACAGGGTTCGCGGTGAAACTGCTTAGGGTTTATCATCAGGACTGGCGTCGGCGAAGAATCCCACCCTAGATCACCCCTGCGAGCAAGAATCGCTCGCCGGGGACCCCGAAGCCGCAACAACAAGAACGCGGCGAGGATGGGGCACCCGGTTGTAACTCACACAAAAGACGGACTCCAACGACAGGCTTCAGGAACGGGACGACATGCGAGCAAAGACGGCGGTAGTGTTGGGCGCCCAATGGGGCGACGAGGGCAAGGGAAAGATTGTGGACGTGCTGAGCGAGCGGTTTGCCGCTGTGGCGCGTTATGCGGGCGGACACAACGCCGGGCACACGGTCATCATTGGCGAGCACAAGTTCGTGCTGCAACTGATTCCCTGCGGAGTGCTCAGGCCGGGTTGCCGGGGAGTGATCGGCAACGGCGTGGTCCTGGACCCTATCGCCTTTTTGAAGGAAGTAGCCAAGCTGCGGGGGTTGGGCGTGGCCGTGGATGAGCGGCTATTTGTGTCGAACCGGGCGCAGGTGATTCTGCCCTATCACCGCATGATTGAGCTGGCGGCTGAGAGCGCGCCGGGACGCAAAAAGATTGGGACGACCAGCCGGGGAATCGGGCCGGCATACGAGGACAAGATGGCGCGCAGCGGGTTGCGGGTGGTGGACCTGCTGCGGCCGGAGCTGCTCAAAGTCCACATTGAGGCGGCCTGTGCGGAAAAGAACTCGATTGCCAAGGCGCTGTTCGGAAGCGGGAGCGCAGCCCTGGATCCGGCGCAGATGTTCGAGGAGTACGCCGCGGCGGCGGAGCAGGTGAGGCCGTTTGTGGCCGACACGGGACGGCTGCTGAACAAGATTCTGGCCGAGGGCGGCAGCGTGATGTTCGAGGGCGCGCAGGGGACGATGCTGGACATCGACCACGGGACGTATCCGTTTGTGACCTCGTCTTCGGCGACGGCGGGCGGTGCGGCAACGGGAACCGGCGTGGGGCCGACGAATATCGGCACGGTAATCTCGGTGACCAAGGCCTACGTGACGCGGGTGGGCGAGGGGCCGTTCCCGACGGAGATTCAGGACGCGGCGGGCGACCAACTGCGAGCGCGCGGCAACGAATATGGCGCGGTGACGGGACGGCCCAGGCGGTGCGGCTGGCTGGACATTCCGCTGTTGCGCTACTCCAACCAGGTGAATGGCGCCGAGTGGCTGGTGGTGACCAAGCTGGACGTGCTGGACGAGTTGGAGGAGATTCCCATCTGCGTGGGCTACGAGATTGGGGGCCGTGTGACGGACGAGATTCCCGCCGACGTGCAGGGGCTGGAGCGGATCAAGCCTGTTTATACGCGGATGAAGGGCTGGCGGATTTCGACGGATGGGATCAAGGAGTTCGACAAATTGCCGGCTGCGGCGAGAGAGTATCTGCGCTTTCAGGAACGGGAGAGCGGGGCCAAAATCGGAATGGTCTCGACAGGCCCGGATCGGGACCAGACAATTGTTCTGCCGGAGTTTGCCGCGGCGCTGGAAATGATTCACGCATAAACGTGAGCTATTTCAAATTTCGTGAATCAGCGAATAGCTTTACTCGAACGGAATGTCAACCTCGGCAAAGCTGCCCGGCGCTCCCGCGTTCACGTTGGCTTATTTGCTTGGGCGTTTCAAACCTGCAACGAACACGCCACAATCAATCGTTTTGACTGTACCGGGCTTTGCCTCGTCAAGGGCGGCGGAGATGACATGAATGTGCGGCCTTATCACCGGCCAGTTGATCGCGGACATAACCAGCACTGCAAACGGACGGCCTTCAAGCCGCTGCTGTTTGTCCATGTTCTTGTCGCCAGTCAGAAATACGTCGAATCGCTCCCGCTCGATCAGCTCCAGCAACGCGCCGTTCTTGATACCGCCCCATTGCATCCCGGCTACGGTTTGAATGGCATACCCAGGCAGTGCTCGCGCCAGTTTGCTCGGAACATCCTCATCGAGCAAAACCTTCAAAATTGCACCTGTAGTTCATGTTCGGCGCGGTAGCTGAGAATCGCTTCGACGGCGCCTCGCCCGGCTTCCGGGTAGCAATCCAGCGTTTCGGCAATGGCTTCCTCCGGCGATAATCCTTCTTCGAGGAAAGCGTCATAGTTGCCGGTGATGGCCTCTACAGGCAGGCGAGTGTTCTTGAGCAAAGGCGCTCCACTGACCTTGCCGGGAATGATTTCAACCAAGGGGCAATCGGACCAATCGAAAGTTTCCATGTTTTCACCCTCCTTTCATTATGCGCGGTGTACCGTTATCGAAGAGAATCAGCATTGCGGACTCGATCTACGCGTAGGTCGGTTCTTTTTCGAGAGAATGCGCCGCGAATTGCAGAACGGCACGAACTTGTTCCCGCGTCACGCCATATTCGTCAATCAGCTCGTCAACGCTCATATCCTGAAGATTTTCGAAGACTAGCGAAACGGGTGTCCTGGTTCCCCGAAACACCCATGCGCCGCTGACCTTGCCGGGGATGCTCTCCACGGCGTCGCACTGGGACCAATCGAGTGTTGCTGTCGCCATTTTCGCCTCCTTTCTTCTATCGTAACCCCATTCCCGGTTTTGCTTCACGGCATCCCACAATAAAACCTCACAGTCCACCGGAGCCGATCTTTCGGACCGTGGCAAGAGCTTCACGGTACAATTTACTTATGATCAGCTTTGCGGTACGGATGAAGTTTGCCTCGGAAGACCGGGCCGAAGTGGCCGAATCCCTGCGCTTGCTGGCCGCGGCCTCGCGCCAGGAGCCGGGCTGCATCAGTTACATTCCGCACTATTTGGAGGGTGACCCGGACACGGTGTTGATCTATGAGCAGTACCGGGATGCGAAGGCCCTGGAGGCGCACCGCGCATCAGAGCACTTCAAAAACCATGCGGTAGGCGGCCTCTTCCAGAAGATGCGGGAGCGGAGTACCGAGAACCTGGTGGCCCTGGTTTGAGATTCCGGCCGAGTCCCAGCGGGGAATCTGAAGTTTGCGGCTTGATTTGCAGAGAATTCATTGAATTGTGATGCGTATCCTGCTGAAATCGATTGACCGGCGCGGTGCTTCAAGGATAGTATCCGTTTCGAGTATGCTCGCAGCAGCGCTCCAACCCTCCACGCCCATCCGCCACCAGCGGCTATATGCCCTGGTGTTTCTGCTGGCGCTGGGCGCATACGCGCCGGCGCTTTTTTCCGCGCCTCAGCACAGCGGCGTGCCTCCACAGGGCGGAATGCCCCGAGGAGAAAAGCACGAGAGTCGGCGCGAGATCGACCAATTGGAAGAAATATTTCGGAAAGCCATGCTGGCGGGGGACGTAGCCGCCATGGACAGCCTGCTGGCGGACGAATATATCGGCATCAGCGCCCGCGGAACGCTGCAAACCAAAGAGGATACGCTGGCCAGAATGCGCAGCGGGCAACGGCATATCACGGCTGTCGATCTTTCCGACAGCAAGGTGCGCTTCTACGGCTCCACGGCTCTGGTCACATCGTTTGCCCATGTGACGGGCGTCAACTCCGAGGGTGAGGCCTTCGGTGACTTTCGCTATACGCATGTTTACGTGCGCAACGCGCAGGGCGTGTGGAAGATCGTGAGCTTTGAGGCCAGCAAGATTGGCGAGCCTAGCGCGCGCAGATTGCCGCGGACAGAAGAGCAATCTCCTCACCGGTAGAGAGCTTCCCTTACAATTGATCGATGCCAGAGCTGCCCGAGGTGGAGACGATCGCCCGCGGAGTGAACGAACGCTTGCGAGGAGACCGCATTGTCGAGGCCTGGTTCGGCCGGCATCCGGAGCCTTTCAAGACGCCCGCGGCTCGTCAGGCCAGGGGGCTGGAAGGACGGGTGATTCTGGCCGTCCATCGCACGGGAAAGCACATTGTGTGCGAACTGGGGGCTGCGGACGGGATTGAGCTGTCCAACCCTAGTTCACCCCAGCAAGCAAAAATCGCTCGCCGGGAACCCCGAAGCCGCAAAGATCAACCGCAGGTTCTTCGACTCGCTGCGCTCGCTCAGAATGACAATCGGGTGGAGCACCCGGGCGCTGAGGTGGGGCACCCAGTCGCTGGTTTGGGTGAACTGGAGAGTGAGCCAAGCGCCCAATGGATTGTGCATCTTGGCATGACGGGGAGATTGCTGGTGAGCACCCCGGATGCTCCGGTTGCTGCCCACACCCACGCGCGGCTGAGTCTGGCCAGCGGCCGGGAGTTGCGCTTCGTGGACCCGCGCCGGTTTGGGCGGCTGGAGTATCGCGAGTTGAGCCGCAAGGACGGCTTTCGCGCTCCGGGCGCCGATCCCCTGGAGGTGACGGCGGCGGAGTTTGCCCGGCTTTTCAGCGGGCGCAAGCTGTTCATCAAGGCGGCGCTGCTCAACCAGAAGCTGCTCTCCGGGGTGGGAAACATCTACGCCGACGAGAGCCTGTTTCGCGCCGGCATCCGGCCGCGGCGCAGGAGCGGACAACTGACCAGGGCGGAATTGGAAGAGCTGCGGCTGGCTATGGTTCAAGTACTGGAGCACGCCATCCGGCTGGGCGGTTCTTCTGTCTCTGATTATGTGGACGCCGACGGGGCACGCGGCTTCTTCCAACTGGAGCACTGCGTCTACCTGCGCACCGAGCTTCCCTGCCGCCGCTGTCAGACGCCGATCCGGCGGATTGTGGTGGCAGGACGGGGTACGCACTATTGCCCGCATTGCCAGCGATGAGCGGTTCTATGGTTAATGGGAGAAAGCCCCCAAAAAGACTACCAGAATTCAGAGTATTTTCCATTCCATTATATCGAAGTCATTGAAATCAAGAGATATTAGGAGTGGCATCAAGATTGCAACAAGATAGACGCCAGTGATGTACAGGCGCTGGAAGAATTCTGACCAGCCCATAGAAGAGCAGGCACCCGGCAAGAGCATCCGCCAACGAAGCGGCCCTGAAAAGGGAGACCGGTCGAGGAAGCCATGCAGCAGGTACGGCGAGAGGCCAGCCGTCCACGTTTCTTTTGGGAGGCCAGTGGCAGTGCAAGACAGCGGAGCGCCACTCTTATGGAGTGGCGCTTCTTGCGTTTAGGGTACTTTTGAGTGCCGGGATGGTGCGAGCAACCGCGAAGATTGCTTGCCAGCCGCAAAAGTTCCCTGTAGTATAAGAGTTGCCTATCAAGCGGCTGACGCGTGCCACCCGAAAGGGGCAGAGCAAGCTCGCCGCGAGCAAGGGAACTCCGCCGGGCAGGTTACTTTATGGCAATCTGCGGGCGGCGAGAGTTTCATAGGAAGGGCAACACCTGAGAAGGGCGCTGGCCGCACCAATAAGATTCTTATGACAGGATGGAGCAGTGCTTTCTTGCTCCAGTGTGCGCAGCGGGCAAACAGCATTTCACAGAGGTCCTAAAAATAGAGCCGCGGAGGCTCAGCCGACACCATTCATCGGGAGCGACAGTCTTTGAGAAAAGCTCACCCCGGCTGGGATTCTGTGAAGTAGCTTGAGGCACAAAGGGCATCATGATAGATTGCCCGGAGCGCTGCTGTAGAGCGTTAAAGAGAGAGCCAGCCGCGGTTTTCGCCGTTCACGTCCATGCCTGGGCGGCGGCAGGCTGAGGAAACGTTTTACCGGACTGGAAACTCCCGGCAGCAACAGCCAGTAAAGGGAAGACACCATCTAGCAATGCAACAGGACACAAACGCATGACGACAGAATTGACACAGTCCCCAACAGAAATGGGGCCTGCTCCTGCCAATGGGCAAGGGCAGTCACAGGGTCATCGGCGCCGCCGGCGCCGCCGCAAGAACAAGAGCAGCCAGGCAGTGGGCGCGGCCCCGTCGCAACAGATACAGTCAGAGTCCGCGGCGCAGCCTCAGCAGCCGCCCGCGAAGCACAAGCCGGCTCCCCAGCACCAAGCTGGACATCCGGGGGGCAAGCGCGAGCATCATGAACGGAAGAAGAAGAAGTTCTTCCAGAAGGGTGCGGCGACGGCGGCGCAGCCGGGCAACAGCATTTCATCCCCTCCGCAGGGCAAGCGCAAGACAAGGCAGAAAGGGCCGAGGGAGTTTGTGGGCCCGATGGATCACAGCTACCGGCTGGTGAACGGCAACATCGCCGACGGCCCTCCCTCGACGATCCCGACGGGGAGTAACGGCCACAACGGTGGCTATTACCCGGAGGCCTATGATTCTCAGCCCACAGCCGCAGTGCGCGAGGACGCGCCCACGCGCATCTACTGCTTCATTGAGGATATGTTCTTCCTGGCCAAGATACAGGAGACGGCCCGGAAGCTGGGCGTGAAGGTGGAGTTTGTGAAGAACGGCGACAAGGATGCGATGGTGGCCACGCTGGCCGAGTTGCCGGAAAACGAGCGGCCCAAGCTGCTGGTCTTCGACCTGAACAATCTGAACGCCAAGCCGCTGACGCTGATTCCCAAGTTCAAGTCCAAGCTGAAGAAAGCGACGTCCATCGTGGGCTTTCTCAATCATTTGCAAGGCGAACTGAAGGCCAAGGCCATCGAGGCGGGATGCGATACGGTGATGCCGCGGTCGGCATTTTCGCAGACCCTGCCCAACCTGCTGCGCCGCTATGGGCTGGAAGAGGAAGAAGAGT
>PMGP01000367.1 GCA_003156235.1 Acidobacteriaceae bacterium
CTTCACGCGCTGAGGAGACAAGAATGAAATCGTTACGAACGCTCACAATAGCAGGTTTCCTGCTGTTAATGGGTCTGCTGCCAGTAATGGCTCAAACAATTTCTGCGGCGGACGCCAAAAATCATATCGGAGAGCAGGCTACAGTTTGCGGGAGAGTGGCCAGTGAGAAAACTGCGACAAGTAGCCGGGGAGAACCGACTTTCATCAATCTGGACGCCGCATACCCAAATCAGGTTTTCACCATCTTGGTGTGGGGGGACGACAGGAAGAGCGTGGGGGATATGCCGCAGGTTGGTTCGCACATTTGCGCCACAGGGCTGATTAAGGACTACCGGGGGGTTCCTGAGATCGTGGTGCGGAGCAGCGGGCAGTTCAGCCGGTAGTTTCAGACCACACTTTGGAGCCCCTTTCAGAACCTCGGCGATCTGGCCATGGCTTCAAATGTTTGGCCATGTCCGACAATAGGCGGGCAGCACAGTATGCGGTGAAGCAGTGGAGTATATGCACATGCGCTACTGGTGGGTAAACCAGAACCAGACGTTCCGGCAGGAGATAAAAGGAGGATATCTCTGGTCCCCGAAGCGCAGTGCCAACGACGTTAGGAATCCCTTTTATGAATTTATGAGAGAGGTTACACCTGGCGATCTAGTATTCTCCTTCGTGGACACTCGGATAGTTGCCATTGGCACCGTTACCTCCTATTGCTACGAGAGCCCTAAGCCTCTGGAATTCGGCGGAGTTGGGCTGAACTGGGAGAAGATTGGTTGGCGCGTACGAGTAAACTTCACATCCCTCATTCACCAAATCCGGCCCAAAGACCATATCGACCTCCTGCGGCGGATGTTGCCCGACCGATACTCCCCCCTCCAGAAGTCTGGAAACGGAATTCAATCGATATATTTGACTGCGGTCCTGGAGCCATTGGCTCAGACCCTCATCGGTCTCATTGGCATGGAGGCCACACTTATCGCGGGTCGCAGTTCCGCATTGAATTTGGAAACTGCGGGCCAAGCCCAGAACGCGGACTTGGAGGTGTGGGAGCATCACATCGAAGCCACTATCGAATCAAATGTAAATATTTCAGGCACGGATCGTGAAGCGCTGATTGTGGCTCGGCGAGGACAAGGGCTTTTCAAGCAGCGGGTCATGGAAATTGAAAGCAGATGTCGAGTCACCGGGGTCAGCAACCCAATCCACTTGCGCGGGAGCCACTGCAAGCCCTGGCGCGATTCAAGTAACGAAGAACGCCTTAATGGGGAAAATGGGCTGCTGCTTACGCCGACGATTGATCATCTCTTTGACCGCGGCTTCATTAGTTTCGACAATTCAGGGGAACTGATTGTCTCTCCCGTCTCTCATGCTCCCTCACTGAATCGTATGGGGATACCCATGGACAGGGTGATAAACGTGGGGACATTCACCGACGGGCAGAAGCATTTCCTTGAATATCACAGGGACTCTGTCTTGCTTCGTGTTGCTCGGTAGTTTGCCTGGGCGAACGTCCACCTCTAGAATTCTGGTCGCCACAACCACGCAGATAGTTCGCGGGACGAGTGTCAGCGCCCCGGAATGTTGGGTTTGAGGGTAGGCTCGATTACGATGTGGAGAGTAGCGGCGGAAGGTATATTGTGTGCCCATGTTCCCGCAAAACCTGGCCCCCGCCGTATGGATTCCACTCGTTGGACAGAAGGTCTATATTTATCAACAGGTTGATTCTGAATACTGTAGCAATGGCCAACAACACCATTCGGTTCATTCTGTGTGGATACCGATGAGCCGCTATAGTTGTTTGGTGGATAATCAGCAGAGAGACAGGAACGGGAATGCCGGTAAAGGAAGCGACAGCACGCATTAAAATCAACAAGTTGCTTGACGCAGCGGGGTGGCGCTTCTTCCCTCAAGACGGAAAACCCGCGAATATCCGGCTGGAACAAACTGTCAAATTCACCCCGAACGAACTGGATTCTCTTGGCGAAAACTTTGAGAAGACCAAGCTTGGATTCATCGACTTCCTCTTGCTCAACGAGAAGAGCTTTCCGCTCATCGTTCTTGAGGCAAAAGCGGAAGACAAGAGCCCGCTTGTAGGCAAGGAGCAAGCCCGCAAATATGCCCGTTCGCAGAATTGTCGCTTCGTTATCCTCTCCAATGGCAACCTGCACTATTTTTGGGATTTGGATCGTGGAAACCCATACATCATCACTTCATTCCCCACGCCGGTGTCGGTTGTTGGCTATCAGCGCGTCGAGCCAAACCCTGAGCGCCTTGTCGAGGACGCGGTAGGCCGCGACTACATCGTTCTGACCCAGCGTCAGGGCTACCAAGCCGAGGCCGCCTGGCTGAATGAGGCCGAGCGCCCAGGCTTTATTGAAGTGAACAGGCTCCGTTTCCTGCGCCCCTACCAGGAGAACGCGGTTCACGCTGTCCAGGCAGCGGTCAAGGCCGGTAAAGACAGGTTTCTCTTTGAAATGGCCACCGGGACAGGGAAGACACTCACCGCCGCCGCAATCATCAAACTCTTTCTCCGCTCCGGGAATGCCAGCCGCGTGCTCTTCCTTGTGGACCGGCTCGAACTTGAGGATCAGGCGAAGAAAGCCTTTGTCGGTCTCCTCGCAAACGACTACAAGACGGTCATCTTTAAGGAGAACCGCGACGATTGGCGGCACGCTGAAATTGTCGTCAGCACTGTCCAGTCCTTCCTTTTCAACAATAAATATCAGACCCTCTTTTCACCTACCGACTTCGATTTAGTCATATCCGACGAAGCACACCGCTCCATCGGCGGAAACGCCCGCGCCGTATTTGACTACTTCATCGGCTACAAACTCGGCCTCACGGCAACGCCAAAGGATTATCTTAAGAAGTTCGACAAAGCGAAGCCCACCACAAAAGACCCACGCGAATACGAGCGGCGTCTCCTGCTCGACACTTATCGAACCTTCGGCTGCGAGGACGGCCAGCCCACATTCCGTTACACATTGCTCGACGGCGTCAAAGAGGGCTACCTCATTAATCCAACCGTCGTAGATGCCAGAACTGGCATTACTACGCAGCTTCTCTCTAAGCAGGGCTTTATCGTCGATTTCAAGGACGACCCAGGAGACGAACAGAACGAAAGCTATAAACAAACCGACTTCGAGAAAAAGTTCTTTTCCCCTGCCACCAATAAACTTTTTTGCAAGACCTTCCTTGAACACGCTCTCCGCGACCCAATCAGCGGCGAAATCGGCAAATCTATTGTTTTTGCCGTGAGCCAGAACCATGCTGGAAAGATCGCTCAGATTCTCAATCAGATGGCCGACAGGATGTTCCCCGGCAGGTATCAATCCGACTTCGCGGCACAGGTTACGTCCCAGGTCGATAACGCCCAGCAGATGACCATCAACTTCACCAACAATCGTCTGCTCGGCACGGCAAACTTCCTGCCCACGTACAAGACCAGCAAGGCCCGCGTCTGCGTGACCGTCGGCATGATGACCACCGGATACGACTGCCCCGACATCCTCAACCTCGGACTCTTCCGACCCATCTTTTCCCCCACGGACTTCATTCAGATCAAGGGACGCGGCACGCGCAAGCACAGCTTTCTTGAAGAACTTCACGACGTGTCCCACAAAGCCGACCTCAAAACCTGTGAGAAGATCACTTACAAGCTTTTCGACTTCTTCGCAACCTGCGAATACTTCGAAGAGAAGTTCAACTATGACGAAGTCATCAAGCTTCCTGCTCCCAGCAAGTCGGGGAAGCCGATACACGGTGTCGGCCCTGTCGGCGGCGACGGCATTTACAACCACACGGGTGACGATATTCTCTCCATGATCAAGGTGGAGACTGTCGGTGTTGAGGGGATGCGGATCGACCGTATGTTCTTCCGTCGATTCGAAGAGACCGTCAAGGAAGACCCGGCCATTGCCGCCAGCGTCGAAGCGGGCGAATGGGATAAGGTCATCGACTATGTCAACCGCGAAGTCTTCGACAAGCCCGAAGAGTTCTTCAGCCTGGAAAAGTTACGCCGCGCTGCCGCCGTTGACCGGCGTCTAACCCTTCGCGAGATTCTTGAAAAAGTCTTCGGGCTTATCCCGCGTTTCAAGACCAAAGACGAATTGCTCGAAGAGGAATTCGCCAAGTTCGTTGCCGACCGCAAGCCGCAGGAGCCTGAGGCCATCCCCGCCATCAAGGACTATTTCAAGGCCTACGTCTCTGACGGCCAGATCAGGCACATTATTGACACCAGGGACTTTATCCAGTTCGCCACCAATCCGTCTTTCTCGACTCACGACTTCAAAGCCGTCCCCGAAGTCTACCGGACGCTCATCCCCGAGTACGTCAAGGATTACGTCTCACTGAACCAGTTCGCCCCATAGAGGCTAAAGGAACACATTGCTCGACACAGATACCAAACGACGAATCGACACCGCCCGCGACATTCTCGTAGGCAAGGTTCCCGACCCCAAGTCCCAGGTCGAACAGATCACCATTGCCCTCATCTACAAGTTCATGGACGACATGGACGCCGAGGCCGAGGAGTTGGGCGGCAAGCGCAAATTCTTCACAGGCAGCTTCGCCCGCTTTGGCTGGAACAAGCTCATGCATGCCGGTCTCGGCGGTCATGAAACGCTCAACCTCTACGCCGAAGGCATCACCACGATGCCCCAGAATCCCGGCATTCCGCTTCTGTTTCGCGACATCTTCAAGAATGCCTACCTGCCTTATCGCGACCCGGAGACGCTGAAAAGTTTCCTCAAGATCATCGACGAATTCAGCTACGACCACTCTGAGCGCCTCGGCGATGCCTTCGAGTATCTGCTCTCCGTTCTCGGCTCCCAGGGCGACGCCGGTCAGTTCCGCACCCCGCGCCACATCATCGACTTCATCGTCTCCATCGTCGATCCCAAAAAGAACGAAACCATTCTCGACCCCGCCTGTGGCACTGCTGGCTTTCTTATCTCGGCATACAAGCACGTTCTTGCCTCCAACACTGACGCCAAGGGCAACGTCAAGCTCACGCCGAGCGAGAAGGGGCGACTTGCCCAGAACATCAAGGGATACGACATCTCGCCGGATATGGTGCGGCTGTCGCTGGTGAACCTCTACCTGCACGGCTTCTCCGATCCGCACATTGTCGAATACGACACTCTCACGTCTGAGGATCGCTGGAACGAATTCGCCGACGTGATTTTAGCGAATCCGCCTTTCATGTCGCCGAAGGGCGGCATCAAGCCCCACAAGCGTTTCTCCATCGACGCCAAGCGTAGCGAGGTTCTCTTTGTCGATTACATGGCCGAACATCTCACGGCCAACGGCCGCGCCGGTATCATCGTCCCCGAAGGCATCATCTTCCAGAGCCAGGGCGCATACAAGGAACTGCGCAAGATGCTGGTCAAGAACTCCCTCGTGGCCGTTATCTCCCTCCCGGCGGGCTGCTTCAATCCATACTCTGGCGTAAAGACCTCCATCCTCATCCTCGATAAATCCATCGCCAAGCAAAGCGATACCATCGGTTTCTTCAAAGTAGAGAATGACGGCTTTGGCCTCGGAGCCCAGCGCCGCGCTATGGACGGAAGCGACTTGCCGCAGGTCAAAGCCGAAATCGACGCCTACTTTCACGCACTGCGCAACTGCAAACCCACCGACGACCTGAATCCCACCTGCGGCCTGATCGTGCCGAAAAAGAAGATCGCCGAGAATGGCGACTACAACCTCAGCGGGGAGCGGTATCGGGAGACCAGGCAGCAATCCACGCATTATCCTTGGTACAAGATTGAGTCGCTCGTTGAAACGATCACACCCCCTACCAAGATTCAGAAAACTTCTTTCGGAGAATCAGGACGGTTTCCAATCATCGATCAGTCTCAGGAGGAAATCGCAGGGTGGACTGACGATGAATCCAGCCTAATCCGCCCTAGCAAGCCACTGGTGATTTTCGGCGATCACACCTGTGCAGTTAAGCTAATCGAAAGGCCATTCGCACAAGGTGCAGATGGAATCAAAATCCTTCAGACGGTCGATAATCTGGACCCGCGCTTTCTCTACCGCCTCCTCCGCGCAAGACCCCTGGAGAGCAGCGGTTACCAGCGTCATTTCTCAAAGCTCAAAGAGTATGAAATCCCCCTGCCGCCGCTGGAGGTGCAGAAGGAGATCGTGGCGGAGATCGAGGGCTACCAGAAAGTCATCGACGGTAACCGCGAACTCATCGCCCGCTTCGAGAAAAAGATTCAGGCCACCCTGGACCGCATTTGGGGTGAGAATGAGTCATAAATTCGACGAATTCGACCAGTACTCTGAGAACATGCTCCTTGGGCAGTATGATATCTCCGAAATCATTAGTCACGAGTTGCTGAAGGGAGAGATTCGGGAAGATTTTCTCATTTCAACCCTGGAGTCATGCTCCGAGCCACCACCGAAGCTTGTAAAGGGGACCATCTCGGATGGAATGAACGATGCTGGTCAACTCGACATAATTCTCTGTCGGCCCAATTCCTTTTTACGAAGACTCGGCACTCAGTGCCTCATCGATAAGAACGATTCATTATGCATTATCGAAGTGAAAGGAAACTGCACAGGGGAAGACCTGAAGCGCTCAGAAGCCAAAGCAATAAAGATTAGAGAACTGCAAGGTGAACACTCGCCCCTGTTCGGTGTAGTTTGTTACAAAGTAGCGCTTCAGGAAAAGACTACCCTGAAGCGCTTCGGGTTCTTTTATGACAGAGAGACAAATACGTACTTCGATCCAGCAACTATTCAAGCTGAGCCAGAGAGAGGTTGGGGAAAGCTCGAATATCCCAACCTGGACTTCTTTATATCGCTGGAAGATGAAAAGAAATTGTTTCTGCGGAAGTACGAGATAGCACCAGGTAAGCCAAGGTTCATCCGTTATACAAGCACGCCTTTGATCAAGGATTTGTTTATTCTGGTCAGGAGTTTGTGGGTGCCAGCAAGTCAGAACTGAATTGGAGCCTTCTTCGTTCAGGAAAGGGATAAACTGATGAAAATCTTCATCGCGAATTTCGGCAAAAAGAATTGAGCATGGAAGAACTGCTTAGAATGTTCCTCGATTACTGTCATGGATGACCTGCGAATGCATACTTACTGGGAACGAGGAGATGAGGCAGGGTACAACGCCGAGGCAACCCCGGCAGCACTATTAAGCCGCAACTGATTGCGGCATGTCAGGAATCGTAAAGGCGCACGGAACTGTGTGAGAAGCTTTACGGCTTCGGCGTTCTCNNCATCGACTCCGCCTCGATCCCACAGGGTACTCCGGCACTTCTTGCTGGCGCAGAGGGTCGGATGCTCGACCGAGGGAATCCAGGTGTGTCCACAAACATCACAGCAACATACGCGCATCATTTTCCATCCCATGCACGAGATTATACATA
>PMGP01000364.1 GCA_003156235.1 Acidobacteriaceae bacterium
CTTGCGCACGCCGTTCTTGATGCCCAACTGAATCTCTTCGACCGGCACACCCCAGGTCTCCCTGAGCTTGCCACCGTACTGATTGATGATGTCCTGCAAATCCTTGGGCACGGACGAACTGCCGTGCATGACCAGGTGAGTCTTGGGCAGGCGATTGTGAATCTTGATCAGCAAATCCATCTTGAGCACCGAGCCGTCGGGCTTTTTCGTAAATTTGTAAGCGCCGTGGCTGGTGCCGATGGCGATGGCCAGCGAATCGACGCCGGTCAACTCGGCAAATTCGACCGCCTGATCGGGGTCGGTGACGTGTTCCAGGCCCGAACCGCCCGCGCCGTGGCCGTCTTCGATGCCGCCCAGCACGCCGATTTCGCCCTCCACCGCGACGCCGCGCTCATGCGCGTAATCGACGACCTTCTTGGTCACCGCCACGTTCTCCTCAAAGGTAGCCGGAGTCTTGCCGTCTTCCTTCAGCGAGCCGTCCATCATCACGCTGGAGTAGCCCAGCTTGATGGCGCTGACGCAGGTCTCGAAGCTGTTGCCATGATCCAGATGCATGGCGATGGGAATCTCGGGATAGAGTTCGTTTGCCGCCAGGATCAGATGAAAGAGGTAGTTGTCCTGCGCGAACTGGCGCGCGCCGCGGCTGGCCTGGATGATGACCGGCGAATTGGTCTCCTTCGCCGCTTCCATGATGGCCTGAATCTGTTCCATATCGTTGACGTTGAATGCGCCGACGCCGTAACCGCCCTTGGCGGCCTCGTCGAGGAGTTGCCGCGTGGAAACTAGAGGCATTTGAGTTTCTCCTGTTCGCCGGTCAATCCGGCAAGTTGGTTTTGGGTCCAGCCGTGGCGTTTGTTCGAGTGCTTCAGAGCATACTTGTCAGCCCGCCCGGCGGCAGGTACCGCAATCATCCTTATGGTAGCAGGGACGCGCAAGGGAAAAGTGTGCTCTTGAACACAGGGGGCCAAGTGCGTTGCGGCGGCCCGATTCAGGAGGCGCTTCCCAATCTGGCTGCATGGTGGTTTTCTCCTCTTGGCGCACTCCGATGTGGAATAATCTGCCCGTGCCCCTTGCCGCCGCTACCGCCCACGACTATTACCTGGCAGCCTGCGCCGCCGCAACGGTGCTGCTGCTTTTGCTGCTGATTGCGCGCGTGCGGCTGCACCCGGCGCTGGCCCTGTGCATCGCGGGTCTGACGCTGGGCGTGGCCTCGGGAATGCCGTTAGGGCAGGTGCCGCTCTCGTTTGCAACAGGTGTGGGCAACCTGATGGGGCACATCGCCATCGTGCTGGCTCTGGGCGCGGTGCTGGGTCGCCTGGTGGCCTCGAGCGGCGGAGCTTCTTCCCTGGGCAAAATTCTTGTAGAGGGCTGCCATCCCCAGGGCCTGCCCTGGGCGATGCTGGGGCTGGGCATTCTGGTGGGGATGCCGGTCTTCTTTGAGGTGGGGCTGGTGCTGCTGTTGCCGATTGTGGCCGAGACGGCGCGGCGCAGCGGGAAGCCTCCCATTCTGGTGGCGCTGCCGGTGCTGGCAGGACTCTCCATTGTTCATGCCGTGCTGCCACCGCATCCGGCGGCGATGCTGGCAGCCACCGCGTTCCATGCCGACTTGGGCCGGACGATGCTGTGGGGGTTAGCTGTGGGATTGCCCGCCGCGGCGCTGGCCGGACCGGGGCTGGGATGGTTTCTGGGCCGATTCTGGGCTGGAAGCTTTCGCGGGAAGGGTACGGGCTTCAGCGTGAAGGGTACGGGCTTCAGCGTGAAGGGTACGGGCTTCAGCCCGTACATCAAAACCGCCCAGGAATCGAGGGCTTTAGCCCTTGAGGGAGATTTCCCGGTTCATTCTCATTCTGTGCCGCTGCCGCGCATCGAGATTCACGATGCGCCGGAATCGAATCGGGAATCTCCCCCCGCGCCGGCCGGTCCCATCCGAGCCGCCGCAGCCATTCTGCTGCCGGTAGCGCTCATCTGCCTGGGCAGTTGGGCCGATGCCGTGGCCGCTCCGGGAGGCGTCGCAAACCAGATTCTGCGCTTTGTGGGCAGCCCGGAGACAGCCCTGCTGATCGCCGTACTCGCGGCGCTGCTCACACTGGGCCCCCACATTCAAACCGGGAAGATCAACGGCCCGGAGGGCCTGCGCAAATTGACCGGCGAATCCTTTGAACCCATCGCCAATGTGCTGGTGATTCTGGCCGCGGCGGGTGGCCTGAGCGGCATTTTGCGCGACTCCGGCGCGGCCCAGGCGACAGTCGCCCTGGCTCTGGGCGCGCATATGCCGCCGCTGGTGCTGGCCTGGCTGCTGGCTGCCGTGGTGCGCGTCTCCATGGGTTCGTCCACGGTGGCCATGGCCGTAGCCGCGGGAATTCTGGCTCCCATGGCGGGGCATCTCGGCGTGCGGCCAGAATTGTTGGTTTTGGCCACCGGCACAGGCTCCATCATCCTCTCTCACGTGAACGACCCCGGCTTCTGGATGATCCAGTCCTTCTTCAAGCTGGAGTTGAAGGAGACGCTGGCCACCTGGACGGTGCTGGAGACAGTGCTTTCCGTGGCGGGGCTGGGAATGACGCTGGCGCTGGCGGCGGTGTTGCGGTAGGAATGTGCCTTGACAGGGGAACGGCTTGCTCCTAACCTTCCCTTATGGAACTTCAGCTTCCCGAACGCCAGGCGGCGGGACTCGCCAGCCTCTCCACGCGCACCGGTCGCAGCGCCTCGGAACTGGCAGTGGAGGCCGTGGACCGCCTGCTCACCCAGGAGAACTGGTTTGATGCGCAGGTGCAGTTGGGAATCGATCAGATTGCCCGCGGCGAATTCCTTGAAGAGGAAGAGATGGACGCTCGCGTGGCGCGGATGATGCGGGCTTGAAAAAGCTGCGATGGTCGATGGCCGCGGCCGACGATCTGGAAGGCATCGCCAATTACCTCTGGCTTCACCACCCTTCCTTCGCCGCCTCCACCCTACAACGGCTCTACGACGCGGCCAGGTCGCTCAAGGCCTTTCCCTATGCGGGCCGCATCGGCATGAAGAGCGGCACGCGCGAGTTGGTTCTCGCGCCGCTGCCTTATCTTGTGATTTATGCGGTAGACGATCACTCGATTCACATTCTGCGCTTTCTCCACGCCGCTCAGGACAGACCTTAGCGCCGCTGGCGCGCAATCTCCGAAGATGCGCTACACCCCCAGCACCGCCCGCTGCGCCGCGAAGATCTCCTTCAACCCCGCCTCGGCCAAATCGATGAGGCCGTTGAGCTGCGCCCGCGAGAAACTTCCCTTCTCCGCCGTGGCCTGCGTCTCGATCAGCCCGCCGTCGGCGCGCATCACCACGTTCATGTCCACCTCCGCCTGCGAATCCTCCTCATAACAGAGGTCCAACAGCGCCGCGCCATTGACCAAGCCCACAGACGTGGCGGCGACCAGTTGCGTGAGCGGCGATTGCTTCAGCGTTCCCGCCTTGACCAATGCGTTGAGCGCAAGGCCGAGCGCCACCGCCGCGCCGGTGATGGCCGCCGTGCGCGTGCCGCCATCGGCCTGAATCACGTCGCAGTCCAGAATCACCGTCCGCTCGCCCAGCGCCTTCATGTCCACCACAGAGCGCAGGCTTCTGCCGATCAGCCGCTGAATCTCGTGCGTCCGGCCACCGATCTTGCCCCGTTCGCTCTCCCGCGGCGTCCGGGTAACCGTGGCGCGCGGCAGCATTGCGTACTCCGCCGTCACCCAGCCGCGGCCGGAGTTGCGCAGCCAGCCGGGAACGCCCTGCTCCACCGTGGCATTGGTCAGCACCCGAGTGTTGCCCAGCGAGACCAGAACGGAACCCTCGGCGGTCTGCACAAAGCCCGGTGTGAGGGTGAGGGGGCGAAGCTGGAGTGGGTTTCTGCCGCCAGGACGAAAGCAAGTGGAGGTGCTGGACATGAAGAGATTGTACGGGAAACGGGTTGCGGTCGAGGGCGAAAGCCGTTCCGGAACATGTTGTCCCAGGATGGGAAACGGCTTAATTTCCGGCCCGGAACAGGAATCTCTTCGTAACCTATTGAAACTACGGCATTTGCTCCAAGTGTGCCGCCGCCTCTTGTCCCATTTTGGGAGATGGAGCCGTGCAGGGCTCCATCCGCCTTTCCGGGAATTGGAGGTTAACCCCTTCCCTTATCAGGAACTTAATGTGAGTGTCCTAGTTTGGCACGCCACGTGTATTAGAACAGGACAGTTCCTCATCCTGGAAAGCAGGAATGGGAAGAACGAGGGACGAGGGAATAGGGACTAGGGACTAGGGAATAGGGACTAGGGATGCAGTACTGAGTTGCGGGGAGTTTGAAACTGACCCCTGATCTCTGACCCCTGATCTCTGATCTCTGATCTCTGATCTCTGACCCCTGAAGAGAAGGAGCAAGTTATGCAGCAGGCAAGGCAAACAGCGGAATTCAAAAATAACGTGCTGGCGGAAACCGGTTTGGCGGGAACTGGGCTGGCGGGAGCGGGCCTGGCCAGAGTCTCCGTGAACGAGCGCAAGCGGGTGGTGGCGGTGGTTGAGACCCTGGCCAACCTGCGCAGTGAGGGCGAGAGCCTGGCTGAGGTGGCCCATGACGCCCGCAATATGGTCACGGCGCTGGGGCTCTACTGCGACCTTTTGGAGGAGCCGGGAGTGCTCAACCCCTCGTTCCAGCACTACGCCGGCGAACTGAGGCTGGTGGCCACGGCCAGCCGCCGCCTGGTGGAAAAGCTGCTGACGCTCGATGCCCGTATTGCCCCAGATGTGGCCGGCACAGGCGCCGGCCTCTCCAGCAACCATGGCGCGTCCCGAGCGGAAGCCAATACGCGCGACGCAGAACGGCTGGAGCGGGCGCATCGCTGGGATCTGCTGCCTCCAGAGCCGATCAACAACCTGGCAGCTGAGCTCGTGGCCAACCGCAATCTTCTCGCCGCCCTGGCCGGACCCTCCATCGCCCTCACCGTGGACGTCGAGGGTGGCGCGCTGCCGGTGCGGCTGACCGGCGAAGACCTGACCCGGATTCTGGTCAACCTGGTCAAGAACGCCGCCGAGGCCATGCCCGCCGCCGGGCGCATCGCGATCAGCCTGCATGAGTTTCATGTCAATGCAAAACTTCCTCCATGGCTGGTGCTGATCATTGAAGACAACGGGCCGGGCATCCCCGTCGAGGCGCTGGGCAGGATATTCGACTCCGGTTACAGCACCCGCTCCAGCGGCGCATCCGGCCCCGGCGCATCTGCTTCGGGCGATCCCGGCAATTCGGCCTCCCATCGCGGGCTGGGGCTGTCCATCACACGCTCCATCATCGAGACCGCCGGCGGCAGCATTCACGCCGCCAACCGCGCCCCGGCCGGAGCCTGCTTCAAGATTGAGCTGCCCATCCGCTCCCTCTGAGCCTCTGAGCCTCCAAGCCTCCGAGCCTCTGAGCCTCTGATTCTCTGACGAGGGCGGAAGGCAACGGGGCAGGGGTACAAAAATCCGCGATGCATGGACCTGAAAAGACTCCCGGCACGGCGGCCACAAAAAAACCAGTTAACCAATTGCGCGTGAGGCGAATACAATGCTCGAAACAGTTGTAACATCGAGAACCATGGAGTTTATCCCCCAACTCGCGGAACCGCCGGTGCGTTTGCACCTGCTGGTGGTCGATGCCGACGCCGCCATGCGCTCGGCCTGCGCCGAGATCGCGGCCAGTCTGGGCTATGCGGTGGAGAGCACCGGCGACCTGACGCAAGCCCGCAGCATGTTGCGCGGCAGCGCCGCCGATATCCTGCTGGTCAATCTGCCGGCGGGCTCCAATCAGGGCCTGGAACTGGTCAGCGAGGTCAAGCTGCTCTACCCCCAGACGGCTGTCATCGCCATGACCGCCTCAGGGTCCGTCAACGCCGCCGTCGAGGCCATGCGCTGCGGAGCCTCGGACTACCTGGCCAAACCATTCGCCATGGACGAGCTTTCCACGGTGCTGGATCGCGCCGCGGCCTCTCTTGTCACCGACACCGCCACCCGCCAGTTGCGCGAGCGGCTCCGGCTCTCGCAGGGTTTGGGCGCCATGATCGGCCGTTCTGGAGAGATGGAAAAGCTCTATCGCATCCTCTCCAAGGTCGCCCAAAGCACTCACCCGGTGCTGATTCTGGGCGA
>PMGP01000299.1:0-2235 GCA_003156235.1 Acidobacteriaceae bacterium
CGATGCCAAAGCAGATAAAAGAAGAAGATAACGCGGCAATTTTAGCCGCAGTGGAACATCATCCGGGAGGCGCAAGCCGGGGCGACATCGAGAGAGCTCTGCCCAATGAGCTGGCGCCGCGTACACTGCAATTCCGGCTCAGGA
Organism: Acidobacteriaceae bacterium; assembly: GCA_003156235.1. Classification (GTDB taxonomy): domain Bacteria; phylum Acidobacteriota; class Terriglobia; order Terriglobales; family Acidobacteriaceae; genus Telmatobacter. Next base: position 145 of record PMGP01000299.1, read on the forward strand.
ATCTGGTAAATGCGGGACGGCTCATCACTGAAGGCGAGGGCCGGGCAGTCAAATATTGCTTGCCTAGGCAAGATGCCCCACAGAAGCCTGCTCGTGTTGAAGCGGCGCAAGATGAAGAGGCAACGGTTGTACCCATTTCGGCGGAAGGCAATGAGGTTCGTCGCTATGTAAGCAGGCCAGTGGCAGCGCGTACACCGGTAGGCTACAACCGCGGATTCCTTGACGAGTATCGGCCGAACGAACGGTTCTACCTTTCCGAAAAAGAGCGCGCGAGCCTGGAAACAATAGGAACGCGACACGTCGTGGCCGAAGCCGCTGGCACCTACGCAAGACAGATTCTCAACCGCCTCTTGATTGACCTCTCATGGAATTCCAGCAGACTTGAAGGCAATACCTACTCACTTCTCGACACCAAGCGCCTTATCGAATTCGGCGAAGAGGCCGAGGGGCGCGATCGACGGGAAGCTCAGATGATCATGAACCACAAAGATGCAATCGAGTTCCTGGTCAATGCTGCGGATGAAATTGGTTTCAACAGGTACACGGTCCTCAATCTTCACGCGATCCTGGCTCATAACCTCTTGGCGGACGAGGGAGCAGCTGGACGGCTACGTCACATTCCGGTTGGCATCGAGCTGTCAGCCTTTCACCCGCTGGCTGTTCCGCAACAAATCGAGGAATGTTTCGCTCAAATACTCGCTACGGCGGCAGCCATTAAAGATCTCTTTGAGCAGGCATTCTTCGTCATGGTGCATCTCCCGTATCTCCAGCCCTTCGATGATGTCAACAAGCGCGTGTCGAGGCTTGCGGCCAATATCCCGTTTATCAAGCATAATTTGTCGCCTTTTTCTTTTACGGAGATTCCGAGGACGCTATATACCGAGGCAATGCTCGGAGTATACGAGCGGAACGATGTCGCCCTACTCAAGGACGTATTCATTTGGGCATATGGGCGGTCGGCGGAGCAGTACGCCGCGGTCCGGCAATCCTTAGGTGAGCCGGACCCGTTCCGGTTCAAGCACCGGGCGGCTTTGCGCGAAGTTGTTGCCAGCGTTGTCCGCAACCAACTGGACCGAAAAGCAGCACTCACGTTTCTTGCTTCATGGGCCGGAAACAACATCGCAGCGGAGGAAGGCGAGCGCTTCAGGGAGATGGCTGAAACGGAGCTCCTTGGCTTGCATGAAGGAAACTTTGCGCGCTACCCGATTAGGCCGGCGGAATTCGCACCCTGGCAGGCAATCTGGAGCGACCGAACGAAGCATTGACGAGTGGATGTGCGAGCCCCAAAAGCTTGACAGACTCCAGCGGATCAACAAAGGCAGTTAGACAATGGCAATCAAGAAATCCGATCTTTACTCCTCCCTTTGGGCCTCCTGCGATGAACTACGTGGCGGCATGGACGCAAGCCAATACAAGGACTACGTCCTGTTCATGATCTTCATCAAATACATCTCCGACAAGTATGGTAATCCACCCTTCTCTGACAAGTCCTGGTCCACCGGCCTCATTCCGGAAAAGGATGATTATCAGCGTTTCGCCTGGGGGGTTCCGCCGCGCAAGCAGGGCGATTACTCGCCGCCAAGAACATGATTGCTGCCGACGCCGCCGCCAAGGCTGCTGCTATTGAGCGTGGGTACCCTCTGACCGACGAAGAACTGAAGCAGCTTAGGTACGTAGAAGAAGAAGGCGGCACGTGGACGCTGCCCATCCCCGACAGCGTTATTAACGCCCTCTATGAAGAAGAACAGAAGAAAAATGCCTAAGGCGATGTTCCTGCGAGTGGTCGCAAATCAAACCCACAATAGCAACATCGGGGAATTCAGTTAAGGATTCTCGCACCTCAGGGGCTAGAGTCCCCGAGGGGCGAGTCTCATCGGACAGTCAACTGTTGACCAAAACGACTAACCTATTGCTTTGGCGTTCTCTGGCCGCGCTTCTTCTTGCTCCGCGCCTCTTTCGTGCGTCCATCNNCCAGAGGTGTCCACAAACATCACAGCAACATACGCGCATCGTTTTCCAGCCCATGCACGCGATTATACATAAAATGCCCCGCGCACAGAAAACTGTTAAATTCTCAGTCCTCTTCTTGTG
>PMGP01000299.1:2280-2725 GCA_003156235.1 Acidobacteriaceae bacterium
CAGAATAACAGTTGACTTTTCACTTCTCTCCTTGTATATTATGCTTAAAGGGCATTGTGCGAATCGGTCATAGTGCAAATGAGGTGGGAGCCCAATGACGCGAATCTGGGAACGCCTTTTCCTCGGGAGTCTCGCAGATGCTCAACTGCTGGCCAAGGGGAACCGGTTGAGTGTGCAGCGTAGAAGGGGACGCCAATGCAAAGCGTGGTGTTCAAATTCCGCCGANNCAGCGGCTCCAGGCAGCAGGAGTCAAGCGCGGCGATGACAGAAGCTCTTCGGCGGCTCTGTGAGGCTGCTGAGATGCCGTCCTTACTCGCTCAGACTCGGAAAAGCGGGGGGGGAAGTTGCCATCGAGATTTTCCATACCCGCCAAGGCCAACCGCTTTTAATTCACATTAAAAAGGAGACAGCATGAAAACCTACGACAATCACGGCAAGCTCGTCG
>PMGP01000248.1 GCA_003156235.1 Acidobacteriaceae bacterium
TGCGCAGCAGATCCTTGTGCGCCGCTGAAATCTCCTGCATCGAGGCGCCGTGCTGCCGCGCCGCATCATCCAGATCCTTCATCGCCCGCTCGTAGTCCGAACGCGTAATGACCTGGTCGTTGACGCGGGCGATCATCTCCTCAACCGTGACGCCCCCGTAGGGGCTCTGAGGCGCCGTCGGGCGTGTTTGCGCACAAAGGGTGCTTGCGAGCAGCAATGGGCCAATCACCAATGCCGCCGGAATTTGAAAGATTCGTAGATTCATAAGGTCAGGACACCGCAGGGCGCAATAATTCGTTCCCTGTTGCATAGACGTCATTGTAAATGCCTGGGCAGCAGCAATGCCATCTTCCCCCACTTTCCGCCCAATTCCGCCAATTTCGTGGCTAATCCGCCATTCCTCGCCCAGTCTTCCACCAACCGCCTCACTCCCCGCCCAAAATCCGCCTTTGTGGTACCAAATTCCATTGTTGGCACACAGCTACGGAGGGAGCAGGGGGATTCATCCCCCTGAATGAATGTGAATTGAACGGCGGCCTTCAGGCCCGGACCGGCTGCTCCACCCTCCCCATGCATTGCCTTCCTGAGAAGCCAGACTCGCCGCAACGAGTTACAACTAGTGAACCTCTGATTAATCCGATGTTTTGAAAGGGAACGGCTTCAGCCGTGCCGCAAAGGCAGCAAAATTAAAGCGGGCTTTAGCCCCTGAGGGAATGCTGACTCGCAATAAAGACTTAATCAGAGCATTCCTGGAATGAACTGCCGCTAACTTGCTAACTCGCTCGTCTCCGCGAAAGCCTGCCCTGAGCGTAGTCGAAGGGCGGTGGCTGACTTGCTGATTTTGCTTACAAACCGCCTCATCCAACCATTTTGTTCATTCGTAGCCCTCCAGATTTCAAGCGCTCAACCCCCTGTAACCTGCATCACAGCGCGTCCTCTTGCGCCGCCCGTAGCCTCGTGAACGGAGTTGGAGAGGATTTCTCATGTCAGCAATTGCCGCGGAAAACGCCATCACTGTTCAGAATCTTTTGGCCGCCTTTGAGGGTGAGTCAAACGCGCACGCCAAGTACACCGCCTTTGCCGCCAAGGCTGACACCGACGGCCTGCACGGCGCCGCCAGCCTCTTTCGCGCCGCCGCCCGCGCCGAGCAGATTCATGCCGCCAATCATGCCCGCGTCATCGGCATCCTCGGCGGCCAAGCCGAAGCTGAAATCCACCCGGTTGAAGTGAAATCCACACTGGAAAACCTCAAAGCCGCCCTGAACGGCGAGCAATACGAGATCGACACCATGTACCCCGGCTTCCTCCAAGAGGCCACGGAGCGCAAGAATACCGCCGCCATCCGCACCTTCCATGGAGCCCTGGAAGCCGAGAAGACCCACGCCCGCCTCTATGCCGAGGCCATTGCCCTGCTCGCAGCCGGAAAGAAGGACTCCTGGATTGGCGAGGCTCGCGACTTCTACGTCTGCCCCATCTGCGGCTACACCTCGGAGACCGAAGAGGAGCACGAACGCTGCCCGGTCTGCAACTGCCCCTGGGAGCGCTTCGAAATCATCCGCTAAGACAGCTCTCAGGAACACAAATGTATGTTATCTTTCGTAGTTTCCCACACAGGGCGCATGTACGCGACAGAATCGGACGCTGCCCCATGGAAATAGATAATTTGAATTCGATCGGCAGTCGATTTGGCATTTGTTGGCAGACAGGCAGACAATCAATGCCGAGGGGATAAACACAAGCTATATTCCGCCGATATGATTGTTGTGCAAAGAGCTTCGAGTGACGGCTCGCAGGGAGGTCCGCGTGACGGAGGGCGGCGCTGTTGCTTCGAACATATAATTCAGGATTCTTTTGATAATAAAGAGGTTAAGAGCGGCACGGAGCGGGATGCGATGGGCCTGCGTGGCGACGGGCGAGTGGCGGCAGGCCTCACGACTGACGGCCTCTTACGCCTTTGCGCGGCGGCGCTTTTGTTTTTCGGCATCACCATTGCGGGGCCGTCGGCAAGCGCCACATCCGCAAAGCAGCCGGCGGGCGGTTTGCCCACGCTCACCACGACGCATGCTGTGCATATTCTCAGCAGCAAGGAAGCGGCGCGCGCCTATCCTGTCCATCTGCGGGGAGTGGTGACCCAATTCGATAAGAAGGTCGACGCCTCAGGAATCGGCTTGTTCTTTCACGATTCCACCGGAAGCATTTACGTCGATCTGCCTGGCCGCGACTTCGACTCGCTGTCGGCTGGGTCGCTGATCGATCTGCGCGGGGTCACCGATCCCGGCGAGTTTGCTCCCATCGTTGCTCGGTCCAAGATCAAGGTGATTGGATTCTCCGGTCTCCCTGAAAACCCTCCCCGGCCCAGCCTCGTTCGCATTTTGGCGGGCCTCGAAGACGGCCAATGGGTCGAGGTTGAAGGCATCATTCATTCCATCGTCGATCAGGATCATCACGTCTTTCTGCAACTGATCATGGCGGACGGCCCGATTTCAGTTCACATGATAAGGGAGCCGGGCGCCAACTACTCCGGGCTGGTGGACGCAAAAGTCCGCATCCGAGGCAACTCCGGCCCGCTGTTCGACCTCAGCCGCCGGCAAATGATCGGCGCTCAAATTCTTTGTCCGAATCTCTCCGCGGTGAAAATCCTGCAACCCACGCCGGAGGATCCCTTCAAGCTGCCCATCATTCCCATCTACAGGTTGTTGCAGTGGGACGTGTCGCCCTTATTGGCTCACCGGGTGCATGTGCAGGGAAGAGTCACTCTTCAGTGGCCCGGCTCCTCGGTTTGCATACAAGATGCCACGCAGGGGATATGCGCGCAAACCGATCGCAACACGCGCTTGCGCGTCGGCGAGCTGATCGACATTGCGGGGTTCGCCAGGGCGGAGGGCAGCACGCCGGCGCTGACGGATGCGGTGTTCATAAGCACAGGCTCCGATGTAGCCGCGCCGGTAACCGCCCTGCCGGTAACCGCGGAACAAGCCCTGCTCGGCAGTCACGAATCCCAGCTCGTTCAGATCGAAGGGCAACTAATCTCTCGCGATCTGGCCTCGGCCGACACCACGCTGCTGCTCTCCTCCGGGAGATACATTTTCAAGGCGGTTCTTCCTCGAGGACTGGGCGGCCCGGAAACGGTTACATGGAAGAACGGAAGCGTTCTGCGCCTCACGGGAATCTGTTCCGTGCAGTTGGATGCGCAGAGAAGCGTATTGGGAATAGGAACGGCGGTGCCAACGTCCTTCCGGATACTCATGCGTTCGCCCGCGGACGTAGCTGTGCTCCAAAAGCCCTCCTGGTGGACGCCCAGCCACGCGATTCTGTTGCTGGCATTGGCGCTGATCGTCACACTGCTGGTGCTGGCCTGGGTAGCGGTGCTCAGAAAGCGCATTCGCGAAAGCGAGGAGCGCTTCCGCCACATGGCCCTGCATGACGCTCTGACCGGACTAGCGACCCGTATTCTGCTTGAAGATCGGCTGATCGCCGCCGTGGAGACCGCCAACCGCCATCAAACGGGTCTGGCGCTCCTGATGGTCGATCTCGACAGATTCAAAGAGATAAACGATACCTTTGGCCACCAGGCCGGCGATGAGGTCTTGCGCGTTACCGCGGATCGCCTTCTGGAAGCCGTGCGCAAGAGCGATACCGTCGCCAGAATGGGAGGCGATGAGTTTGTGGTGTTGCTCGCCGATCTGCTCGATCCGCAAATTGCCGAGAGGATTGCCGCAAACATTGTGAAAACTCTGGCAGTTTCCATTCCATTTGAAGGCCGCGAAATGCCGGTTTCCGCCAGCGTCGGAGTTTTCTCCGCTTTAGCCGGAGAACTGGATGTGGATTCGATGTTGAAGAACGTGGACGTGGCTCTCTACCGCGCCAAGGAGCGAGGGCGAAACTGCTTTGTAGTCTTCACTCCCGAATTGGCCGGCGTCCATAAGAAGCGGGCATACTGAATGAGTTCGCTGTGTCCCAGCTCTTAAAAACTCGCCTAGCAGCCTATGGCGGAAGTGATGTTTGAAAGGGCACGACTTCAGTCGTGCCGCAAATGCATGATAAGAAAAGACGGGCTTTAGCCCCTGAGGGATGTTTTTCAGCAATTCGGACTTTTACCACAGGCTGCTAGGGGTGAAGGGTACGGGCTTTAGCCCGTACATCAAAGGCAGAAGTTATTGTGGGCTTTAGCCGGTGCCCCGGGTCCCTTGCATTTGGGGACCCGGGATACTACCAACCACGACCCGCCACAACTCCCGCTAACTTGCTAACTCGCTACGCCCGCGTTTGCGGGCGCTAACTTGCTGCCTTAGAGGCGACCACCAACTCCGTCCCTAATCCCTAACCCCTGCTTTGCAGATCATTTCCCCGCATCGTGCACAATGATTCTTAGGAACTTGTTGAAAAACTCTGCTTTTGTGTCAGGGCACGACTTTAGAGGCTGCGGAAAAACACATT
>PMGP01000418.1 GCA_003156235.1 Acidobacteriaceae bacterium
ACCGAGGTCTCGTGCTGCTCAAACTCGCCGTGCGTGCGATGGAGGGACTGCGCGTCCGGCGAGGACTGCGCGTCCGGCGAGGACTGCGCGTCCGGCGAAAGTTCTTGGTTTGTCTCAGACCTTCCCTCAGGGGCTAAAGCCCACTTTGATTTTGCGGAGCTTGCGGCACGACTGAAGTCGTGCCCTTTCAAAGCAACGCGCCCTTTCAAAGTGAAGCGTTCTTCGGCGGCCGGTTCTTCAGCGGCTATAGTCTCCTCTTCGGCCACAGCCTCCGGCGGCGCGGGAATCGCCTCGGAAATCGCTTCCAGCAGGTCTCCAATGCCCAATCCATGCTCGGAACTGATGGGAAACACATTGCGAATGCCCANNTGCCCAACTGGCGAAAGTTCTCGGCGGCCATCGCCATAGCCTCGCCTTCGACTTTGTTGACCGCCAGAAACAACGGCTTGCCGCCGCGAATCAGCATCCGCACCAGATCGTAATCCGGGCTGGCCAGCTCAGTGCGCGCATCCACCACCAGCACCAGCGCGTCGGCTTCCTCCAGTGCCACCTGTGCCTGGGCATAAATCTCCGTAGGAATCAGCTCCGCATCGTCCGGCACCATCCCGCCGGTGTCGACCAGCCGAAAGTGGCGTCCCATCCACTCGTACTCGCCGTAGATGCGGTCGCGCGTGATGCCCGGCTCGTCGCCCACAATCGAGCGGCGGCTGCCGGTGAGCCGGTTGAAGAGCGTGGATTTGCCCACGTTGGGCCGGCCCACAATGGCCACCAGCGGAAGCGCGAACGCGCGTGATTTGTTTGGCATTACCGACTTGTGATACTTCGACAAAACGTGTCTCCCATCGCCGCACACACCCTTACTTGACGGGCTGAGTAGCTTCTCTCTATTTCTATCGGCTTGCGGCCCGGTCCTGCATCAGTCCCAAATACGCTTGACTCCATACAAATCGAAAACGCGGTCGCGGCTCACAATCGGAATCCGCAGGTCCAGCGCCTGCGCGGCCAGCAGCCGGTCGAAGGGATCGCGGTGATGCAGGGGCAAGAGTCCGGCTCGAATCACATGAGAGATTTCAGCCCGAAGAACTTCCAACTCCATCTTCAGTTGCCCGGACTCGATATCACAAAGAATTTGATGCGCATCCAGCTTCCCGGTATTGGTCTTGATTGCCAACTCCCACGGAACCGCAACCGAGAGCAGCAGTTCATTGGATGGGTCGTCGAGAAAAACGCGCAGAAACTGCGGCAGAACCTCAGGCGCAGTAACCCACCAAAGCAGGGTATGAGTATCGAGCAGGAATCTCATTCGGAGGGTGAGGGAACCAGTTCCCCTTCCAACAAGCTGTCAAAGCCTAACTCCGCCAGTTCTTCGTCGGTCAACGGCTCAAGTGCCTTGTCGTCGAAGGTGACACGCCCGCGGTAGAGTCCGGCAAGCTGTCGCTTGAGCGCAGGAGCTTCGTAGATGGGCACAACTTTTGCGACCGGCTTCTTGCCGCGCATGACAATGACTTCCTGGCCCGCCTCTGCTTCTTTGAGCAGCCGCGAGAAGTGCGTCTTCGCCTGGTGTACGGTGTAGGCCATGGACTAAGTATACTTAGTCCACTTTTTCAGGTCAACCCGAGCAATTATTACCGGAGTCTTCAACATAATTATTTTCTTATATTTGTGACAGAACATCGGCACGACGATTGCCCTTCCGGCATCAGGAGGGAACGATGCATATTCACGGGAACTCCATGACCATCAACGCGGCCAACTTTTACTCCACCGCCCAGGAGGAGAAAGCCGCTGCGCAACGAGCCGCCGGTATCCGCAAGAAGCTGATCAAGAACGCGTCGGAGATCGAAGGCGCGGCAACCCCCGAAGAAACACTCTTGATTGGCCAATGGATGGACTCTCGGCACAGCCAGGTGCAGAGCGGGGAGCAGTATAACAACAGCGTCTCCGGCAAAGACCCCGATTTTGGATGAGTCGCGGGCAGTAACCTATTGAAACTACACAGAGTATGCCGTGCCCTTCAAGAACGCCAGAGGTGCTTTCCTGGGGCGAACGCGCGGATAATGCCCGCAGGAATCCCAAGTGCGGTATGCTGGTAATGCGCGCCCGTAGCTCAGCTGGATAGAGCGAACGCCTCCGGAGCGTTAGGTCGGGAGTTCGAATCTCTCCGGGCGCACCATACAATCTCTTTTGCAACAACGTTTAAAGCATTTTACAGTTGGTATAGAGTGCGGCGTGGACCAGGAGGTCCACGCAACAGCCGGCCGGGAGGCCGGCGTTACAATTTGCGGACGCTATTCTCAGGAAAAATCGTCGATGGTTGGCTTGATGACCAATTCCGGCACGTGCGCGTGAGGCGGAAGTTTCACCAGCAGTCGCACCGCATCGGCAATATCCTGGGGTTGAAGGATATTGGCACGGCGCCCCTCGTCGGCCGTCGCGCCCAGGCGGTCGGCTCGCACGCCCAGAAGCGGAGTATTCACTTCGCCGGAGTAAATTACGGTTGAACGGATCCCTCGTCCGCGCTCTTCGCGGCCGATGCTGATGCCCAACGCGCCCTGGGCGAATTTAGCCGCGGAATACGCCGCCCCGGTTATGGTGTTCGCACGCAAACCGGCCAGAGAAGAGATCTGCACGATCAAACCGCCTCCCCGTGTGCGCATCGACGGCAGCACAAAGTGAATCGCATTGAACGCCGTAGTGAGATTGGCGGCGATCACGCGGTCCCAGTCAGCGGGATCGAGAGAACGCAGGCTGCGCTGACGCACGTTCAATCCGGCGGCGCAAATCAGGACATCGATGAAGCTCATCTGCGCAAGAACCTGCTCGACCATGGCTTGCGCCTGCGCACGGTCGGTCAGATCGCAAGTAAGAAGGAGCGCTGCCTGCGCTGCCGTTCCCAATTCATCGCGAACACGTTGCAGTTTCTCGACATCGCGGCCCACCAGAGCCAGCGCGTATCCTTCCTCTGCAAGCATCAATGCAATGGCGCGGCCTAATCCGCCGCTCGCGCCAATTACTAAAGCCGTCTTCTGCGACATTTGAAAATCTCCCGTCAGAGTTCCGCCAGAAATAGTCCGATCGAATAGACTTCCTTGAAATCAATCAGCTTGAGTCCCGCATCGGCGACAATGGATTTCCATTCCTCTGCCGGAAGCGGCATGCCCTTGCCGCGCAGGCGATGGATCAGCAGGTAATCGAGCTGGGAATATTGGGCCGGCATCTTCTTGACCGAGTCCGGCGTAGCTGGCGGCATCGTTTCAGAAAAGAGGAACAGCTTGCCGGGGAAGGACGCCTTGATCTGCCGCAGCACATCCACAATCCGCTGCCTGCCGTAGCGGCCGATCTCGTGCAATAGATAGATCGAAGCGACCACATCGATCTGGCCGCGCGTCTCCTCATCCAGCGGCAAAGGCTCAATGCCGATCACCGCCTGCATCAGGCGAATGCGCGATTCCAGGCCATAGCGGCGGAGCTTCTCTTCGGCGCCGGCGATCTTCTCCGGCAACCGATCGATTCCAATTCCGTGGAACGACGGATCGGAAAGGGCCATCTGCGTCAGAAATCCGCCCGAGCCGCAGGCCAGATGCAGCATGGAATGGAGGTTGTGTTCGGCAAGAATCTTCAGCACCGACGGAACGAGCCGGACGCTGGTTAGTTGTTCCGTGCCCAGGCCGGAATGTTTTCCGGAGTGGGATTTTTCGATTTCTTCGCGCGTAATTTCCTTGCGCAGCAGCGGGCCGATGTTGGTCAACTGCGTACCGTACCCTCCGAGATTGATGTTCAATGTGCCGCGCAAGACAACATTGGAAAACCGGGAGCCGTATTCGGTCAGCTCCATCTGCTCCTCTGCCACGCGCAGAATTCCGCAGCCGACGAGATGATGCAGCAGCATGGCGAAGACTTCCGCGTCCAGGTGCAACTCCTCGGCTGCCTCGGCGACGCTGAAGCGCGGATGCGTGAGCGAATACTCGTAGAAGCCGCTATCCCAGAGAGCAAACAACACATAAGCCAGGGTGGTGTTGTTGATCATGCGCATGCCTTCCACCAGGCATTTCACGCCCTCCCCTTCGCCCGATAACTTCCGCGCGCGCGCTCCTTCGGCCAGCAGATCGTGCGGATCGGCGGGAGGCGGAGGAACGGGTGCTCTGGGAGTTGCGCTGTCGCTCATGCGTTGATCCTCATGCGTTTTTTCGGGCGTTGGCTCGTTTTCGCAGGTAGATGCGCGAAAATATTTCGGTCTGCGGACTGGGCGTGCGCTGAGACATCACATTGACGCAAGCCGGCTTCCCGGATGCGAAGGCGCGCTCCAGCGCGGGACGAAGCTGTTCGGGAGCATCGACGTATTCCCCGTGTGCGCCGAGGGACGCGGCCAGCAGATCCCAGCGAGTATTGGTCAGTTCGGTGCCCACCACGCGATCCGGGCCAAACCATTTCTGCTGGTAGTAAACCTCGACGCCGAAGGCCGCATCGTTGGCCACCACGATCACCACCGGAATGTGATAGCGCACGGCAGTTTCCATTTCCATGGCCGAAAATCCCAGCGCGCCGTCGCCGGTCAGGACGACTACTCTTGCTTCAGGAAATGCCAGTTTTGCGCCCACCGCGTAGGGCAGGCCGACACCAAGATGCCCCAGCACCGTGCTTGCAAGCCACCCACCGGAGCGGCGGGCGAACATGCAGTAGCGCGCCCAGGAGGAAAAATCGCCGCCGTCAAAAGCTAAAATGCTTTGCTCGTCGAGCAGCTTTTCCACCTCCAGCGCAATCCGCGCCGGAGGTACGCCGGGATGAGTGGATGCGGACATTTTCTGCACGCGCGTAACTTGATCGCAACGCGTCTGGCGAAGCAGCGCGACCCATTCGGACGGCTCCTTCCATGGCCGGGACTTTGCCGCCTCAAGAAGCTGCGCGGTCGCCGCACGCACATCGCATGCCACGCCGCATTCGATTGGATGGTTCTTCCCGATCTCATTCGCATCGGGGCAGATGTGAATGATTTTGGCGGAACCAAAACAACTGCCATAAGCAAAGGCGTGATCCAGCCGGTCGCCCAGCAGCAGCAGCACATCGACGCGGGTTTCCAATTGCGCAGCCATATTCACCGTGCCATAACCATCGCCAAAACAATATGGATGATTGTCAGGAATTATTCCGCGCGCCTGTTCCACGGTCATCAGCGGAATCTTCACGGTCTCAATAAATTGCCGAAGCAAATCGCCGGCATGAGACCAAAAGGCGGCGGCTCCGGCGACGATCAACGGCCGCTCCGCCTTGGAAAGAAGCTCCAGTGCCTGCTCGATAAACGCAGGTTCCGCCTGCGCGGCGGCGGTTGGCTGCGTGTTGGTCGGAGGCGAAACGACGCCTTCATCCACCTCGACCAGTCCGGAGATCGTATCCGTCGTAATGCTGATATGGACCGGCCCCGGCATTCCATTCATGGAAATGCGAAACGCCTTGGCAATGTACTCAGGAATCCGCGTGCCGCTGGAGAGCATTGCCGACCATTTGGTGACCGGAGCGCACATCGCCACTTGCGGCAGTTCCTGGCGGCCGCCTCTGCCCAGGTTCGCCGGCACATCGATGCCGCTGAGCACGATGACCGGAGAGCATTCGGCAAACGCGATGGAAATCCCCGCCACTGAGTTGGCAAGGCCCGGACCGGGAGAAACCAGCACCACCGATGGATTTCCGGTAGCGCGCGACCAGCCCTCGGCTATATGGATCAGTCCCGATTCATGGCGGGCTGTAAATACTTCAATGCCCTCATCCAGACACGCTTCGTACACCGGAAACAACGGCGCGCCGGGAATCGTAAAAAGGCGGCGGATTCCGTGTGCCTTCAACGTCCGAATCAACAACAGCCCGCCTGTTATCTTTTCCATCAAAGGCTCCGTTTCGTCACACTGTCTGACTGGATTGATCGGGTTTTTTCAGCCGGAACATAACCCTTGCCGGATTGCCTGCTACAACGCTGTAGGGAGGCACGTGAGTACGGACTATGGAACCGGCGGAAATGACGCTGCCTTCACCAATTTTTACGCCGGGGAATAGGATGCAATGCTTGCCGATCCACACTCCATCGCGTATTACGACCGGACGAACATCTTCCGCCCCGGGCGGTTTGCTAGCCCACCGCGTTACTGGATCCGCGTCATGGCCGTTGGAGTCCATGATCGAAATGTCGCCCGAAAGGATACAGTTGCGGCCAATCGAGATCAGCTTCCCTATGGTGAAAAAACAATTATGGCCGATTCCGGAATTGTCCCCGATTTGCAGCGTGGGATGATCGGAGAAGCGAGCCGCAAATGAAATGTTAGACTTGCCATCCAGTGTCACATTGTCGCCGAGAACAATATCGCCCTTGCCTGTGATCCAGTGAAGATAGGTGCCGGTATGCAGGTTTCGCCCATACTTTGTGCAATAAGCCTTGAACAGCGGCTCGCAAATGAACACGCGAACGGCAAAATAATAGAAGTTGCGCGCTAATAGAAATACCTCAAGCAGCGGCTTCACGACGATCCTGGGGGCGGGCACTGTGAAATTGTTGATTGCCCGGTAAGCCCAGCGGAGCAATCGCGCCAGGCTTCCCTGAGAAGTCGCCAGGCGCCTGCGGAGCGATGGCCTGACCGCCCCGCTGTTCTTGGTTTCATTGTGCGGTTGCTCGGCGTTCATTTGTACCTCTGTCCGTCCATTTCATTTGCAGGCTCAATGTGGATTGCTCTCGGCATTTCCGCCCGCTGCAGAAGGCCGCTCAGCAATCCGCGCATCTTCGATTTCTCTTGCGGCTCATTGGCGCTTGCGTCCACCCGCAACTCCAGATCGTAATCTTCTGTTCCGTCCCCATGTTTGATAATATGCGTTTTGGCGCTGACTACATGGGGAATTCCGGCCGCCAGCCGGCGCACCGCGGCCAGGTTGATCTTTTCCCCTTTCCGGCTGATGAAGTCGCTGAGCCGGCCCAAATAATAAAGATAACCGTCCTTGTCCTGATCGAACGAGTCGCCCGTGGCAATCGTCTGCGGCGCCACAAGATCATTCTTCGTCCGTCCCTCGACGCGGCCAATCGGGCGCTTCATCACCGTTGCCGAATTCACATAAAGTTGTTTCCGTCCGCTTCCATCTCCGACAGGGTGAAGGGACACCGTGGTTCCTTCGTGTGCAAGACCCGCTGAGCTGTACCGGGAGGAGGGTTCGGCGTGCGCCGCCAGGGTAGAGACGCGCGGACCGGCTTGCGTGAGACCGTAGGTCAAGTAGACGGCTTTCCCTTTCCGCAGTTCCACCAGGCGGGCAACCAGATCCGGTTCCAGCGCGTCACCGCCAACGGATAGTACTCTCAAGCCGGCGAGCACAGTTGCATCCGTCTGCAGAACGGAACGGATTCCCACGGGCGTCAACGAGGAAACCGTAATGCTGTAATCCTCCAGCGCTTTTCGATAACCCCCCAAACTGAACGGCGGCCCGCTGATAATTAGCCGATTGCCGCACGCCAGGGACGAAAGAGCCTGCGCGGACAAGGCAAAGGAAAAAAACATGGGAAGTGTGACTAAAACGGTATCGCTCGCGCCTTGGCCGATAGCCTGGACGTGACGCTTGCCATTCAGAAGGATTGCCTCGAAATCGAAGACGCAGCCGCTGGCAACGCCTGATGTTCCCGATGTCATCAGGACGACTTCGCCCGGAGCCCCGGCCGGTTCAGGCGGAGGTTTGAGAATCGCGACATGCAGTGGGCCGATGGAGTGATAGGACTCCGCCCCTAGTTCGCCGGTCGACAAGCGCAACCCGCCAATCGCGAATGCCCCCATCGCTGTTGCGATTTCACGCAGGCGCGCCGCGTGCATGAGCGGAGGAAGCAGCGCCGGCACTCCGCCGGCCATCAGCACACCAAAATACTGGTGCAGCAACTCCTTGCAATTGGGCAGGCACAGCAATACCAGATCACCTGGGCGAAGACCAAGCTGCTTCCACGCTCGTCCCAGCGACTCACAATCTGGCGAACAGGGAGGAATACCGCTGGGAAGCGCCTCAACTGCTCTTTCCACAAAGGAATCCAACAGGCGCGGGGAGAGAAAGTTCTTCATGCGCTGGCCCCACTGTCCGGTTCAACGGCCGCCAGCCAGGCGATCTCCGCTTCCGTAAGCGAAGTGCCCGGCTCCGAAAATTCAGGCGGCGCCAGCAGCAGGGCGCGACTCATCAGGTCGCCGGAACTGCTGGTGCCGCACGTCGCCACAACCATCAACTTCGCAATCTTCCGCTCCAGCCAGCCCGCGCATAGTGTCAGGGCCACGGGAACGCCATCCCGCGGAACCATGGTCAAATTCATCGTCGGTCCGCGCAATCCAAACGCAATGCACGGTACTCCCACCAGCGTCCCAGGGCTCGCTGCCGCATAATGCATGGGTTGCGAAAATCCCTTGCTTCCCTCAGCAAGAACCTCTGCGATTGTTCCGCCGGGTCCCTGATCGCTGATGGCAATGATGCCGATTTCGTGCTGCCACTTTGCCAGCAAATCCTCGGCTCCGGCAAGTGCGCTCATGACTGCCGCGGCTGTCGTCCATGCGGCCGGATCGGCGTATCGCACGGTAGCGCGAACTCGAGCATCAAACAAATCGCGCTGGGATGCGCCAGCTTCCCCTGATCCCGCGACTATCAATTTGTGCAGTTCGTTCATGCCGCCGCCTCGAAGACCAGGCTTGTATCGAATCCGCCAAACCCGAGTGTCAGGCTCAACCCCGCGCGGGCTGTGCAGGATGTTGGCTGGGAAATTGCCAGCGGCAAGGAAAACTCCGGCAGCGGCTGTTCCAAACCATAGATCGGTGGAACGCGGCCTTCGCGCATAGCCAGAATCAAGGCTATCGCTTCAATGGCGCCGGTGGCGCCCAGCGTATGCCCGAAGTTACCCTTCGTCGCGAAAACCAATGGGCGCGATACTCCCGTGAACAAAGCTGTGAACGCATTGCTTTCCGTAGTGTCGTTCATTATGGTTCCAGAACCGTGCGCATTGATTAGCCCTATGGCTGACAAGGGCAGATTTGCATCCGCCAGTGATCGTTGCATCGCATAGCCCGCGGACAACCCGGTGATATCGGCTACGGTCATCCCCGAGGCATCATTTGCCGAACCAGCGCCGCTCAGAATCGCATGGGGGGATTGGCCTGGCGATTCAGGCTCGAGAACGATAAACCCCGCGCCTTCGCCCAGAAGCGTACCATCGTGCCGGAGATCGAAGGCGCGCAACCAGGTCGGGGACATGGTTCCCAGCGCAGAATGAGCCAGCCGCTTGTTCGGCGTCAGAACATCCGCGCCGCCGCACACGCAGCATTTCGCAACTCCAGTGCGAATCAACTCCGCGCCCACCAGAATCGCATCGGCGCCCGATGAACAGGCGGTCGAAATCACGATCGGCGCCGTAGCTGCTCCCAACTCCCGCGCCACATCTGTTGCCCAGCCCGAAAGTGGCGTGCGCGCAGCCGCATCGTCCAGATAAGCGCCGAGGCTGGTGCTCAGAATAAATCGCACCTCCGGATCGCCGGGCTCGCGGTTGGCTTGCGCCAGCGCTTTCCGGATGGTCGCGCACGCCATCTTCGTAAGCCGCTCGGAAGGCGGAATCTCCGTGTCCATGGCGGTCGCGGCCAGCAGATTGCGCAGCCGCCCCGCATACGCAACGGGCCTCATGCCGGTCTTGCCATCGAGCAGCGCCTGCCACACGGGCTCCAGGCCGTCACCCAAGGCAGTCAGCCATGCCATTCCCGTAACTGCTACTCGCGAACCTGATGACATACGATTATCGTATCTCCAGCGCGCAATAAAAAACAAAGGCTCAATGGGCCAGTCTTGCTCGCATTCTATGTGGTGGACACCCGCGTTTGTTTCTATGTTCGTGGCGGATCGGCACTATTACGGAATGAAGCGCCAAGGAAGAATAGCCGGCTGCCGAGCCGTTTGGGCTCAGCGTTAAAATCATTCCGGCGCATAGGGCTTCCGCATTAGATGCTGATTGGCTGGTTTTACCGGGCAGAATCCGCTGCTGCTTTTTTGGCCTGCAAGTGATCGATCAGGTCCGCCAACACCCGAATCGAAGTGAAATTCTCAGGCGTGTAGTCGTCGTCGCTGATCTCGACATTAAACCTTTGCTCGCAAAGCGCGCGCAAATCCACAAACCCGACCGAATCCAGGCCTACAACTGTCCGCAGTCCGTCATCCAGGCCGATATCATTCTCTGCTACCTCTATGAACAAGTCGGTGACGATCATTTTCCGCAAACTTGCGATCAAGTCCTCGCGCATTTTCATCCTCCAAATGGACGTATCCAGCCTATTTCACTGCAAATGGGAAACATCTCTATTCGTTCTCTGATCTGTCATTCTATATGAATACAGCGGACTTGCAACCTGGAAAGCTCGTAAAAAAACTCTCGGATACATGTCTTTGAAACCTGCGCGTGTGCAATTCATGTAACAACCAGTGGTCAATGAGCTGCGTCTACAGCGTAATTCCCAGGCAAACTTTTGTATCTGCTTCATGTCTTGTGGTACTTTGTCGTTGGGAGAAGTGATGGAGCAAAGGGCCGCGCCGGATCAGTGTTTCCGGCAACTTCCCAGCATTCTTCTTCATTTTCGCAGAGTTTTGATTTCTGCTTGTTGATCGCCTCCGGAGCTTCAGTCCGGTAGTTCAAATTTCTCTTTGCGCGTCCTAGTTATCACTTTGCCCGTTCTCTTGAACCGTATTTATCTTCCTGATTTTCGGTGAAATGAGGGACTATGGCAGACTGGAATACCGCCTACAACTGGATGATGGACAACGAGGATGCCGCACGCGCCTGCGCTCAGGTTGCGGACGCCAGCCCGGAGGGAGTCGCCGGCTCCTGCTTTGCCATCAGCGGAATCAACTCGGGCGCATGGCCGGTGGAGTTTGCGGCTATCGCGGCGGCAGACCAGGCCAGCCGCGAGCCGCGCGTCCAACGTTTCTATCAGGATCACTTCTGGAACTACTGGTTAGCGCATCTGAATTCCGACGAGCTCTGCAAGCGAATCTTCGATTTTGCGGTCAATGGCGGCAGCCGTACTTCGGTGCGCTGTTTGCAGCTAGCGGTCAATTCGTTTTATCATGGCAATCCGCTTGTCGAAGATGGCGAATGGGGCCCCAAGACCATGGCGGCGACGAATGCTTGCAACCCGGCGACGTTGGTTGCCGCCTTTCAGCAGCAGCGGGTGGCATACTGCCAGGCAATTGTTGCCGCCAATCCTGATAAGGCGATCTGCCTGAACGCATGGATTGCCCGCGCCCGGAAGTAGCTTGTGGATCATTCAACTGAATAGGGGCCAAGGACTCACTTTCCTTTTGGCCCGGACAAGGTGCAAATGCAACTCAGTTTTGATTTCTTTGCTCGACAGATCGCAACCATTGAACGGATTATCTGGACGCTGACCTTTGCCGCGGAACTGGTTTTGCTGGTGGTTCTGGTTGGCCGTGAACGGGCGCGGCGCTATCCGTGGTTCACCGCCGGCATCGTGCTGTTCGCCCTGCAACTGATGGCCGGGGAACTGCTGAATGGCCGGATGGCAAAGCTCCCTTATAGCTTCACGATGCTCACGCTGGGCGATCTGGCTGCGATTGTGGGCCTGCTGGTGCTGGTGGAGATGGCGCGGTCAGCCTTTGCCACGGTTCAGCGCTCTGTTGTTCTTGTGAATTCCGTGGGGCTGCTGTTGCTCGCTGGAGGGTTTCTCTACGTTATGGGGCCTTGGCCAGTGTGGAAGCAATTGGCGGCCTTGGACCCGACGATGATAAAGCTCTACGTGATGCAACTTGCGGCGCAGAAGGGCGAGCTGCTGGTTGCTTTGCTGACCGTGGGGTTTGGGCTGCTGGTGATGCTCTATGGCCGCCATTACAAGGCCGGCTGGCGAAGCCACACGCAGAGCATTGTGATCGGGCTTTTTGCCGTGGCCGTCTCCTTGTTGGCGCTGGAGGTGGTGGTCCTCCGGACGCTTCATTACACCCAGGCCGAGTCGACCAGCGTGATGCACCTGCGGTTGAGTTTTGCCATCGCCCACGAATTGGTGTTCCTGGCCGCGCTGGTGTGGTGGATTGTGTGGCTGTGGCTGGACGAGCCGGGTGCAGCCAAGCCGGAGCCGCCTGCCGAGTAAACCACGACTTTTAGCCTCTTGCAAAATTCTATTGAGAGGGCGATTATTTGGCCCCGGAGGGGCCATCGATAATAGCCCAGGATGGACCCTGAGCGCAGCGAAGGGGGAATCCTGGGAAAGCCCGTCAGAACAAACCAAAGCCCCGGAGGGGCGCCCGAATCTTTTGTGCCGGTTTTTGATTTTGCAAGAGGCTCCTTTGTTCATGATATAAAGTGCTTATGCGCGCGGGCTTGGTATGAGCCGCGCGCGTGGAACACCGCATAGAGGTTTGCTTACATATGCTCGACATTCATTTGCCGCATAAGCTGCATGGAGCCGGGGAGTTTTTTCTCCATCTGTTCACGATTACCGTGGGTCTGCTGATCGCGGTGCAGATAGAGAGCTTTGTGGAGTGGCGCCACCACCTTCATCTGTCCGAAGAAGCGCGCGTGGCTTTGCGCGCGGAGATCGCGCACAATCTGGAGGATTACAAGCAAATGCAGCCGGGATTGAAGCTGTGGCGCGCACAGATCGACGCCGACTTACAGGCGATGCAGCGCATCCAGGAGCACCCCGGCGACCCCAAGGCGCAACACGCCAGCATGAGCATCAACTCCAGTTCCGTCACCATGACCGACACAGCCTGGAAGACCGCGCAGATGACCGGCGCGCTGGCCTACATGCCCTACGAAGAAGCCGAACGCTACTCCGACATCTACAAAATGCAAGATGCGCTGCTTGCCCTACAACAAAAGCCGATGGAAGAGGTGGCCAACGCCAACGGCCTGATCGTGAAGTTTCATTGGGACAAGTCCGGCAAGATTACCACCGAGCAGGCCGGACAGATTGCTGAAATACTTGGCCGGATGCGGTTTGATCTGTCGATCGGGGATTCGTTGCTGGAAGCATGCATCGATCACAATCAGTCGTTTCTGGAAAACCGCAAGCCCCGCGAAGTCTACAGCACCACAAACTGACCCCTGACAACTGACCACTGTTCACTGACCACTGATATGGCAGCTTGCCTGGCCGCGCTTTTCCAGGTAGCGCTGGTGGTACTCCTCGGCGCGCCAGAAGGTTTGCGCCGGCTCGACCTTCGTGACGATGCGCTTGGTGCGGCCCTCGGAGGTGAGTTGCACGATTTTAGCGCGGGCCTGCGCTTCCTGCTCCGGCGAATGGTAGAAGATGGCCGAGCGGTACTG
>PMGP01000159.1 GCA_003156235.1 Acidobacteriaceae bacterium
TGATGGTGAACGGCACCTTGCAATCGGAGTTCTTGACGATGTTCTGTCCGATGCGATTTACGTATTCGGTGACCACCGGATCGGTGATGAACCTGGTGCTCTTCTCGATCTGCAGGGCGTACGTCCTGCCCATCTTCATCTCAGTGTCGGTCGAGTAGAAGTTGCGCCATCCGCGGTCGCCGATCTTGCGAATGCCCACGGCGTTTACATCTTCGATGGAGCCCGGCTTCACGTTGACCATCTGGCTGCCCGGTTCAATCACTTTTTCTGGATAGACGGCGGCAACCGGGGTATCTCCGCCCACCGGCGTGGTTCCGGGGGCAGGCTGGGCTGCTGAAGTGTTCGAGGGAGGCGTATTCGATGGAGTGGACTGTGCCCATGCCGCCACGGCCAGGGCCAATCCAGCCAGCGCCACTGCCTGGCAAGCAATCCGAACAGTCTTCATACGCTCAGCTCCGGCACAAATCCATTCTCGCAGCATACGCCTCTGGCCGTGAGCTGATCCGTCTTCAAATTCAGGCGAATGTATTGAGAATATGATAAGCTAGCTTAAGCTAGACGGTTTAGAGGAGGAACTCATGCTGCAAGTCGGAGCCTTTGAGGCAAAAAATACCTTCGGTTCCCTGCTCGACCGCGTCGAGGCAGGTGAGCAGATTGAGATAACCCGCCATGGTCGGCCCGTGGCCCACATTGTGCCCCGTCCTGCCATCACTGCTGAGCAGAGAGAGATTGCGCTCGCGGCAATGCAGCGTATTCGGCAAGATGCGAAGGAAAACCCAACCGGTCCATTCAACTGGGAAGAATGGAAGAGCTACCGGGATGAGGGAAGACGATGAGCCTTGTTCTCGATGCGTCAGCGACGCTGGCATCAATTTTTCCAGACGAGTCGACGGCGCTCATCGAGGCTGTCTTTGATCGAGTTGCCAACGAAGATGCGTGGGTTCCGAGTCTATGGCGCATCGAGGTCGCCAATATTCTCGCACAGGGAGTACGCCGCGGACGGATCAGCCTCGCCCGACGGGATCGAACTCTGGCAAATCTGGCTCGTCTTCCCATCTTTGACGATAGCGAGACCGGCAAGCACGTCTGGACCGATACTTTATTGCTGGCAGACCGTCACCGGCTGACCGTCTACGACGCTACTTATCTTGAACTTGCCTTGCGCCTATCTCTGCCCCTGGCCACGCTCGACGATGACCTGCGCCTTGCCGCGCAACAAGAAGGCATGCCGCTGCTGGGGAAGTAGTCCACGTCGGAGAAACGGAACTGACCTTGAGAACAGGTCGGTCAGGCCAAACTGCTCTTCCGAATCCTGCCTGCGCCACAGCCTGTGAAGCTCTACGAACGTCTTCATAGGCTCACCTTCGGCACAATTCCATTTTCGCAGAAGTCCAATCCGATTATTGTACTTTGGCATTCCATCCATAGCGCGCAAGAAGTGGGTCGAATGGGAAATCGGCCTGAGTGAGCATTATTGAAAAGAAAATAGTTTGGGTCACAGAACGATGAATGGAGTAAATTTGCAGTTCACGACGAACTGTCGTTGTGGTATCATCACTGAAATCATCGAGTTTGTTGAGAGTCTCCCCCCGAAACTCGCTATCGGCGCGTTCATAACGCTCAAGGAGTTTACTATGCTGTTCCGTCGGCTTTGCTTCCTGATTCTGCCTCTTCTGACACTCCCGGCCTATGCCGACTCAGTCACGCTCGGGACCGCAGCCAATTTTGCTGTTCTGGGTGGCTCTACGGTAACCAATACCGGCCCGACAACCATCACTGGAAATCTGGGAGTTTTTCCAGGCCTTTCGATCACTGGCGCAGGGAGCATCACGCTCACCGGGACTCAGTATGCGGGGGGCCCGGTCGCGGAACAGGCTCAGAGCGATCTTACCGCTGCGTACAGTACCGCCGCGGGCTTGGCGGTCAATGCGGACTATACAGGCCAGGACCTTGGCGGGATGACGTTGCTGCCGGGGGTCTATAGGTTCGACTCGTCCGCTGGGTTGACGGGAACACTTGTTCTCAATGAATATGACGTGAACAATGCCGCCTTCGTATTCCAGATAGGCAGCAAACTGACAACGGCAAGCAATTCGAGTGTCATCATCATCAACCCCGGTTCAAATGATGAAATAATTTGGCAGGTCGGCAGCTCCGCAACCCTCGGAACAGACACGGCATTCGAAGGAAATATCCTCGCTATTGATAGCATCACGCTGAATACAGGTGCATCCATCGGTTGCGGCAGCGCATTAGCACAAAATGGCCCAGTGACGATGGATAATAATTCGATCACCACCGGCTGCAATGGCGCCAGCGAGTACATCCCCCCGGCAAACAACCCCGTTCCGGAGCCTGGAAGCATGACCCTGCTGGGTTCGGGGCTGATCGCTCTGGCTAAATTTGCGCGGCGTCGGCGGCAGAGATAGGATGTTCTACTCGCTGAAGCAAAACAGTTGAATCAGGGATTATTCACTTATAAGAACGCCCCACCCTTGCGGATGGGGCGTTTTGTTTTTCGACCAACGGGAGCGGTTGCCTGCATGGCAAATGCTAGTCGTAATATTCCAGGCCGAGGTGGGTGATCAGGCCCGCGCCCATAATGTGACGCAGGGTGTTTTTGAGCTTCATGGACTGGATGAAGAGGTCGTGCTCGGGATAAAGCCCTGGCGCCGATTGCGGCGACTTCAGGTAGAAGCTCAGCCACTCCTGAATGCCGATGGAGCGCAGCGACGGCGTACGCTTGGCCAGGTCCAGAAAGAGCACCAGGTCGAGCGCGATGGGCGCAGCCAGAATCGAATCGCGGCAAAGGAAGTTCACCTTGATCTGCATGGGATAGCCCAGCCAGCCGAAGATGTCGATGTTATCCCAGGCCTCTTTATCGTCGCCGCGAGGCGGATAGTAGTTGATGCGAATTTTGTGATAGAGATTCTTGTAGAGATCGGGATAGAGCTCCGGCTGCAGGATGTAATCGAGTGAGCCCAGCTTCGATTCTTCCTTGGTCTTGAATGATTGCGGATCGTCCAGCACCTCGCCGTCGCGATTGCCCAGGATGTTGGTGGAGAACCAGCCTTTGATGCCCAGCAGGCGCGCCTTTAAGGCCGGCGCCAGCACCGTCTTCATGAGTGTCTGGCCGGTCTTGAAGTCCTTGCCGCAGATAGGCGCGGCGTTGCGCTTGGAGAGCTCGACCATGGCCGGCGTGTCCACCGTCAGATTCGGCGCGCCGTTGGCAAAGGGCACGCCTTCGCTCAGCGCCGCGTAAGCATAAATCTGCGAGGGCGCAATGGCGATGTCGTCGTTGTCGAGACCCTTCTCGAAGGCTTCTATCGACTGGTGGACGGCCGTTGGCTCGATGAAGATTTCGGTCGACGCGGCCCAAATGATCACCACGCGGTCTACGGTTTTCTTGAAGGCGCGAATGTCGGCGATCAGCTGATTGGCCAGGTCGCGCTTGTTTTTGCCCTTCTTGATGTGCGTGCCGTTGAGGCGCTTGACGTAATACTGGTCGAAGACCGCCGGCAGCGGCTTGATGGTCTCCAGATAGGGCTTCAGCTTGGCCAGCGTCTCTTTATCCAACACCTCGGCATGGGCAGCGGCTTCGTAGACGTTGTCCGCAAAAATGTCCCAGCCGGTAAAGACCAGATCGTTAAGATCGGCCAGCGGCACAAAATCCTTGATCAGCGGAGAGGTGCTGTCGGTGCGCTTGCCCAGGCGAATGGTGCCCATCTGCGTCAGCGATCCGATTGGCTTGGCCAGTCCGCGACGAACGGCCTCGACGCCGGCGATCATGGTGGTGGCGACGGCGCCAAGGCCGACCACCATCACTCCCAGTTTTCCTGTTGCGGGTGCAACCTTGTCTGCTGTTTTCTGGTTGCTTTGCTCTTCAGTTCCCATTGTTTCTCCTATCGTATTTTTTGATGGCGCCGGATTTTCGGGCCGTTCAAATCAAAATCAGACCTTCACTTCATTACGCAGACTCAGCACGCCGGGCGCGCTTCACATGCGACCATACAAACCAGACGATTCCCGCCAGCAGCGCGACCTCTATCACCGGATGAAAGCGGTGGAATGCCTGGTAGAAACGCGGGTCCGTGTGCCATCTCTCACCCAGCTTCATGCCTACGTAAGCCAGAAATAAGCACCATACCCCAGAACCCACAGAGATGTAGATGTGAAAGCGCAACCGCGGCATCTTGGCAATTCCCGCCGGAAAGGCAATAAACGTCTGCACGATCGGCAAGCATCGCGCCACCAACACGGCGATCGATCCGTACTTTTCAAAGAACCAGGTCATGCGGTCCAGATCGTGGCGGCTCATCAGGACCCACTTGCCGTATCGCTCCACCAGCGGCCGCCCGCCTTTGGCGCCGATCCAATACGCCAACGCCGAGCCGAGATTGCAGCCCACGACGCCCGCCGCCGCCACCAGATAGAGATTGAAGCGCCCCAGATACACCAGATACCCGGAAAACGTCATGATGATCTCCGAAGGCAGCGGAATGCAGGCCGAATTGATTCCCATCAGCGCAACAATACCTGCGTATCCGCCCAGGTCGATCACGTGGGTTACGAACTGCACGAGCAGAGTAATAATTCTTTCATTCATGAACGTTCCTAGTATATAAGCCCGTAGAGAGCGATGGATACTCTAGTGGCTTGATAGAGGCGGAAAAGAGAAATGCACACGTCTGCAACTCCACTTTGCTAGGATGAGAAGGTGTTTGCACGTTAGATTTGAGTTGGAGGAGAGTGCATTGACAGATTTTTCCCCTGTACCTTTGACCCTGGAAGGCTCGTACGTGCTCCACCAGTTCTTCCGTTTCGACTGGAAGGCATGGCGGTCCTGCGCGGACGGCGAACGTGAGGCGATTGCCGCGCAAGCCGTTGCCGCGCTTCAGCGTTTGGAGCGCGCTTGGCCTGACGCGCCAGTGCGGACAGCGCTCTTTTCACAGCTCGGCCACAAAGGTGATTTGGTGCTGATCCACTTCCGCGACTCGCTGGAGGCGCTGAATCAGGTCGAACTCGATCTCGCCCAGACTCGGCTGTATGACTTTCTCGATCTGTGCCATTCGTATGTGTCGGTGGTCGAACTGGGCCTTTACGAATCCAGCCGCAAGACTTGGGAAGCCGCCGCCGCCAAAGGCCT
Source organism: Acidobacteriaceae bacterium (assembly GCA_003156235.1). Taxonomy (GTDB): domain Bacteria; phylum Acidobacteriota; class Terriglobia; order Terriglobales; family Acidobacteriaceae; genus Telmatobacter. Next base: position 5,147 of record PMGP01000159.1, read on the forward strand.
TGAGCCGCACTCGCCCGTATTTCAGGCTGAAGTAGCCGCCAGTCTCGAACGCGCCTCCGCCGCCATGGCTCCGCGCCTCTTCCCCGCTGTCCCTGAGGCAAAGTACCTCTGCTTCTATCCCATGGACCGGAAGCGCGGGGAGCAGGTCAACTGGTACACCGTGCCTTTTGCAGAAAGGCAGCGCATGATGCACGAGCACGGATTGATCGGAAGAAGGTACGGCGACGTGGTCAAACAGATTATCTCCGGCTCGATTGGCATGGATGATTGGGAGTGGGCCGTCGATCTCTTCGCCGACAACCCGGTGGTCTTCAAGAAGCTCATCTNNTCTACGAGATGCGCTTCGACGAGGTCAGCGCAGTGTATGCGAAGTTCGGGCAATTCTTTATCAGCGTGCGGCTGCCGGTGGAGAAGCTGGGTGATTGGCTGGAAGGAAAGCTGTGATTTTTCGTTCATAGTATAATGACTATTATGGAGAAGCCCGAAGATCAGAAGATTTGTCCTGAATGCGGTCATCGGTTTCGCGGGAACGGATTCGATGGCATCGATGCACATTGGCGTTCAAAACATGAGCATCTGATGCCATATCGGGTAGCATGGCCATTGATAGAGTCTGGTACATATCGGCGCCGGACTGGGTCGATTGAAGATTTCAGTGGCAGCTTGGCTCAGGAAGGTGGGCCGAAGCTCACTATTGCGCAAATCAAGAAGATTACGGAAGACGCCTGGGCGGGTAAACGATGAGAATTGCCGCGAATACGAACGTTCTTTCGCTCTTGATTATTGGTATCTGTATCATCGTATCTGGTTGTAACGATAACGCTCACCCGACGATTTGGTCCACAGAAATCCGGTCCCCGGATGGGCAGTGGCTTGCGATTGCTCGCACGGATCAATTCGGCGGCCCTGGAAATGCCGGCATTTATACCACCGTATCTTTGAAGCCAACCAACTTCTCCCGGCCTCCATATGATGTTCTGTCCTTCTCTTGTTACGGCCCTGCTCCCAGCCCCTACCGCCTGGATAAGACCAACGCCGGGGGAACTATAAACCTTACGATGAGTTGGCTAACTCCATCACACTTATTAGTCACCTATGACGGGCATGCTACTGTTGACACCCAGGCGATTAGATTCGCCGGCATCAACATCTCCCTGCAAGACCTTTCAAGAGCGGCGACCAGTTCATCAAGATAAGATCGCTGCCGGGTGCCCCAGGTCCCGCATCTGNNAATTCGATTGGCTGCTCGGGGAGCTGCTCCAGTCCGGAGACGAATCGAGCGCCGAGGAGATTGAGGCGTCCTGGAAGATTGAGGTCGAGCGGCGCGTCGCTGAGATCGATTCCGGGACAGCGAAGTTGATCCCGATGGAGGACGTTCTCGCCCGCATGGACGCG
>PMGP01000456.1:0-2218 GCA_003156235.1 Acidobacteriaceae bacterium
TTGCCTGGGGAGAGGAATCCGCCAAGCGTAGCGAAAGAGTTTGCGCCGCCGCCGCAGGGCGAGAACGTTCTTGACGCCTCCATGATGGCCGAGTTGATTGTGACCAAAAAGGAGATCGGGCCTCAGCTCAAATAGTCCACCAGAACCTCGCGGGCCAGGCCGAAAAGCCCCCGGCGCGTGCGGTCAACAATTGCCGTTGGCGGGAAGACATGGGGCCGAGCACTCGACTCTTTGGTTCCTGGGTTCGGGGTGCTCTTGGTGGCGGGGGTTCGCTGCCTCAGTTCGGACGCCGGCTGAAGAGAAGATCGGGGCTAACATGGCGGCATGGACACGAGTCATTCAAGGCCATTCGCAAGATTGCCGGCACGGGAAGCGCCAGCGGAGCGGTTACGCTGGCCTCGATATGGCTTGCAGGGCATCCGTGCAACCTGGGTGCTTTGGGGAGCAAGCTCGCTGACGGCATCTCTTGCAGCTCTTGCTGTTTATTCTGGGACTGCCCTGCGGGCAGCAAGAAGTTCGCTGAGATGGGTGGCGTAGGGGTGCAAACAGGGAGCAGGCATCTTCCCATAAGCAATGGAAATAAGAACGCCCCGTCTCCGGGGCGTTCAAAGGTCGCTCAGTGTGCGGAGCCTTACGACGAAAGCTTACTAATAATAGTCGGGCAATCGCCGCTCAAGTACACTAAGATACTTGAGCGGCGACTCCCGGCCATCTCCAGCGTACGGGAACATTGTGTGCCGGTATTCCGCAGTGTACTTGAGCGGCCCAGACGGCCTTCGGTGATGGTATACACGTCCTTGCCTTCCAGGCCCAGCGCTTCGTAGATGAGCGGCTCGCAGCCTCCACGATGGCGTAGATATAGTTTTTTCGCTGACCACGGGCGATTCTGTCTCCCGCTCCGGACCGATCGCTACCGCTGTACGCTCACTATTGCTCATGGCCTTCTCCTTGCTCCCACCGCTCACTCTCGCACTCGGATTTTTTCTTGTCTCTTTCGATGACTCACCCTTGCCTCTGCCGCACCCGTTCCAGGAGCGACCTCCAGCGCATCTCCAGCCACCAACGCCGCGATTAGGCATTCAGCAGCCGGCGCCACTCCTCGACCAAGCGCGCCGCGCTCCCCCTCGCCCATGGCCTGCCGGTCGAAGCGGAACAGAACCGGAAGCTCGGGCGGTGGCGGTTGCCGGCAATCTGAGTCGAAGTGCGCAGGTTCAGCATGGCGGTTCCTTTCAATAGCCCAATTGCTCAGTACGGATCTTGAATCCGCCCATGCTGGGCCGGGGCGCGGTGGGCCTCACTTCCAGACCGGGCAGCCGCGTCGCCGGCGTCCTTTGGCAGTCGGCGGCCACCGCCTGCAGCAGCTCTGTTTTGGCCCGATCGATCTCCCCGATGCGGGCGTCGATCAACGCAACCCGCTGGCTGGCGCTCTTGCGCTCGCTATTCCGCCGCGCCCGCTCCATCTCCAGGCAAGTGATCTGCATATAGCTGCGGTAGGGCAGCGAGAGCTGATCCACCCGGCCGAAGAGGGTGCGAATCTGATTCAATCCCTTGTTGGGAATGGCCATGGCCTTACTCCTGTTCCTCGTTGCCCGACTCGTGTTTCGGCTCGTCGTCGGTCCGAATGTTGACCGCGTACGGCCTCTGGGCCCCGGCGCAGACCCGGGCCAGGATCTCTTCGGCTACCCGGTACACTCATTCCAAGCATCCATGATTGGATATGATATAAACTGACTGCGCAGCCCGTACCTTCATTCCTGAACAGCAGTACTGACGAGTAGGGCAGGAGCAGTTGCGGCCCACTTGTAATTCCGCTACATCTGGTTCATGCGAAAATGATGCAATTGCGACGCAAGTACGCGAATCCTTCGATCATCCCAGCAGCCTCTGACATCACGTCAGAAACATCCGCCGGCATGACCGTCCAGCCCGCCATGATTTCCTTCTGCTGTCTGCTGGTCATGACAGCCATTATTTGCTCGGAGGTGGAGTCCAGTGCGCAGGAAGTCGTGTCACCTTCCGCAGTGACACACAGTCAGACTCCCGTGAGCAAACTACACGCAAATACAGTGATGCCTATAGCGTCGGCGATAGAATTTGAAAATGTGATCAAAGCATCTAAGATCAAGTTCATACTTAAAAACAGTGTCAGCCCGCAGAGGTACTCCATTGAGACCATGACAGGCGGTGTAGCGGTATTCGATTACAACAACGATGGATT
>PMGP01000456.1:2317-2696 GCA_003156235.1 Acidobacteriaceae bacterium
GTGTGAGCGGAATAATTCCGGAATCCGGGAAAGCCTGGTCAATAACTGCAGGGTGGTTCGATTACAACAACGATGGACTTCTTGATCTTTTTGTCGTCAACTATCTCGACTACGATATACATACCGCAGCTCTTTGCAATCAGGATGGAGTACCGGCCTACTGCTCCCCGAACGGATTTCAGGGTACGCACAACATCCTTTACCGCAACAATGGCGACGGAACGTTTACCGACGTCTCCGCGCAGTCTCATATCTCTCAATACATCGGCAAGGGAATGGGCGTAGCCTTTGCCGACTACGACGACGACGGCTTCACCGATATCTTCGTCTCGAATGACACCTTCCAAAACTTTCTCCTTCACAACAACGGCGACGGAAC
>PMGP01000012.1 GCA_003156235.1 Acidobacteriaceae bacterium
GCGCGTCCCGCTGCGTCTTGGCCGAGAAAAACTTCTGGTACATCACCTGGTTTCCCAGCAGCAGCAGCATGGTAGGCACCAGAAATTCCAGGCCCCGGATGACGCCGAAGCCCACCGGCTGCAGCACATGGTCTGGACTCATCCGGTAGTTGCCTAGCCACTGGAAGTACTCCGGCGGAAGCGCCTGATGCAGGCCAACCCAGCCACCCGCTTTGAAGTAGAGCATGGGCGCGGCCACAATGCAGATGCACGTGACCATCGAGCCGATCACCATGTCCATGTAGGCCACTGACGACATTCCGGCCAGCGCCGTGGTGAAGATGACAAACGCGGCGATGATATAGGTGCCCATCACCGGCGTCAGCGTCTCGGGAAAGATCAGGTGCAGCACGTTGCCGCCGCCGGTGAACTGGTAGCTGGCAATCCCCACATAGGCGAAGAGGATGGCGATGGTGCCCAGCACCCGCGCCGTCTGGTTGTAGCGGGCTTCGAGCATATCGGGCAGGGTGAACTGCGCGAACTTGCGCGCCCGCGGAGCAATAAAGTAGATGAGCAGCAGCGCCAGCCAGCCGCCAGCCGGCTGCCAAAGTGCGGCAAAGCCGTTCTGATAGGCGTTTGCCGCCCCGCCAAAGAGCGAGCCGCCGCCGATCCACGAGCTGAGCAGCGTGAGCACCAGCACCATGGCCGGCAGCGAGCGCCCGGCCACCAGGTAATCGGCCTTGGTCTTCACCTGGGAAGTGCGATAGAGCGCAACCGATAGCAGCGTAACGACAATGACGGCTAAAACAGCTACGTAAAGAAGAGACATGCGCGGGGTTCCTCGCTGGCATTCAGGATTTCCGTCAGTGTACCGGATGCGGGCATCGCCCGGCGCGGCCGCCTGAATCAGAATCCATTTGACCCCTATGTAACAAGTTGGTAAACTGTATTTGCGGGGTGGNNCAAATCCAGCCCCCGCAACCAAGAAATACGTGATTCTAAACGGCTTCCGTGAGCAACTCGGAGGCATTTTCTGCGTTTGGAGGGAACTTAGGCAAATCTTGGGCAAAGAATCCCTTGTCCAAAAGTGCTCCAAGCTCTCCGGCTAGCCTATGACTGGAGAATGCCCCCGTCATTCGCCACGAAAGCGTAAACAATACGTCATGGATGATTGGCAGCGAGCCGTCCACGATCATCACGTGTCGGAGGTCGTCGCCTGCCAAATGCCCTGTAGAGATTATGCGGAAGTAGTCTGTGTTTGATTCTTTAGTTTATGGACAAAGGCGAAATATGCCACCATCACGCGAAATGTTTTGGACTTATTCACGCCGCCGAGAACCTCTCCGCCAACTCGATACAGTTCATCGACAATCTCGTGTGTCAAGGGTGGTCATCAGTTCACCCGTCAGAGAAGACAACAGCGTGGAGCGGATTCCGAATATCGATGAATTGTTTTAGGAGATCAGGCATGGAACTCAACCAGGAAGAAACCAAGAAGCGCAAAGAACTTGTGGACTACGGCAGCCGCATCGTTGAGAGCGAGGGCTTGCCGGTCACCGACGAGATGCGCGAGATGGACAGGCTCTACATCGCCGGCCAGATCGACTTCGAGGAACTCGGACGACGAGCAAGACAGCCGTAGGTGGAAATGAGAACGGACCGCCTTTGCATCCACCATGCTGGGGGTTACGTGTCTACTCTCAACTGGCGCAAAGCGGCACCCACCTAAACTGGGGGCGGTTTGGGCAGCGTGGCCTCCATCCCCGGTCCCCTAAGGCGAGGGACCGGGGCACCCTCAGCGTGGTTTGGAAATCTCAGCGGGACCGGGGCCACCCGCCGGATCAGGAGAAGTGTTTTTACTTGACATCCCCTTTTATAGAACCCGCCGCGAGACAACCTCAGTTCCCTAAACAATATCAGTGCGGAAGTATGGTTCGAAACGAAATATGCCAGGCTGCAATTACATTTATTGCTGTATATGCAGCAATCGAAGAGATTAGTGACTTACATATCCAAACGAAAGTGACAGAGAGGATAATCTGCTGGGTCAATGCTGTCCAAAAGAATGGATGTAACCAAGCCCAAAGAAGGGCAGTTACGAAAATCCCGGTTGGCGCTCCTATGCGAAGCATACGCAAACCCCTGGATCTGGCCGACAAAGCCTGCATCACCAATGGACGTGTGATCTGCCATGCGAGCGAGGTGGAACTGTGAGCGCCGTGCCAGGCTCGCTTTCGCCGGCATCTACGGCGCGGGATTCATTGGGGACATGTTTCTGGTTACCGACCTGGGCTCTCAAGTCGTGCTCACAGTGAACGCTGACGAGGATGCTGTACTTATGCGGCTCATGCCGCTACAGATTGTTGCCGACCCGGCCGGCGGCTTCCGGCTCGATGCCGGGCGCCGGTATGTAATCTAAAGCAGGTAGGTGAAGTCGAACCAGTTGAGAACCAGTCCATCGAATCAGCCTACTGTGATACAGCAAATGAGCCAATGACCAGTCGTTACTTTACCAGCAGTAGGTAGCAACGACGTCCGGAGCGCTCGGAAGCTGGTTTATCACGCTGGTATGCAAGACAATCTGTATGTTCTTCCTTTCCCAGCCTTTGGGGAGGGACTTGACTAACGCCGAGATGGATTGTGGATTGGTGAGGAATTCAGCAGCGGCACGCGTTCCAGCATGTCCGATTCCCGCGGCTGTGATAACTGTTGTGCCGGTCTTGGAGTTCAAAACCCGGGACACGATCGCGTAGTCCTCTGCTAATTGATGAGAAGTGGTAGACCAGTGCTTTTGAGAGTCTGAACGGTCCACGATGGCGTTCTGCCTATCGAAGACATAACGCAGATTCTCAGTCATGGTAAGGGTCCACGAGTTGTTGTGAGCGCCAATCAGGATCGTGGGGTGTTCGCGAAGATCGCCAAACGCCACATCGTTGCCGAATCGAACGTCGAATTGCTTATTGCGGCGCACCAGCAGGGACACGATTTTTGTGGTTGCCGCGACATCGCCGATGGTAACGAAGGTATCCTTTACGGGTATTAGGTCCTGAGCATCGATCTTGGCTCCCGGGGGCAATGGGATAAAAGATTCCAGTCCCATTTCCTCAGTTTGGCTCCGGGGGTGTTGCTTGTAATACGTATCTAAATACGAGGGAGACAATTCATAGACAGCATTGCTGCCGATATAGATCAAGGCTGTATGGGAGTTATCAAAAACGGGCGACCAGAATTGATTGAAGGCGCGCTCCTCGGGAGATACGTAGTAGTGCTGTATTACCATAGTCAGGATCACCACTGATGCGGCAATCATGATCCACCATATGCGACCTCGGAATCTTGCGGTGGATGGCGCAAGGCCGGGCCCTGCAACCTCGTGGGGAGCCGGCGGGGTTATAGGTTCGACCGGCGGCTGGCTCGGTTCCGGTCCGTGCGGAGGAACAGACTGCAACTGAATCGGATTCCTTTCAGCCCATTCGAAAATGGCCTTGAACGAGCCAGAGGGCACGGTGATCAGTACAGATTCTTCACGCGCTGTTTGATAGTAGACCGCGAGCCGCTTCCTGACCTCAGCCGCACGTGCGCGAACGATCGGATCGTCATTTGTGTCGTAGTCTGGGCGTCGGTTAAAAACATTTGCTCCGATGATCCGTTCCTTGAGCATCTCAAGGTGGCCGGCGAGAGTCTGATCGACGATGTACTGCAACAACTCCTGAGACTGTTTACTGGAGTGAAAGGGCGAACTTTGCAGGATTACCGACAACGTATTCTGGACTTCGGTCGCAGGAACCTTGTCAGGTCCCTCTTGCCGCTCCGAAGAATCGATCTTTTCAACCGCATGCAACATCGATAGCCTCAAATTCTCTGTTACAGAGGGACTGTACCCCTTTTGATTGCTCTTGACAAGTCAGAACCGGAGCATGTTGTCTTCATTATAATAAACTAAGCAGAATCAATGAATTACAACGACTCACCTCGTTGCCTTGCGGCGATTAGGCTCACTTTCGCGAGACGTTAGATGTAAGTATTGTTCTATCAATAGCTTGCACGAGGCTAACAGCAGGCTGCAATCGCCAGAACGCTCTCGAACAGTACCGTACAGTACGTTGCCATCTGTTACACGGGACTCGTTTCCTAGGGTGAGTTTCACAGCAATGCGTGTGTTGTGCAGTTTGGCCTGCGGAGTGTGCTGGCCGATAATCAGCGTGATGCATAGACACCGCCGCCTCGCAAAGGGGCGCCGGGTCAATGATAAGCGCGACCAACAAGGAAAAACTCAGGAGGCAACATGACCAGGTTACGTCTCGTTCTTTTGGCAGTCTTGATGGTCACCATGGCCCTTGGACTGGCATTCTGTCCTGCGCTTCATGCGCAGTCGATGAGTACCACAGCATCACTGTCGGGCACGGTTTCCGACCCCGCCGGGGCCAGAATCCCTAAAGCTACAGTGAAGCTCACCAATCCCGAACAAGGGATCACCCGTGCCATCACCACCGGTTCGGCAGGCGATTTTTCTTTCGCCTTGCTGCCTGTCGGCACTTACACGCTGGAGGCAACCGCTCCGGGCTTCAAAACTACCAAGCAAGCGGGAATTGTCCTCAACATCGGCGACTCTCTTGTTGAGAACGTCGCTTTGTCCATCGGCGCGTCCGAGCAGGTCACGGTGACCGCATCGGGGCCCCTGATGCAAACCGATGACGCTGACATCGGCACCGAGATCGCTTCAAAGCAAGTTGAGGAATTGCCTCTCAACGTCAGGAATGTGATCGGACTGGTGCTGTTGAACTCCTCGGTGAACAACCAGGTCCAGCAGCAGAGTTTGACGGCGGGAGGCCAGGACGATACGGCCGACCAGGATATGTCCTTCCTGAGCTTTGGCGGCGGCTTCTTCGGAACCACGGCTTGGCTTCTGGATGGCGGCTGGAACGTGGCCTCCGGCTGGGGCGGGTCTATTTTTGTGCCCGCGGTGGACGACGTTCAGGAATTCAAGGTCACGAACAACTCGTTCTCGTCTGAATACGGATGGAGCACCAGCAATGTGATCAACATGGTCACCAAATCCGGCACCAGCGACTTCCATATTGTGATGGACGAGTACCTTCGCAATCCGAAGTTGGACGCCAACCTCTACTTCAATAAACTGGCCGGCAAACCCTGGATTGGCGACCATCGCAATCAGTTTGGTGTTGCCGGCGGCGGCCCGTTGTATATTCCAGGCATTTACAAGCAACGCAACAAGACCTTCTTTTTCGCCAATTACGAGGGCTTGCGGATCAGCAATGCCGGCTCCTATTCCGGCAATATGCCCTCCACCGCCCAGGAGGGTGGCGACTTTTCGGCAGGGTACAGTGCCACCGGCACTCCGATAGGCACGGATTGCCTGGGCAGAAACATCTATGCCGGCGAGATATTCAATCCCTACACCACAAGGCAACCGGGTGGTTTGTGCGGGGCAACAGGATGGGTTCGCGACCCCTATACGAACAACAAAATCGGTGCGGGAGGATCAGGGACAGTTGACACGCTGGCGAAAGCCTTTGCCACGGGGAACTACTGGCCGGCGTCGAATGCTACAGGCAAACCCCTCAACTGGTATGCCACGGCCGCAGCCCCATCGAGCTCCAACGAGTACGGCATTCGCATCGACCAAAACTTCGGCGCCAACACGCGCATGTACGGGCGCTGGTCGAATAAGCACGAGTCTAAAAACGGTGATCCTGACTATTACGGAACCAGCGACGTTGCTGGGCCGGGCGACGTCAACCCCGACAACCGGTACAGTGCCGTTATTGGCGCCTCGCACGTCATTTCGCCCACGTTAGTGATGAATGCCAACGTGGAATACAATCGATGGATTGAGGGGAACAACGTGCAAGGCAGCGGGTTCCAGGATTCCACGCTCGGCTTGGCTGGCATCCTCAACTCGTATAGCCCGGAATTTCCGGAGGTCAGTTTCTCCGCCGGCAACTATGCTCCGTTGGGACCAATCAGCGGCAACGGCGTAATGACTACGGCCAACGATGTGGGCACCGTTAGCCTGGACTTCAACAAGTCGCTCCGAAACCAGTCGCTCTCGTTCGGGTATATGGGCATTCTGACCCAGCTCTTCGGCGGCAGGGTCGCCCCCGTGGCATATAACTTCTCCAACGACAAGACGTCAGGTATCAATGCAACAGGTAACCTGGTGTCCGGCACCGGAGATGCCTTCGCTTCCATGATGGCGGGCGCAGGCAACAGCGGCTCCGCCGGCTTCAACGCATTGCCGGCGACATCGTACGACATGCATGGAGTGTACCTTCAGGACGATTGGAAGGCGACCCGAAAGCTGACCCTGAACCTGGGCTTCCGCTATGAAGTGCAGACCCCGTTCACGGAGCGGCACAACTGGCAAGCGGCCTTCGATTACACCGCCCTCAATCCGATCAGCTCGTCTGGGACTCCGGCTTACGGAGCAATCTCCTACAGCACTTCAGGCCACCGCAATCTCTATAACTACAATTGGGATGACGCGGCCCCGCGCATCGGATTCGCGTATGCCGCATTGCCCAAGCTGGTTATCCGCGGCGGCTTTGGGTTGTATTACTCGAGAAACTTCCTTCCGTTTGGCGGAATACCGGCACCCGGCTTTTCTTCAGCGACGACATGGTCTGCTACGGCCCCCAACGGGGTCCAGGTTCAGACGCAGCTCCAAAATGCTTTCGCTACCAATGCCGAAATTCTGCCGGTTACCGGGAACGCGTTGCAAGGCATGACGAACGTCGGTCAGGCTGGCGGCGGAGTCAATATAACCCGTCACGATCCCCGCACCAAACAGTACATGTTTGGAGCGCAATACGCCTTCACTCCCAACGACGTGCTGGATGTCAACTACGTGGGCAACCTCGGAACGCGCATCCTCCTCGGGGGCATGAACTACGGTCAACTGAATCCGAATGATCTCGCCCTGGGCGAAACGGCGCTGACCGCCGAGGTGGCCAATCCGTTTTCCGGCACCTTGAGCCATCTTGGCCTTCCCTCCATGGCCTGCCAAAATTCTGATGGGACGCTTGCGAAGGGGCAAATGCTGGAACCGTATCCGGAATTCTGCGGCGGCGCTGTCGCCCAGCAGGAGCCGGTGGGCATCTCCAGGTATGACTCGATGCAGATGACCTACAACCACCGCACCACCTACGGGCTGATCTTCTTCGCCTCCTACACCTACTCAAAGTTCCTCACCAATGCCGGCGACGCGCTGGGCTGGTCCAGTATCAACAGCGGCGGCGCCTCCATCCGCAACTACTATGACTTGAAAGCGGATCGAACTGTCGACGCGACGGATGTCCCGCAGTCTCTCGTCCTGAACTACGTGTACGAGTTGCCGATTGGCCGGGGCAAGAAGTTCGGCGGCGGCATGAACGCGGCTGCGGATGCGGTTGCGGGCGGCTGGCAGTTCTCCGGAATTACCCACTGGCAGAAAGGTTTTCCGCTGTCGATCGGCAATGGAGGAATGAATAACGCAAGTGTTTGGGGCGGAAATCAACATGCGACCTTTACCGGGGCCAGTTTTGCGCCCACCGCTCCATGCACCATGAAATATTGTATCTTCAACCCGTTGGCCTTTGCGAAGTCGCCTGCATTACCGTCTGGGGCGGCGACCTCTGCGCAGATAGCGGCGACATTTGGCAATGTCCCCCGTTACATGTCCAATCTCCGGGCTCCCGGTTACGTCGACGAGGATCTGGGGATTCAGAAGTGGTTCAACATCCCGCAGAAATTCCGCCTGCAGTTCACCGCGCAGTTGTTCAACGCTTTCAACCACGCCAACTTCACATCACCCGATTCTGGTATAGGGGATGCCATATTTGGCGAGAGCGGTAACACCATGGGAGCGAGACAGATTCAGTTGTCGCTTAGGCTGGTTCGGTAGCGTCCCATGCATCGACTCGCACTTGTTCTCTGCCTGGCGACCGCGTTCACGAATTCAATCGTGAGCGTGATCGCCGCTGCGGAAGAGCCGGCGCAAAACCTGCAATCCCTCCTGGCTGAGGCGCGTGACGCTCAGTCCAGGAGGGACTTCAACGCCGCCGCGGAATCCTACCGCAAGGCCGTCGAACTAGAACCTTCGATTCCGGAGCTATGGGCCAATCTCGGACTGATGTATCACGAGTCCGGGAAGCCGGCTGAGGCAATCCGAAGTTTCAAAGAGGCAATAAGACTCAAACCGTCTCTGTTTGTCCCGCAATTGTTTCTGGGTATTGAATTCCTTGGGGCCAAGAACCCCGAGGCTGCCATTCCCTACCTTGAGAAGGCTGAAAAGCTCAATCCCGATGACTTGCAAGCTGCTCTTAGCCTCGGAAAGGCATACGGAATGTTAAACCGCGCCGATCATGCCGCTGATGCCTACTTTAAGACGACACAATTGGCGCCGAATGACGGAAGCGCCTGGCTGAACCTTGGGTCTGCATATCTGCAACAGGTGGAGGACGATGCGCGTCTTATGACCTCCGAGTACAAACATTCAGCCTATTTCAACCTGCGGGCAGCGGAAACCTTTGCCGAACAGGGCAAGCTGGTTCAAGCCGATGATGCGTTCAAGGCTGCTATCGCCTCTGGCTCGCCTGCGCCTTGCGCGCACGCGGAGTTTGGGATCACGCTTCTTCGTAAGAAGAGGATTGCGGAAGCGCGTGAGCAATTCGATCTTGAAACACGGACCGTTTCTCATTGTGGATTGACTTCGCTCGGTACCGCCATGACGGAGCTTGTTGAAGAACATCCGGATGTTGCGCTCAAAGGGCTGACCTCGATTGCGGAGGCCGATCCCGATTTCGTTCGATCGAACCTACCCCTGTTTCGCGATGCTGTTTCCGCCGGCCAGGCGAGGCAATTGATCGAGTTAGTTAGATCGCGACAGACTTCGGGCGCTTTGAAGCCGGAAATAGCCTCACTCATCGAGAAGGCTTTCCTTTCGGATGACATGCCCGTCACGGCGAGTTCCGGCGAGCAGGGCCGGCCTTCCGGGATGGGAGAACCGTCCGCGACTGCCCAGGCCCAACGCTTTTACACCGGGGGTCAATATGCGAAGTGCGACCAGGCGTTGAAGCCGGCGCTTCACACACTAGGCAGTTTTCAACTTCAGCTCCTCGCGTCGTGTTCCTTTTATACGGGCGATTTTCGAACCACTTCGATTGCGGCTCAGCGCCTGAAATCAAATTCAACAACGCGAGCGCAGGGATTGTATTGGGAGAGCAAGGCCGATCAGAAACTGGCGATTGCGGCGCTGATTCGCGCCGGCGATATCGATGCTGACTCTCCGCGCATGCATGTTTTGCTCGGGGACATCTTCCGGCAAAAGCGGCGGTGGAACGATGCCGAAACGGAATACAGAAAAGCCGTCGCTCTCGATCCAAAAAGCCACTCCGCGCGGCTGAGCCTGGCGATAGTGCTGTTTTCCCAATTGAAGTACGGCGAAGCACTCGATATCGACCGCAGCCTCTTGGCGGAAGATCCGAACGACTCTGAGGCAAATCTCCTGGCGGGCGAGATCCTTGTCCAACAGAACCTCTACGCGGAAGCTGAGCCATATCTGTCCAAATGCCGGAGCCTGCAACCCGAATTCGTGCCTCGTTTACACGCTCTCTTGGGGCGGGTATATGCGGCGACCGATCGAATTCCAGCAGCTATTTCGGAGTACAAGGAAGGACTGTCATCCGATGAAGATGGAAGCATTCACTACCAGCTTGCACGCCTGTATCAGAAGTCAGGCGACAAGATCGCGGCCGAAGAGGCTTTCAAAGAATCAAAACGCCTCAGCCGCCAATGGGACGATCACGCGAAAATTGCGCTCGAACAGAGTTCCACTGACTTAAGCCATCAATAGCGACCTCCTGTGGCTGATTGTATTGCGACATCGGACCGCTATCAAGCAACCCAAGGTGTCTGTGCGCACAACAACTCGCGACTAGCATCCACTCGCGAAACCTTTTATCGATTTTGCTTTCTCACCTTTATCAGGAGCCATAATCATGTCCTCTGCCTCTTTCGGAAAGCTTCTTCATACTGTCTTCGTCGTCTTGTTAGCGTCCGCCACTGGCCGCGCTGGCGCTCAGACCATCGAGCAACTGGCCAATGGCGCGATTGTGCATTCCCAAACCGGCATTGTCCATGTTGAAGTCTGTTCCGAAAGCGTGATTCATATCTTCGCTAGCGCATCCCTTATGCCGATCAAGTCTCTTGTACCGGCGGTGATTCGCCCGTGTGACGGCGCGCAATTCACGACTTCCTCGGATGACTCGACATTCCATATTCAGACCAGCAAGTTGAAGATCGAAATCGCCAAGGACACGGGGTCTGTCCGTTTCCTGGCGCCCGATGGACATACGATCCTCAGCGAGCAGCCGGATCATGGAAGAACAATCGTGTCGGCGGCCGCGCAAGGATCGGGTAACGGAGTCCGGCAGGATTATTTGCTAGCCCCTGGAGAAGCGCTCTACGGTCTGGGCCAACATCAAGAGGGTTTCTTCAACCTGCGCGGCATACCGCTCCGGTTGCTGCAGGCAAACACAAATATCGTGATTCCGTTTCTCATTTCGACCAAGGGATATGGCCTGCTATGGAACAGCGCATCTCTGACGGATTTCAATCCGGCGACGGAAGCGATTCCTCTGGACGGCACAGGCGCGGGGACGTTCAAAACCGGACCCGAGGGTGAATACGGATTTTTGTTGAGCGGGAACTTCCAGGACAAACTCCGGCTGGCGGTAGATGGGCGGCAGATTCTAGATATTATTAATATGTGGCTTCCTGGGTCAGTCGGCGCCAAGATGCACCTCGCGGCAAATACAACCTACAAGGTGATGGCCGAAACGGGAGGCGACACGAAACTCTCCGTACGCGCTCCTTCGGACACGATGGCCTTTCGTTCCGAAACGGGTGAAGCAGTTGACTATTACTTCATCTATGGGCCGGAACCAAGCCAGGTCATTGCTCAGTACCGGGATTTCACCGGCGCTGCTCCATTGCTGCCGCGCTGGGCATACGGCTATTGGCAATGCCGGGAACGCTACTCAAGCCAGCAACAGATTCTTGATATAGCAGCTGAGTTCCGCAAGCGGAAGATTCCAGTCGACGTCCTGGTGCAGGATTGGCGGTACTGGGGAAAGTATGGCTGGAATGCGTTGCGCTTTGATGAAAGCGACTATCCCGATCCGGCGCAAATGATAACGCAGCTGCACGAGAAGGATCTTCATTTGGTGGCATCGGTGTGGGCAAAATTTGGAGCGGAGACTGCTGTTGACCAGGATATGAAGAAGGAACACCTGCTCCTGCCACCTAAGGCGGCCTCCAGGGAACCCGGAGAGACACAGGAAAAGGAAGATTGGGCGGACCTATTCAATCCAAGCGCGCAAAAGCTGTTCTGGTCGGAACTGAATCGTGGACTGTTTCAGGAAGGTCTTGATGGGTGGTGGTTGGATGCTTCCGAGCCAGAGGGTGATCAGCTTAAAGGCGCTATGACCTATCTCGGTCCGGGAGAATCTGTGCGCAATGCGTATCCGCTGTATGAAACGACCGCTGTTTACGAGGGACAACGCGCAGCGACGGACAAGAAGCGAGTAGTGATTCTATCGCGCTCCGCGTTTACCGGGCAGCAGCGCAACGGTTCCATCTCCTGGTCGGGCGATGTCTCGGCTAACTGGGAGACATTGCGCCGTCAGATTCCGGCCGGTCTCAGTTTCGGAATGTCCGGCTCTCCTTATTGGACTACGGACATTGGTGGTTTCTTCCGTCCCGCGGACCAGTACACCTCGCCGGAGTACCATGAATTGCTCATCCGCTGGTTTCAATTCGGCGCGTTTAGCCCGATCTTTCGCATTCACGGATATAAATCCGAAACGGAGTTGTGGAAGTACGGCCCCGAGGTTGAGAAGATCCTGACACAATATGATGAACTTCGTTACCGTCTTCTCCCCTACATTTACTCCGCAGCCTGGGGTGTTACCAGCCGTGGCGAAATTCTTATGAAAGCTCTGCCATTTGTCTATCCGAACGATCCGGCGTTACACGACATCAGCGATCAATTCCTGTTCGGCGATTCGCTTCTGGTGAATCCCGTCGTAGAACGGGGTGCGACTAGCCGAAGCGTCGCGTTGCCGGCGGGCAGCGACTGGGTTGATTTCTGGACGGGTCAAACACATCGCGGGGGAGAAACGATCAAGGCAGATGCTCCATTGGACCGAATTCCAATCTATGTAAAGGCAGGCAGCATTGTGCCCCTGGGGCCGATCGTGCAATCCGCATCGGAGCTGGAAGATCCATTGGAGATTCGTATCTACGGCGGCAAAGATGCCGACTTTCAGTTGTACGAAGACAGCGGGGATGGATACGCGTACGAGCATGGCGCGAGGACAACGATCCACTTCCACTGGGATGACCATCGAAATGTTCTGTCGATTGGGGACCGATCGGGAACATTCACGGGAATGCGAAGCAAGCGAACTTTCCAGATTGTTCTGGTTAAAACGGGACATGGCGTAGGAGTCGGGCCGGATTCGCGCGCAGATCGCTCCGTCACGTACGAAGGACATCAGACTCTGATCACTCTGGGCAAGACGAACTGACCGATCACACTCTTGGTACTATCGTGATATGGCGGCTCCTTGGAGCTGACAACAGCCCATCCCAACACTGGTGTGCCGCCAATCGCAGTATCCTTCGAGGTAATCGGCAGCATCGTGTTGTAGGAGTCATCGTTACAATAACTTTGCCGAGGAGCAGCCCAATGCATCATTCACCTGTTTCGTCCTCACTGTCGAACGGGATCGTCGATCCCACGCTAGTGCCTTGTCGAACATTGAGTTCGGGGGCCAAAATGCCTGCAATTGGCCTCGGTACGTTTGGCTCTGACCACGTCTCCCACAGTGCGGTCGCCGAAGCCGTGAAGTATGCCGCTTCCATCGGTTATCGCCATTTTGATTGCGCATCCGTTTACGGCAATGAAAACCAAATCGGCAAAGTGTTCAAAGATCTCTTCCAGGGCGAGCTCCGGCGTGACAAGGTTTGGATCACGTCGAAGCTCTGGAACGACAAGCACGGTGAAGAGGCCGTCATCGCTTCTTGCGAGAAATCCCTGGCAGACCTTCAGATCGATTACCTCGACCTATACTTGGTCCATTGGCCGTTTCCCAATCATCATCCTTCTGGATGCGACGTCAGTGCCCGCAATCCTCATGCCGTATCCTACATCCATGAGAACTACATGCGCACATGGCGAAAGATGGAAGAGCTTGTCGATCGCGGGCTGGTTCGTCACATCGGGACATCGAACATGACGATTCCGAAGATGGAGTTGCTTCTTCGTGACGCCAGAATCAAGCCGGTCGCAAACGAAATGGAACTCCATCCCCACTTTCAACAGCCGGAATTCTTCCGCTATCTGAATGAAAAAGGGATTCAGCCGATTGGATTCTCGCCGATTGGATCACCAGGCCGCCCGGAACGCGACCGTGTGCCGGACGATACGTCGCCAACGGAAGACCCTGGGATTCGTCAGATCGCGCAAAGACTCGGAGTCCACCCGGCCGTCGTTTGCATCAAGTGGGCTGTTCAGCGTGGACAGGTTCCGATTCCATTTTCGGCAAATCCACGCAACATCCTGAGCAACCTGGTGGGAGTAACCAATGAACCCTTGACCCAGCAGGAGATGGACGCCATTGAGAAGCTGGATCGCAACTGCCGCTTGATCAAGGGTCAGGTCTTCCTTTGGAGGGACAACCAGTCGTGGGAAGATCTCTGGGATGTGAACGGGGTGATTACGCCTCCATAGTATGGAATACCGAACTAGGCAATGGTTTCCCGCTTACCGAGTATGAAGAGGCCGCTTTCAATAGGAAGCAGCCTTATTCTGAACCGCAAAATAACAAGAGCAAAAAGGATAAAACCAAAAATGCAAACAACCATGAAGGCGGCGTTCCTTCCAGGGAACAGTACCGTTGAACTCAAAAGTGTACCGATACCAAAACCAGGCCACGGCGAGGTACTGCTCGAGGTAAAAGCATCGACGATATGCGGTTCCGATATCCGATGTATTTACCATGAGCACCTGGGGAAGGGACCGGAAGGCTATCAAGGGGTCATTGCCGGCCATGAGCCCTCGGGATTGATCGTTGAAACTGGTCCAGGCTGCCGCAGATTCAAGACTGGCGATCGTGTGATTGTCTATCACATCTCAGGGTGCGGTGTCTGCAATGACTGTCGCCGCGGATACATGATCTCCTGCACAAGTCGAGAGTATCGCCGAGCATACGGATGGCAGCGAGACGGCGGCATGGCTGAATTTATGCTGGCCGAGGAAAAAGACCTGATTCTGCTGCCCGACGAACTCACATACTTTGATGGCGCGCAAGTAGCGTGTGGATTCGGCACGGTCTACGAAGCTCTTCAGAAGGTGGGCATCTGCGGCAACGACGCGGTGCTCATCACCGGCCTGGGACCGGTGGGTCTGGCGGCTGGAGCGTTGTGCCGCAAGTTGGGAGCCGAGAAAATTATCGGAATCGATATCTCGGCCGAACGCCGCGACATTGCATTGCGCCTCGATCTATGCGATTTAGTGCTGGCGGCCGGGCCTGACAACGTGGAGCAAGTCAGGGAATTGACCGGCGGACATGGTGTTGAACGCGCGGTGGAATGCTCTGCAAATGCTGAAGCACGAGCGGCTGCCATTCGAGCAACACGAAAATGGGGAAAGATGGTCATGGTTGGCGAGGGGGGAAGTGTTACCTTCAATCCATCACCCGATATCATTCACGATCAAAAAACGATCTACGGGTCTTGGGTTACATCCACCTGGCTGATGGAGGAGTTGGTGGAGCGGCTTGTCCGCTGGAACCTGCATCCGGAAAATATCATCACTCACCGCTTCCCGCTTGAGCAGGCGGATGAGGCTTACCGGCTCATGTCCGACGGTCGTTGCGGCAAAGTAGCTGTCTATCCGGGAAAGGAATAACTCGATGGCTTTAGCTTCGCTTCCGACGACAACAGAGCAAGACAGCAGCAAACCGCTGATTCCCGCCAATTGTGCGATGGCCTTCTTTCTGGTCACCGGACTGTTCCTGTTGTGGGGAATCGCCAACAACCTGAACGACGTGCTCATCCGCCAGTTCATGAAGTCCTTCGAGCTGCAACGTTTGCAGGCCGGCCTGGTGCAGTCGGCATTCTATATCGGTTACTTTTCCTTCTCCGTTCCCGCGGCGATGATGATGCAGCGCCGTGGCTATAAGTTCGGCCTGGTGGCTGGGCTGTTGCTCTACGGCACGGGAACTTTCCTTTTCTGGCCCGCCGCCTATGTCGGAAGTTATTACCTGTTCTTGCTGGCTCTCTTTGTCATCGCCAGCGGGCTCGCCTTTCTTGAGACGGGAGCCAATCCTCTGGTCGCTCAACTTGGCGATCCCGAAAGCGCCGTGCGGCGGCTCAACTTCTCCCAGGCCTTCAACCCTATCGGCGCTATTTCTGGAGTGTTGATCGGCACCGTATTCATCTTCTCCGGCGTGGAACTCAAACCGGCGGAAGTGGCCAGCATGAAGCTGGCAGGAACCTACAGCGTCTATCTGCACCAGGAGACGATGCGCGTCGTTCCTACCTATATGATTCTGGGATCGCTGGTTCTGCTATGGGCGTTTCTGATCGCTCGCGCTCGCTTCCCGGCGATTGCCGGGGCTCGCTTAGCAGACGACAAAGAACCCAGGGGAAGTTATCGCGAGCTGCTGCGCTATCCTCACTTCATGCTCGCCGTCTTGGCACAGTTCTGCTACGTCGGCGCGCAAGTCGGAACCTGGAGTTACTACATTCAATATGTGCAGGACTACACTCACCTGCCGGAAAAGATCGCCGGCTACTACCTCACCGGCACGCTGGCCGGCTTCGGCATAGGCCGCTTCGCCTCCAGCGTTTTGATGAAGCGGGTGCAGGCCGGCAATCTGATGGGAATCTTCGCGGTCGTCAATGTGGGGCTTGTGGGGATCGGAATTGCTTTCCCCGGCTGGGTAGGCCTCTGGGCAATCTTCTTGACCAGCTTCTTCATGTCGCTGATGTTCCCAACGATCTTTGCCACGGGCATTCGCGGCCTGGGTACGAACACCAAGTCTGGCGCTTCGCTCATCGTTATGGCGATCATCGGCGGCGCGGTCTTTACCCCACTGATTGCTTTCGTCAACCAGGCCACCAAGAGCATGGCGATGGCGATGATTGTGCCGCTGGTCTGTTATCTTGCCGTCGGCTGCTATGCCTTCTTGGGCAGCAAGCTGAAGCCGCGCGCCGCCTCTGTGGCCTAACTGCTACTCGTCGGATTTGAAGCGCATCTCTGAGTTCAAAGATCGTTTCTGCCGGTTCGCATACTCTAGCTTTCAAGGACGGTGATTATGAATCGCAGGAGGTTTCTTTGCTCCACCGGCATCACAGCGCTGGGATCGCTGTTGCCCAATTTGGCCTTGGCTGCCAGCCAGCCAGATCAGGCCTCTGAGCAAGAGACCTTCGAGTGGAACACGCCGGAATTGACTTTTGCCTTTGAAGTGTCTGGGCAGAAGCTGCGCCAGAAATCCGTGCTGCCCAGCCGGGCTTTGCAGGGGAAGATCGCCTCCGTGGTTTCGTCCGGCGTGGAGACTGCAATTCAGTGCAGTGGTGAGAACTCGCCTGACCAAGGCATGAAGCTGGGTTCCGGATCTCCGGGAGTCCGTCTCCTCTTCAAGGGGAAGCACGAGGAATCGACAGGCAAAGGGCGGCGGCTTGTTCTGAGCCAGGTCGATCCCATCCTGGGGATCGAGGTCGATTCCTTCTATCAGTCTTTCGACGGCATTCCGGTCGTCCGTCGATGGACGAGAGTCACCAACGCCGGGAGCGCACCTGTCGGGATCGAAGCTCTTAGCTCGGCGATGCTGCATTCGCTGGCCGACCCGCAGAACTATGAGCGCGAGTTGGTCATTCACTTGGCTTACAACAGTTGGATGTCAGAAGGGCAATGGCACTCCCTGCGCCCATCCGAATTGGGCTTTGTCGAGAACGAGCGGACCAGCTGGTCGGAGGCGTCGGCAGGCAGCATCGGAAGTTGGTCCTCGGAGAAGTATCTTCCTATGGCCATGGTGGAAAACACCCGCCTGGGCGTGATCTGGTTCTGGCAGATCGAGCACAACGGCTCCTGGTATTGGGAGATCTCCAATTATTCGTTTCGGGACAATAACGCCGATGACGTTTATGCGTATCTGGGCGGGCCCGACGATCTGCATTCGTCCGCCTGGAAGAGTCTGAAGCCGGGGGAGAGTTACCAGACAGTTCCGGTTGCTATTGGATGCCTGCAGGGTGGATTCGGCGATGCGGTGGAGGCGCTGGCGCGCTATCGCCGCGTGGCGTGCGAGAGACCGCACAAAGACAATGCGCGATGCTCTGTCATCTTCAACGATTACATGAACTGCCTGTGGGGCGATCCGACGGAAGAGAAGGAGTTGCCGCTGATCGTGGCCGCCGCAAAAGCCGGCTGCGAGTATTTCGTCATTGATGCCGGCTGGTATGCGGAGCTGAATGAAGACTGGAGTCCGACCATCGGCGCATGGCAGCCCTCCACTTCGCGCTGGCCGCATGGGATGAAGTTTGTCCTCGACCGGGTCAAACAGGCGGGGATGATTCCGGGATTGTGGCTCGAGCCCGAAGTGGCCGGGGCAAAGTCGCTGCTCGCTCAAAAACCCGACAATTGGTTCTTGGTCCGCCACGGCAAAAGAGTGCTGAAAAACACCCGTTTTCTGCTTGACTTCCGCAATCCCGAAGTGCGGGCTTACCTCGACCAGGTGATTGACAGGCTGGTAAGCGACTACGGCATCGGCTATATCAAGATGGATTACAATGTCGATTCGCTGCAAGGAACCGAGATCAACGCGGATAGCTTCGGGCAAGGCCTGCTGGAGCACAACCGCGCGCACCTTGCATGGCTGGAAGGTATTCTGAATCGTTATCCCGAACTGGTCATTGAAAACTGCGGCAGCGGAGGCGGGCGCATGGATTACGCCATGCTCAGCCGCCTCCAGGTTCAGTCCATGACTGACCAGGAAAACTATCTGAAACTCCCAGGAATTCTGGTGGGCGCGTCCGCTGCGGTCTTGCCTGAGCAACTCGCCATCTGGTCGTATCCGCTGGCGCAAGCCGATGCCGATCAAGCCAGCTTCAATATGGTCACGACCATGTTGTGCCGCATTCACCAGAGCGGCCGGCTGGATTCAATCTCCGCCAATGGGCTTCATCAGGTAACCAACGGCATCAGGATTTACAGGGATGTGATTCGCAGTCATATACCTCACACCGCGCCATTCTATCCTTTGGGCTTGCCGGATGTGACGAACCGGAACGCCCCGGTTGCGCTCGGAATGCGCGCTCCGGGCTGGACCACGCTGGCTGTATGGCGGTTGGAAGGGGCTGACACTGTCGAACTTCCAATGGCGGCCGCGAAAGCCGAAATTCTTTATCCGGTTGACCTTGGTATCGAAGTGAATGCGGCGGAAGGCAAATTATCCGTACGATTTCCGCGGTCGAAGATGGCCTGCATTCTTCGCCTGTGACGCTCCAAAGTTCGATCCAACGCAGGCCCGGTGCGTCCTCAGACAACCCAACTCAGACCAACACAAGAGAGAGCTTCCAATGACCGATCATTCCCGCCGAAATTTCCTGAAGACGAGCGCCGCCGCCGCCGGCTTCACTCTGATTCGTTCCCTGGCGCCGGCGGAAGTATTGCGTGCGGTGACTTCCTCCGATGCAAGCGCAAGGATTGTCCCTTTTCCGCTGGCCTCGGTCCGCCTTGCTCCCGGCATCTTTCGCGATGAGGCGGAGATCAATGCGCGCTACCTGGATTCGCTGTCCGTGGATAGGCTTTTGCACTCGTTCCGATTGACGGCAGGCATCTCCTCCAGCGCGACGCCTTACAAAGGCTGGGAAGATCCAGCCTGCGAGTTGCGCGGGCATTTTGTAGGCGGCCATTTTCTGTCGGCAGTCGCGCTGGCCTCGGCAACTTCCGGCAACGATGAGCTGAAGAATCGCGGCGACCAGGTGGTGGCCGGCCTTGTTCAATGCCAGAAGAAGATTGGCACGGGTTATCTGAGTGCTTTTCCGGCGGAGCTTTTTGAGCGTCTCGTGCAGGGCAAGAACGTGTGGGCGCCCTTTTACACTTACCACAAGATCATGGCCGGCCTGCTGGACATGTATCTTCTGACCGGCAACGCAGATGCCCTTGAGGTCTGCGAAGGCATGGCGAAGTGGGCGGGATCGGATTTCTGGGGGATCGGCGTGATCAGTGCCGAGCAGCGCCAGCGGATGTTGCGCACCGAGTACGGCGGCATGAACGAAGTGCTCGTCAATCTGGCCGCTGTTACCAAGAAAAACCGCTACCTCGACGCCGCACGCCTCTTCGAGCAGCCCAGCTTTCTCGATCCGCTTGCCGAGCGCCGAGACGAGTTGCAGGGTCTTCATGCCAACACCCACGTTCCCAAGATCATCGGCGCGGCCCGTATGTATGAGGTCACCGGCGACCGTCGTTACCGCGAGATTGCCGAGTACTTCCTCGAAGAAGTGCTCACCGCGCGCTCCTACGTCATCGGCAACACCAGCCTCGACGAGCATTGGAGGACGCTGCCTGGTAAACTCGCGGGAACGCTTGGCTGGACCAACGCTGAGTGCTGCGTGGCCTACAACCTGATGAAGCTCGAGCGGATCGTCTTCGGCTGGACGGCTGAGACGCGGTGGATGGATGCGTATGAGCGATCGCTGTTCAATTGCCGGCTGGGCACGCAGAATGCAGATGGATTGAAACAGTATTTCTTTCCGCTGGCCAGTGGATACTGGCGTGCCTACAACTCTCCGGAAGAGTCGTTCTGGTGCTGTACCGGCACGGGCGTGGAGGAGTTTGCCAAGTTCACGGACACGATCTACTTCTACCGTGGATCAGAAGTTTTCGTGAACCAATTCATCGCTTCCACGCTGGACTGGAAAAGCGAAGAAATCAGCATTCAGCAAAGCACGAGTTTCCCGAGCGAACAAGGAACCACGTTGAAGGTGAACTGTGCAAGGCCGCATCTGCGCACAATTCACGTGAGGATTCCGAGCTGGACCAGCGGCGCCGAGGTGAAGATCAACGAGAGAAGCCTGGAGGCGGTTGCGGATCCAGGCTCCTATCTTGCGATCCGAAGAGTCTGGCAGGATGGCGATACTCTTACGGTTAGACTGCCGATGGAATTGCGGCAGGAGTCCTTGCCAGGCGACGCATCGGTAACGGCAGTCCTGTACGGACCGCTGGTGTTGGCAGCCAAGCTTGGCGCAGGTCCCGCGGATGGACCCGGCAAGATCATTCACGGCGAAGCAACGGTTCCACAGAATCTGCCGCCCGCGGAGAAACTGCCGGAGGGGAAGGCGCTCGCTGGCAGAGACAGCGTCAAGCCGGACGATTGGATACAAGTCAACTCGGCGGCCGAGTTGCACTTCAACGCTGCCGGCGCAAGCGGAACCTACGACCTGACGGCGATGTATAAGATCCGCGATGAGCGCTACTCGGTCTATTGGCAGACGTCGAAGCCAAAAGAATAGTGCTATTGTCTGCTGCATGAATAATGCAATGATATAGCGCAAAGAAAAGGACAACTCGGACTGGGAGATACAGCCACGCAGTTTCATAGTTACACAGGAAATAGGGGGAGGGGGGTGGACTCCCTGGTGGGATGGACCGGGCAGATTCCTGACAGGTTGGACCGGAGGCACCCACTCTTGCTCATTCTGCCAGTGTGCGCCAACAGAATGTAATTATCTGCAAGGATGGCCGCCCAAGCGGAGATTCTCGGTTCCAGCGAACTCAATCAAGCTGTATTCTTTTCCTTCACAAAATCACCCTCAAGGCCAACAAGGAAGACCTGAGCGTGGTCACGCGAGAAGGGTATTATGCGCCTACGGAATAGGGGCGGTGCTGTGATATAAGGGCTGTATGCGGATCGTCATCGCCATCAGCTTTGTCCTCATCATCAATGGCACTTGCATTGCCCAAGGGCACAAAAGTCAAGAGCCGTTTCCTACCGAAGTTGTAATTGGAAGAGACAGCTTCATCGACATAGGTCCGCCATTCAACTACTACGACCTGACTTTCCTGCGCTCCGAGGGTGAGAAGACGGATGTTGAGCGGATCAGCCTGACGCCGCCTGCCGATGCGTGCTATCCTCGCGCTGAAATCGCAATCACACACGTCAATCTGAGTGAATCCCTCTCTTCTGTTCTGCAAGGCATGAATCCCTGCACGGTTCCTGAGAAAGCGTTGAAGGCTGAATTAAAGCGGCGAAACAAGGGCCTGGTCTTTAGCGGAATGAATGTCTCAATTCAGGTGGAATGCGCGGGCGGTGGTCGTGTGATGCACGCGGACATTCTAGATAGAGATATATTTGGCGCTCATCCGAACACGCCGCAATACACAGCCTGGTCTCGAACCCTGTTTGATAAGCTCGATCAGGTCACTGGCGATCATCCGTGGGATAAGCCCATTTTCCCGGTTTCTGAAGCTGCCCCGGCGGCTCCTCCGATATCGCATTCAGCGGCCTTGCAGGCGATTGCAGACGGCAAGTTCGACAGCATTTTCGGCGATTCCTCTGACCGTCCGTCGGCGCTTTACCGCTTGGCTCAGAACGTGCCTCGTAAGCCGTTCATTGAATTGACAAGCAGCGAGCCAATTCATCCCACGGAATACGTTGATCCCGTGTATCCCCCGATTGCGAAGGCCGCTCGGGTACATGGAACCGTCGAATTCCACCTGACCGATGGGAGCGACGGCTCGGCGAAGGACATCGCTATCGATTCCGGCCCCAGGATGCTGTGGCAGGCAGTGAGCGACGCAATTGCAAAATGGAAGTTCTCCACAGACGACTCCGGAAAAATTATCCACGGCTCGATTCGATTTGGATTGAACTGCGCTGAGAAATCCAAATAGCAAGGGCGCAGCCGATTGGCTGCGCCCTTGGTGGTTGAGCCGGTTATGCCGGACTAGGCGTTGGTGTGGATCGGGCCGGTCTGCTTCTCCTCGAGAGCCGCTTGCGCGGCGGCCAGCCNNCGCCATGCTCGCCGCAGATGCCCACCTTGAGAGTGGGGCGGGTCTTGCGGCCCTTGGATGTGGCCATCTGCACCAGTTGCCCAACGCCTGCCTGATCGAGTGTGGCGAAGGGGTCCTGCTTGAAGATGCCCGCCTTCATGTAGGCCGGGAGGAACTGGTTGATGTCGTCGCGGCTGATGCCGAAGGTGGTCTGCGTCAGGTCGTTGGTTCCGAAGCTGAAGAACTCGGCCTCTTCCGCAATTTGATCCGCAGTCAGGGCCGCGCGCGGCAGCTCGATCATGGTGCCCACCATGTAATCGACCTTGACGCCCTTCTCCTTGAAGACTTCCTCGGCCACGCGGCGAACGATGGTGGCTTGGTTGCGCGTTTCCTCGATGGTGGCGACGAGCGGAATCATGATCTCAGGATGCGGATCTCCGCCCTTGCTCTTGATGATGCACGCAGCCTCGATGATGGCGCGAACCTGCATCTCGGTGATCTCCGGGAAGGCGATGCCCAGGCGGCAGCCGCGCAATCCGAGCATGGGATTCTGCTCGTGCAGCTCTTCAACGCGCGCCAGCAGCGTGCGCAGTTCCTTGAGCTTGGGCGAGCGGGGCTTGGTGTCTACCAGGTGCTGAATCTCCACCATCAGATCCTCGCGCTTGGGCAG
>PMGP01000156.1 GCA_003156235.1 Acidobacteriaceae bacterium
GCGGCATCTGGGCGCGGGCGGCTTACTCGTGGTCGCGCCGCCGCCGCTGGCGGTTGAAGCCCGCGCCTGCTGTTGTCTCGGAACCGGGGCCGCTTGACCGCTGATTTACGAACAGCTAAAGGCTAAAAGCTAATAGCTGCTTTTAACGAATCAAAGGACGCCTGTGTACAAGATCGCCATTGCCGGAGCCTCAACCCTGGTGGGCCGGGAGTTGAAGGACGCTCTATCGGAGTCGCCCCTGGCGGCGGCCAGTATCGTGCTGCTGGACGAGGAGGAGGCAGAGGGCCTGTTGGACCAGGTGGGCGACGAGATCACCTTTGTCCAGACCATTGGACCGGACGCCTTCGACCGCATCGACTTCACCTTTTTCTGCGGTTCCGAGGACCTGACCCGCAAGCACTGGCGGGATGCGCTCAGGGCTGGCTCGACCGTACTCGACCTGAGCGGCGCTCTGGACCAGGAGACAGGCGTTGTGGTGCGCGCGCCCTGGCTGGGTTCCGAGGCGGCTACCGTGGACCTGTTCACTCCCGCCGTGGTTCCCGCCCACCCCGCTGCGCTGGCGCTGGCGCTGGTGCTGGAACGGCTGCAACAGGCAGCCCCGGTGCGCATCGCCTTCGCCACGCTCTTGCAGCCTGCCAGCGAGTTTGGCCGCGCCGCGCTGGATGAACTGCACCAGCAGACCATGAGCTTGTTGAGCTTTCAGGGGATGCCCCGCAGCCTTTACGATACGCAGGCGGCCTATAACCTGCTGGCCGGGCTGGGCGAATCCGCCAAAGTGAGCCTGGGCGCGGTGGAGGCGCGGGTGCGCCGCCACTACGCCGCGCTCTCCGCCGGCCGCTGGCCCGCGCTGGCCTTGCAAGTGGTTCATGCGCCCGTCTTCCACGGCCATGCCTTCTCCATCGCCATCGAACTGGAGCAGCCAGCGGAGATTGCCTCCCTGGAAGAGGCTCTGAGAGGCGGACACCTCGACCTGGTGCTGGAAGACACCGATTCGCCCTCCAACCTTGCCTCCACGGGACAGGACGATGTGCTGGTCCGGCTGCATCCCGAGCCGGGCGCGCGCAACTCCAGCCAGATTACGCGGCTGTGGCTTTGGGTAGCCTCTGACAATCTTCGCCTGCAGGCGCAGAATGCCGTGGCCTGCGCCATGGACCTGCGCCGGCTGCGTCCGCAGGGAACGGTGCAGTAGCGCTTTGCAGAAATTCGGGAACAGATGGATTCCGGTCAATTTTCCCGGATTTTGCTATACTTTGACCAGTTAAGTGGATTGGATAGTGTATGCAAAACATTCAAACAACGGATGACGGAAATAACTTTCACCGCATTCTCGATGCGGCGGAGCGTGGGGAGAGCATAGTCATTACACGGAATGGCAAACAGGTCGTACGCCTCGTGCCAGAAGTGGTGTTTGATCGGGAACACTTACAGTGGGCCATTGAGGGTATGATCGACCGGGAGCGGGTTCAATGGGCCGTCGAGAGCATCAAGGAGATTCGCAAACGCACCAAGCCCGTTTCCCTGGAAGAGATTCTGTCCATGCGCGATGAAGGTCGCATGTAACCATGCGCTTTGTCCTGGATGCCTCGATCACGATCACATGGGCCTTGCGGGACGAAGATCACCCGCTAGCCGATCTGGCGTTCCTTGAAATTCAATCCGGCTCCGCAATTGTCCCCGGCATTTGGTGGTACGAAATACGCAACGTCCTGGTGCTGAACGAACGGCGCAACCGGATTACGCCGGAGGACGTGACTCAATTCCTTGAATCACTGGATATGTTTTCCATCGACTTCGATTTCCCTCGCGACGGAACGCAGGTTATCGATCTATCGAGAAAGTACAAACTATCCGTTTACGATGCCGCTTATCTTGAATTGGCTATTCGCTACCGGCTCCCACTGGCAACGCTCGATAAAGATCTGCGCAATGCCGCCCGTGCAGCCGGAGTTCCGCTTCTCGAATAAAACTCCGCCCGCAAACAACCCGCTCTACTGCTTCGCCGCCTGTTTTGGCGGGTCGGTGACATACTCATCGCCGATGCGCGCCAGCAACAGGGCGCGGCGGTCTGAAAGCAGCTTCAGGCGGCTGGTCAGCTCGATGAACTCCTTTTTCTGCTCTGCCGTCAGCGGTTTCGCGGGAGTGCTGAGCTGATTCAGATCATCCAGTCTTGTCTGTACGCGCGGAATCTCGCGATCGATCAGGACGGGGCGAATTACCGGCGTTTTGGTTTGTCCCCTGGCCAGCTCGTTGCGATTGTTCTCGCCCCACACGGGCAGTACGCCCACATGGCCCAGCTCGACGCGCACGCCGGCTGGCCCGTAGTCCTTGCGCACAGCGGAAAACAGCCCGATCATCGAGTCGCGCGGGTCGCCTTCTTTGTCGGGCATCAGGCCATCGACATACGTGCGCGATTGATTCGATAAAAAATTTCCCAACGAATAGAAAATGACCGTGTCGCGCCCGTCCTGAGTCCGATACGTCTCCACCGGCTGCAATACATGCGGATGATGGCCGACGATCACCGCGGCTCCAGCCTCGAGCATCTTGTGCGCCGTTTCCACGTCCGCGGGCTGCGGCGCTGTCGCGTACTCCACGCCCCAGTGAATGGAAACCACCAGAAAATCACACTGGGCGCGCGCTTTTTTAATGGCGTCGAGTACGCCGGCCTCGTCGAGTCCCGGCGCGCCTTTGGATTCGTCCGGATAGGGGAAGAAGTTTACGTGCGGCTGGTTGTCGTCGTCGGGATTGCGGTTGCCGTTGAGCCAGCGCGTCATTCCCAGCCAGCCCACCTTGATTCCGTTGGCCTCGGTGATGACCGGCTGCCAGCTTTGCTGCGCCGTGTCACCCGTGCCGGCAAAGAGCATCCCGCGTTCGCGCAGGTGTTCGCGCGTCTCGGCAAAGCCCGCCTCGCCCTGGTCCATCATGTGGTTGTTGGCGGAGGAGACGATCTTGATGCCGCTGGCCTTGAGCGCGTCAATCAATGCGATGGGCGCGTCAAACATAAACTCTTTGGTCCCGTGCGAGTGCTCCGGCGCCACCGGAGTCTCCAGGTTCACAAAGCCGAAGTCTGCGTGATGGAAGACGTCGGCCACATCGGCGAAGAGCGCGCTCCAGCCCTGCGCGCCGTCTCCGGCGGCGGCGGCGGCGGCACGCACCGCTCCATGCGGAATCACGTCACCGGCTACGGCAAAGCTGACCTGCGCCAGTTCGCGCGGATAGGGAATGACCGCCGCCGCCGAGCGGCTGGAATAAATGCCTGCCAGCAAGGCCGCGCCGATGGCTACGACAAGCAGCAGGGCGCTGACAGCGGCCAGTTGTCCGTACCTGCGCCTTGTCCAATTCATTGCCTGCGTCAATTCAGACCTCTTTCCCGCCGCAAGATGAAACGTAATCAGGATACAGGGTCAGCAGTGAGGCAGAACAGATGCAGCAGGGCGGTGATATTGGAGGGTTTACGTGGGGCACACGGCGGGTGACTTCCGATCAAAATCAATTCTCGGGGCCCAGCGCTAAAGTCTCGCCGGGGGCCGTCTTCGAATCGAGGACGTTGACCAGCGACCAGGGATTGCCGGACAGATCATAGCGAAACACTCCCTGCTTATCGATCACCAGCTTGCTTGCCGGATAGAAGAATCCTTTGTTCTTGGTGCTGTCGGTGTCATTCAGGTCGAATTGGCCAACGGCCAGGTCGAAGGACTGGGACTGCGCATCCGCGCCGGCTTCATTCAACGGATGCGGGCGGCTGGTGACAAAGGTGATCTGCCGCCCGGTTGGCGTTACATCCATCTGGATGAAGGCGACGTCATAGCTGAGAGCCCCTGTAATCGAGCAATGCCCGACCGCTTTGGTCTTGGAAAGAGCGGTGGCCAATGCGCGATCCTGGCCCTCTTCGAATGCTCGGGAGAGAACTTGGAGGTCCGATGGAGTGGAGTAGTTGTAAATGATCAGCGTGATGCCGATGGTTTTACCTGCCTGAGTATATGTGGCTTGAATGGTCTCGGAATTCGGGCTGGCGGCGAATCCAAGTGCGGTTCCCATCGTGCATGTGCCCGCCAGCAGCAGGATGGAGAATCCTGTCTTGCGGGCACATCGAATCACGTTCGTAAGTGGTCTCATTTTGCGATCCTCCAGGGCATCCGCATGGAGACGGAGCCCTTCGTGCCGCAAACTTCGAGTTATGCGGCGACTAAGTGCTGGATGGGCTTTTGGTCCAGGAGCAGCTCATCGAAGATGGCATGGTATTGGATCATGACGGTGCGGAGTTCCTCGGTGGTGGCTTCAACATCGCCGGTCCGGACGGCAACGCCGTGCGCGAGGCGGTAGTTTTCCATGACGCTGGGGTAGGTGACGGAGAGATCGGCGGCACGCTGCTCGAAATCGGCCACGGGATAGCCGCGCGCCACAAGAAGCGCGTTGATCTGGTTGTCGGCTTCCGTGACGGCGGCCACGGGTTGATCGACGAAGCGGGATTGGACGTTGTGCCATTCGACAATAAAGCGATCCCGCTCTGTGGTGCTGAGATCGCGGATCTTCATGGCTTCAACGCGGGTTTCGCGGTTAGCCAGCTTGCTTTCGGCCTTGTGCACGGAGCCTTGGGTAAGAACGGCGAGGTCGTACTCTGCGCCGAAACGATTGCGAAGGTCCTGGGTTTTGACTTTGCGGCGCTCAAGGTAAGCGCCAATGGCGACGAGCACCAGGACGACGAGTATAACCGCGGCGATGATGAGCTCGTTATTCGTGATGCTATAGAGTACTCCGTTGAATTGAAACTGCATGACATTCTCCTGCGCGGGGTTTCCGCGGCGGTCAAGGGTGGATGGCGAGGAACCTGTACTCAATTCATCTTGGGCGGTGTGGCGCCGGAATGCTGACCCGGATTGCACGGCCTGAACTCAGCCTTCGGACAAGCCCAGCGCCTGCTTTGCCCATTGAACAGCGCTTGTGGATCAGGGCAAAAGCTCTTCTCGGACCACCTTCCCGCGTTGAGCGCTGCTTCTCCCTTTTGCGTCTATCCGTTACGAGCGAAGCAGGCGGGAACTGATACCCTTAATCCTGAGAAGAAATCCCGAGAAAAGCCGGCCAGACAGGTCAGGCTCACTCAGGGGTCCGGCTGGCGGCGAGAGGCATGGCGGAATTCGTAATCAAGGTGGCCGACGAGCGCGGTCGCGTGCAGGAGCAGGTGCAGACGGCGGCCACGGCCGATGAGCTGCGCGCACGCTTTGTTCATGCCGGCTATCACGTTTATCATGTGCGTCCCCGCGGCGGTTTTGGCGGTTTCAAGCGCCGCAAGGTCAAGCTGGAGACTTTTCTCATCTTCAACCAGCAGTTTCTGACGCTGATTCGCGCGGGGTTGCCGATTCTGGGCTCCATTGAGATGCTGGCCAAGAATCAGAAGAACGAGCATTTTGCCGCGCAGTTGGAGGATGTGGCCGCGCGGGTCAAGACGGGCGACGCGCTTTCGGCGGCCTTCGAGGCGCAGAGCGGATTTCCCATCATGTACACCACCACGCTGCTGGCGGGTGAGCGCAGCGGCAACCTGCAGGAGGTGCTGGAGCGCTATGTCAGTTTTCAGCGCACCTCGCTCACTTTCCGCAAGAAGCTGGTGACCTCGCTGATCTATCCCTGCGTACTGATGGTGCTGGTCGTCTGCCTGATGTTTTTCATGTTCGTTTTTGTGATTCCGCAGTTTGGCACCCTCTATGAGCAGATGGGCTCCAAGCTGCCGGCCATGACCATGGACCTGCTGGCCTTCGGCAAATTTCTCAACCACAATCTGCTTTGGATTCTGCTTATTATCGCGGGCACAATTTTCGGCGGCTATCGCTTCTCCATCACCGAGCGGGGCCGCGACTTCATCGACGGCGTCCGCATTCGTTTGCCCATCTTCGGAAAAATCTGGCTCAAGTACCAAGTCGCGCTCTTCGCGCGCACGCTCTCCACGCTGCTGACGGGCGGGTTGCCGTTGGTACCGTCGCTGGAAACCGCATCCCGCTCCATCAGTTCGCTGCGCGTCTCCCGCGCGGTCGCCAACTCCATCACCACGGTGCGCGAGGGGCGCAGCCTGGCCGATGCGCTGATCCAGACCAAAGTCTTTCCCGACCTGGCCGGAGAGATGATCTCGGTGGGCGAACAGACGGGCGCGTTGCCGCAGATGCTCAACTCGGTGTCGGAATTTTTCGAGGAAGACGTGGCGACGGCGCTGTCCGCTTCCCTGGCGCTGATTGAGCCGGCCATCCTCATCGTCATGGGCGTGGTGGTGGTCTTCATTCTCATCTCGCTTTACCTGCCCATCTTCTCGCTGGGGCAAGCCACCGGAGGTCAGGGATAAACCATGGCTGAGGCAACCACGCTTGTTGTTCCACTCTCCGCTGTCCAGGACGAGCGCGCCCAGGCCGAAGCTCTGGCCATGCGCTATCACGCCGAGTTCGTGGACCTGAAGAACTTCAAGATTCAGCACGAGCTGCTGCGCACCGTGCCGGTGGAGTTGATGTTCCGCTACAACTTTGTGCCCATCGAACAACAATCTGACGCGCTGGTGATTGCCGTCAGCGACCCATCGCGGTTGATGGTGCTGGACGAGATTGCCGGGCTGCTCTCGCATCGCATTATTCCGCGCGTGGCGACGCTCTCGCAGATTACCGACCTGCTCAAGAAGACCGAGCAGTCGCAGCGCGTGCTGGACGAAGCTAGCGAGGGACTGACCTTCGACGTGCTGACCGGCGACGAAAATTCAGACGAAAATATTTCCATCGAAANNCTGGTGGACACCACCATCTTCACCGCTCTGGAGCGGCGCGCCTCCGACATTCACATCGAGACCTATGACGATTCGGTGCACGTGAAGTACCGCATCGACGG
The DNA here is from genome assembly GCA_003156235.1 of Acidobacteriaceae bacterium. Taxonomy (GTDB): domain Bacteria; phylum Acidobacteriota; class Terriglobia; order Terriglobales; family Acidobacteriaceae; genus Telmatobacter. The sequence goes on from PMGP01000156.1 coordinate 6,859, forward strand.
CGTCTTGCAGGAGGCCATGGCGCCTATCGCCCGCGAGCATCACTCCACCATCCTTAGCCGCATCAAAATCATGAGCGAGCTGGACATTGCCGAGCGCAGGGTGCCGCAGGACGGCCGTTTCAGAGTTCGCTACAAGAACCGCCTGATTGACTTCCGCGTCTCCATCATGCCGACGATTCACGGCGAGAATGCCGTGCTGCGCGTGCTGGACAAGGAGTCGATGAGCGAGAAGTTCCACCATCTCACCCTCGACGTAGTGGGTTTTAACGAAGCGGACCTGAAGCGATTTCGCGCCTACATCCGCGAGCCGTATGGCATGGTGCTGGTGACGGGACCGACCGGCTCCGGCAAAACGACGACGCTTTACGCTGCGCTGAACGAAATTAAAAGCGACGAGGACAAGATCATCANNCGGTCAACGAGAAGAAGGGGCTGACTTTTGCGCGCGGGTTGCGGTCGATTCTGCGCCACGACCCGGACAAAATTCTGGTGGGAGAAATCCGCGACCAGGAGACGGCGCAGATCGCCATCAACTCGGCGCTTACCGGGCACCTTGTTTTCACGACGGTGCACGCCAACAACGTAGTGGACGTGCTGGGCCGCTTTCTGAACATGGGCGTGGAGGCTTACAACTTTGTCTCCGCGCTGAACTGCATTCTGGCGCAAAGGCTGGTGCGCACCATCTGCGAGTACTGCGCCCGCCCCATTCAGCACAGCGACGCGGAACTGCTGGCCAGCGGCATGGACCCGAAGGATTGGAAAGGCTTTGAATTCCGCGAGGGCCCGGGCTGCATGGAGTGCGGCGGCACCGGCTATCGCGGCCGAACGGCGATTCATGAGCTGCTGGATTTGACCGACACCATTCGGGAGATCATTTTGGCAAAGAAGCCCACCTCCGAAATACGCAAGCTGGCGCAGAAGGAGGGCATGACCTTTCTGCGCGAGTCGGCGCTGGATCGCGTGCGCCGCGGGTTGACCACGCTCAAGGAGATTAACAAGGTTACGTTCATCGAGGCGTCACGGTAGCTAGGGACTAGGGACTAGGGACTAGGGACTAAGGGACTAAGGGACTAGGGACTAAGGGACTAAGGGACATGGGAAGCTTTGCACAAACAAACGTTTTGAAAGGGCATGGCTTTAGCCGTGCCTCAAACGCTGAAAAAAGAGGCTGGGCTTTAGCCCCTGAGGGATGCTTTTCGGAGATTTCGTTGGCACTACCGCATTTTGCAATAGGTGAATCGATGAAGATTTCGATTTTGCGCCGTTCATTTATTTTGCTTACTGCCATTTTCTTGCTTAACTCCGTTCCGTGTCATTCTCAGGTGTCGGCGCAATATCGCGATTGCGACCAGAGGGCACATAGCCAAGCAGAGATAAATTCTTGCGCAAATGACGAGGATGCGAGAGCTGATTCCGAGTTGAATGATGTCTATAGGCACTTATTATCAGTGGCAGAGAAGGAGCCTAGAGCAACTGCAAAGGTCAAAGATGCTGAGCGAGTTTGGATTCAATATCGGGATGCCTACCTTGAAGCAATGTTCCCAGCGGAAGACAAGCTGGCATACTACGGTAGTAAGTACCCTAGTGACTTTAACATCGTTCGAGCCTCGCTGACGCGGGAACAAACAAAGAAACTGCGCGAATTGATAAAACAATACGAGGGGCAATGAGATCGATTCTCAGCAAGGCCAAACTCGGTTCTCAGCAAGGCGCGCGTCCTCCGGCGGCGGTGGAGGTTTCTCCGCAGGGCGTGCTGGCTGCAGCTTCGCCGGGGCCGGGCCAGCCGCCCGTCTATGCTTTTGAGCCGTTGCCGCCGGGTGCGATTGTGCCGGGCATCGGCGAGCAGAATCTGAGGGCGCCGGAGGTGGTGGCCAATGCTATCCGCGCCGCGCTTGGGCAGGTTTCACCGCGTACCCGCGCCGTCACGCTGGTTCTGCCCGACACCGTGGTTCGCGTCTTCTTTCTGGACTTCGATTCGCTGCCCGCCAAGGCCGTTGAAGTCCTTCCCATTCTCCGCTTCCGCCTGCGCAAGATGATACCCTTCGAGGTGGAGCACGCTGGGCTGAGCTACCAGGTGCTGGTGGAGAACAAGACCGAATGCAAGGTGCTGGCGGCGGTTCTGCCCGGACCCGTTCTGGCGGAGTATGAGGCTGCCGTGCGCGAGGCAGGCTACGAGCCCGGAGCCGTGCTGCCGACGAGTCTGGCGGCGCTGGGGGCCATCGATTCGACGGAGCCGGTTTTGGCCGCCAACCTGAGCCCGCTGGCGCTGACCACCTCCATCACCAACTCTCAAGACCTGCTGCTCTATCGCACGCTCGACCTGCCCGAAGATCCCGCGTTGCGCCTTCAGGAAGTGCAGCGCGGCATCAGCGTGGCCGGCGCCTACTATGAAGACAAACTCGGCGCGCGTCCACGGCTCCTGTACTTTGCGGGCATCGGCGCGGGCGGCAACAGCGCGGCGGAAGACTTTGCCCGCTGGATTTTCTCACCTGAATCGCCCAGCAATTCCGATATGACCGTCGTCGATATAGCGCCCAGGCCGGAGACCGGAGCGGCAACGCCGCTGGGCCATCTGGTGACTCTGGCGGGCGTAACCGGCGCGCTGGCGGGAGCAAACTGATGCGCATCTCTCTCAATCTCGCCACCCGCCCATACGCCGACATCGGACCGGCACTCAAGCGCCTGCGCATCGCCATGGCGGTGCTGGTGGTCGTCGGAATTGGCCTCGGCGTGGGTTTGCATGCACTCCACCAAAAGGCCGAAGATGCGCGCGCTACCGAGCAGCTTGTGCAGAGCAAGATCGACGCCATCAACCGGGAACGGCAGGGCTACCAGGATCTGATGCGGCAGCCGGCCAACGACGCGCTGTTGAAGCAGGTCGCGGCGCTCAACCAGCTCATCGACGAAAAAACCTTTTCCTGGACGCTGGCCATGGAAGACCTGGAAACCGTTTTGCCCGGCGGCGTGCAGGCAAACACCCTGGATCCGGTGCGCGACCCCAAGACCGGCATCATCACTCTGAAGCTGCGCGTGGTTGGACCTCGCGACCGCGCCGTCGATCTGGTGGAGAACCTGGAGCACTCCAAACACTTTCTGCTGCCCATCATCGTGGGAGAAAGCACTGAGTCCGCCGGCGGTCCGGGAGAGAAATTGGGGCCGCCCAGCGCCTCCAACCGCGTCAACTTCGAGTTGCAGGCGCAGTACAATCCGGCCACGCCGGTGGATCGCAAAGCGGAACAAAAGTCTGAGAAGCCCACGGCCGACGGAGAGCACGAAAGCCAAAGTGTTCCACCGCCTCACCAGGCTCCGGTCCCAGCCGCTCACGGACAGAAGCTTATGAGACCGTCCAAAACCGGCACAGGGCCACACAAACTCAATCCACCGAATCAGAAGCCGGGAGGCCAGCGATGAGCAGCAGCCGCATCCCATCGTTGTGGCGCGAGCGCCTGACCTCCCCGCTTACCTGGCACTACGCCGCTTTTGTCGTGCTGCTGGCCGCGGTCATCGTCCTCTCCATCCGCTTCGGCTTGGACTGGTCCGCCACCAACGGCAGCTCCAGCGACGCGCTGGCCGCCAAACAGGTGCAGTTGAAGGCTCGCGACCTGGAGACCGCTCCCTTGCGCGGCCTGGAAAAGCGCGTCGAGGACTCCCGCGCCCAGATGCGCGCGTTCTATTCCAAACGCATCCCGCCCAACTACTCCTCCATCGCCACCCGCATCGGTGAACTGGCGCTGAAAGGCCCTGTCCGGCTTACTCGCGTGCAGTATACGCAAGGCGCTGCCGGCTCCTATCTCACGGAAATTACCATGGACGCGGGCATCACCGGCGATTATCAGCAGATCATGCGCTTTGTGAACAGCCTGGAGCGCGACCAGACTTTCTTTGTCATTCGCGGAATGGCGCTGACCGGCCAGCAGGGCGGCCTGGTCAACCTGCGGCTGCGCGTTTCCACCTGGCTCAGGCCTGCCGACGTTCCCAGCGGATTGGCGCCCACTCCGCCAGCAGGCGCCGCGGCTGCCACTCCACAGGGAAAGGAGGGCGAATAGCCATGGCCATCCCGCTGGGATTGGAAAACAAGCGCCAGGTCTACATTCTGATCGCCCTCGCCGTGGTGATTGTCTGCGCTGGCGGCTACGAGATTTTTGGAGGCTCCAAGCCCGCGCCGCGTCCCGTACCGGCAGCCCGGCCCGCCAATCCTCAGCCTGCCCCGGAAATCGGTCGCGCGCCGGCGGCAACCTCTTTGCCCCGCGGGCCGGAGGCCATCAAGCTCTCCAACGCCGGCATTGACCCCACGCTGCACCTCGACAAGCTGGCGCTGAGCGAAGAGGTGGAGTACCGTGGCACCGGCAGGAACATCTTCTCCGCCGAGTCGGCGCCCGCGAAGATCGAAGCTCCGGTAGCCGGCGCACGGCCCGGCCAGCCCGGACAGCCTGGCGCGAACGCGGGCCCGGTTGTGCCCGAAAAGCCCAAGCCGCCGGCCATCGATCTGAAGTACTTCGGCTACACCCAGACCAAAAACAAATCCATTCAGGCTTTTTTCAGCCGCGGGGATGACATTTTTATCGCCCGATCCGGTGACATTATCGACCATCGCTACAAGGTGGGCGCCATTATGCCAGGCAACGTTCAGGTTACCGACCTGAGCTACAACAATATGCAAGTCCTGAATTTCCAGGCGAACTGAAAAGCAGCTTTTAGCTTTTATTGAGGACTGCATAAGTAATGTCCGCACAAACGCGCTGGAGGCGCACCAGTAGCCCGTCACTCCGCGCCGTAGGCGCAATGGTTGTTAGCCCCGCGCTTCAGCGTGGGGAAAAGGGATTCCATAAGTACGTTACGGAGTCCCGTAGGGACGGCGCAAGGACTGTTTGTATCTGTACGTAAGTTGTTGTATACGGCATAAGATTGTTCTCGCTAGAGGGAGCTAGAAGCTAGGAGCTAGCAGCTAGAAGCTGTATGACAAAGCCCGCCCCAATCCGCCGCCCCCGCCCCTCCAAGTCAGAAGAGGGCTACATCCTGGTTGTGGCTATCTTCATGCTGGCGATCTTTACTATCGCGCTGGCCGTCGCCCTGCCCAAGATTTCCAAGGAGATTCAGCGCGACCGCGAGATCGAGACCATGCACCGCGGCAAACAGTACATCCGCGGCATAAGGATGTATTACAAGAAGTTCAACGCCTATCCGACCAGCGTCGATGCTCTGGTCAAGCCCACCAACAACATCCGCTTTATGCGCAAGAAGTATGCGGACCCGACCACCGGCAAGGAGGATTGGAAGCCGGTTCTGTTGGGCCAGAACAAGGCTCCGACGGTCATGGGCTTCTTCGGGCAGGCGCTTGGCGGGGTCGGCGGCTGTGCGCCCAACCCATTAGGCGGAAATACTTCGCAAGGCAGCTTATCCAGCAGTAGCATAGGAGGCACATCCAGCTCCTCGACCATCGGAGGCACATCCAACTCCTCGACCAGCAGCAGTACAAACTGCGGTCCAACGGGCCTGAACACGAGCAGTGATACTTCAACCAGCCCCAGCGGAACGCCCCCCACCGATCCCAATGCTGCTACTGCTAGTACCACCACGAACTCGACCACCGGCTCAACGACCGGCTTGAGCGGCCCGACCTTCGGCGGTGGACCCATCATGGGCTTCTCGCCCAACAGCCCCAAGCAGTCCATCATGGTCTATAAGAAGAAAAACCACTATAACGAGTGGGAGTTTGTCTACGACCCGGTTGCCGAGCAGATGATGCAGCAGGCCGGCGGCAACACGGGAAACAATCCCTTGCAAACGGGGCAGCCAGGTGCGCCCACGACACCCACGTCGCCAACGACGCCCACGGCACCTATAGTACCTACGACGCCCACGGTGTCGCCGCAATAGTTCCAGCAAAAACCCAAACGCAATAAGGCCCGCCCCCGCGAAAGGGACGGGCCTTGCATTTGGAGCGAACCCAACAGAAAAGCCGCGCCTTTACGTGCTGAAGGACGAGCCGCAGCCGCAGGTGGACTTCACATTGGGGTTGTCGAACTTGAAGCCGGCGGCCTCGACGGTCTCGACGAAATCCACCTTGCAGCCGTTCAGGTACATCAGCGAGGTGGCGTCCACAAAGACTTTGAGGTCCTCGAAGCTGAAAACCTTGTCCATCATGCCGGGCTGGTTTTCAAAGGCCATGGAGTACTGGAATCCGGAGCAGCCGCCGCCCTCGACGCCGATACGCAGCCCGGCGGGCAGGGGGTCCTGGGTGGCCATGATCTCGCGCACCTTGGCAATAGCCTGGGGGGTCAGGGTAAGAGGCGCTTTCTTAACGGTTTCCTGTGCGGGTACGGATGTAGCTGTTGCCATAAAATCTCCCAATAAAGTGAATTGCTTGCCTTTTACGTAACTTTACTGCTTCGCCAGCGGGGATACAAGGCCCCAGATCGGCGTTTCTTCGTATTGGATGCACCGGCAGGATAGAAAGTCGCATTACCAGCGTGTGGCCTGGTCTGAAAAATGTCTGTGATTTTATTGGGACAGTCCTGACCATTCAGGGGTATGATGGTCAGCGGGCCGGCTCCTCTGCTTGACGGGACTGGAAATTCTCTTTTGGGTCCGCCAGTCTTCGGGGCTGGAAAGTTTTTCGAGGTGGAGCATGACGCAATTTGCTATGGTGATGATGATTTCCTGGGGAGCTCTGGTGGTGATTACCGGCGCTCTCATGTTTTATCGCGCCAGGTTGCAAGGCAACGAAATAGACCAGGTCTCTTTGGACGATACCTTTGCAAGAGAGAGGTCCGAGAATGAGGCCCTTGCCGCCAAGGTCAACAAGGTTCAGCCGGCGATTCACGTCCTGGGCTGGCTGGTTACAGCCGTGACCGTGGTCGTGATCGCGTACTGGGTATTGGACTTCATCAAACAGTTCAAATAAACCATTTTTTCCGGTCTGCATGAGCGGCTGGCGGCGTCCCGAGGGACTTTGCCAGCCGATGTGCGGCTGTTTCCCGTCTCGATTCATCCAGCCCCAAAGATCCAGCCCCAAAGATCCAGCCTGGGAGCCGGTCAGTAGCCGCTGGCTACCAGCCAGGCCTCGGTCAACTCCAACTCAGGTTTCGTCTGGGCCGCCATTTGCGCATGGGCCAGCTTCACCAGCACATCGGCCTCCACGTTGACCGGAGCGCCGGCGGCCAGCGTGTGCAGGTTCGTTCGCCAATAGGTCAGCGGCAGAATCGCAATGGTAATCGTTTCGCCGTCGAAATCGGCAATGGTCAGGCTGATGCCCTCGACGGCCACCGAGCCTTTGTGCACCATCCACGGGCGNNTCCGGAACACGCACCTTGAGCGTCCAATCGGTGGTCTGCCGGTCAAACTGGGGGCTCGTCTCCGGAATCACCGATTCCAGCGCGGTCATCGTTCCACAGCCGTCCACGTGCCCCTGCACAATATGGCCGCCTAGCGGACTTCCCGCGGCCGTGGGCAGTTCCAGGTTGACCTTCGCTCCCGGAGCCAGCGCGCCCAGCGAGGTGCAGTCCAGCGTCTCCTGCGCCAGATCGGCGTGGAAGAGCGTNNAACATGGTTCTATTCTAAGGGGTCAGAGATCAGAGATCAGAGATCAGGGACAAGAACTGGTTACATGAATCGGATTTGTATCAGGGCACGACTTTAGTCGTGCCGTAAATGTAACAAAACGAACGCGGGCTTTAGCCCCTGAGGGATGCGTTTCGGGATTTTCACGCGGATTTCTTAGCTTCATGAGCGATAGAAATTCGCTCTATCGCTCATGATTGCCCTGCTTTATGAGCGATACAAGCTATTTCTATCGCTCATGCTACGCACAGTCCACTACTTCTATGCCTTAGGCCAGGGATCTCTGAGCAGCGAGCACAGCCCCAAATCGTTGCCGTAGCGCTCGACTTCGACCGCGGCCATCTGAATGGCGCTGGCCATGCCTTTGAAGGCGGGAACGGCATCGGAGCCCATGATCTGCGGGGAGACGAAAAGGTGGATGCGGTCCACATGACCGCCGGCCAGTAGCGACGTATTCAGCCGTGTGCCGGCTTCAGTAAGCAGGGTGAGAATGCCCTCCTCGCCCAGCTTGTCCAGCAGTTGCGAGAGCGGGACACGGCCAGCTTGCCACCCCCGCGACGAAGACCTGTCGCCGGGGACCCCAGCTTCAGCCGGCAGCACCTCGACGCGCACGCCGCGGGTTTGCAATTCATGAATGCGAGCTTCGTCGTTGGATACGGTAAAGATGACCAGATCGTTGTGGGCCGTGGCCACCATTTTGGAGTCAAGCGGCATGCGCAGCGCCGAGTCGAGCACTACGCGCAGCAGCGGCCGGCGACGGCGCAGACCGCTGCGGTCCGTCAGCAGCGGGTCGTCGGCCAGCACCGTGTCCACGCCGACCATCACCGCGTCGGCCTGCCAGCGCAGCGGCTGCACGGCGGCGCGCGCGACTTCGCTGGTAATCCAGTAGGGCTCGCGTGGCGCTTGCACACCGGGCGGCGGAGCGATGCGGCCGTCCAGGGTCATGGCCACCTTCATCAGGACTAAAGGACGATGGTGCTGGCTCCAGCGCGCAAAGCCCTCGTTCAGTCGGCGCGCTTCGGCTTCGCAGACTCCGAGAACAACTTCGATTCCGGCGGCGCGCAATGCTTCCATTCCGTGTCCGGCGACATCGGGGTTGGGGTCGATGGTGGCGGCGACCACGCGGCTAACTCCTGCGGAGATAAGGGCTTCCGTGCAGGGAGGAGTGCGTCCGGTATGGTTGCAAGGCTCCAGCGTGACGTAGGCCGTGCCGCCGCGCAGACGCTCGCCGGCATGCTGCTGGGCGGCCCTGAGGGCGACAACTTCAGCGTGGTCCAGCAGGTCGTACTCGTGCCAGCCTTCGCCGGCCACCTGTCCCGCGCGGTCCAGAATCACGCAGCCCACGGTGGGGTTGGGCGAGCTGACAGCGATGCCGCGCCGCGCCAGCTCGAGGGCGCGCTGCATCCAATAGCGATCTTGATCCAAAGTGTTCATTTTATTCCAGTAACGAATCAACGAACTCCGCCGGAGAAAACTCCAGCAGGTCGGTCATTTGTTCGCCTACGCCGACGAAGCGGACGGGCAGGTTGAGTTCCTGGGCTATGGCCACAGCAGATGCCGCCCTTGGCCGTGCCGTCGAGCTTGGTGAGAATGATGCCGGTAACTCCCGCGGATTGAGTGAATTGGCGCGCCTGCTGCAATCCGTTCTGGCCGGTGGTGGCGTCCATCACCAGCAGCACCTCGTGAGGCGCGCCGGGAATCAATTTTGCAGCCGTGCGGCGCATCTTGTCCAGCTCGTCCATGAGGCCGGATTTGGTGTGCAGGCGTCCGGCGGTGTCCACAATCAACTCGTCTGTTTTGTGTGCTTTGGCGGCGGAGATTGCATCATAGAGCACAGCCGATGGGTCGCCTCCGTGGCGGGTTTTGATCATCTCCACGCCGGAGCGGGCAGCCCAGACTTCAAGCTGTTCGATGGCCGCTGCGCGGAAGGTGTCGGCGGCGCAGAGGAGAACTGATTTATTTTCAGCACGATACCAGGCGGCCAGCTTGCCGGCGGAGGTGGTTTTGCCGGTGCCGTTGACGCCGACGAGGAAGATGACGTTGGGAGCATCGGAAGGCGGTAAAGTATTGGACTGGCTGGAGATGGGAGCTTCAAGGATGGCGCGGATCTGGGCCTTGAGCAGGGTGCGCAACTCTTCGCCGCCTTCGATGGCCTGACGGCGGGCGCGGTCGCGCAGTGCGGTGAGGATGGCGTTGGTGGTCTGCACCCCCAGGTCGCTGGTAAGTAGCACGGATTCAAGGCTTTCCAGGGTTTGTTCATCGACCGTGCGGGTGAGGGCGACGACCGTCTCAATGCGGGCGGAGAGCGACTCACGGGTACGCGAGACAGCCTGCTTCATGCGGCTGAAGAGGCCGGATTCGGGGGTGGCTGGGTTGTCGTTTTTGCCGCCAAAAAGCTTCATCGTCGAGGGTTCCAGATTTGAGTTTAGAGCATCGAGGGGAGGAGTGCGGCGGGAGATTGGAGATCGAGAAATGGTGCGCTTTAGGTTACCGGTTTTTGCAAAATGTGAAGCTATAGCGCACTACAAATCGGGAAATGTGCAAATCCGCCAGTTATTCCGTCAGCTTGCGCAGCCTTCCTTTGGGCAGCAGCTCGTAGGGGTCGCCGCGATTGCTCAGTTTGCGCGAACTGAAATAACTTCTAACCCAGAAGCAGAAACCCATAAAGTCGCGCAGGGGATAGAGCCAGGCTTTGCGGAAGGCGGCTCGGTCGCGCACCACACGGCCCGCAACCAGCAGGCAGAGCAGCACACGGTTGACGATGGTGATTGTCAAGAGAGCGAGGCCGAGCGCCAGGTGGCCGGCGGCGCCGAAGACTGCCAATCCCAGAAGGCCATAGGGAACGGCGTAGGTTAACACTTCTCCTATGTGGCCCAAGGGCCGGGAAAAGCGCGTGCTAGTGGCCCATCCTTGCTGATGCGCCATGCTCTTTTTGAACTGTTCATTCAGGACGTGGTGTTCGATGATGTAGTTGGAGAGGACTACGGTTTCACCGGCCGCGACGGTCCAATTGCCCAGCACAAAGTCTTCCGCGTAGTATTGTGCGACCGGCTCGAAGCCGCCGATTTTTTCCACAGTGCTTTGGCGTATGACCATGGAAGGGCCGAGCGCGAAGTGCATTCCTTCAAGCATCTCGGCGACCAGGACGCCGGAGGTCATCTCGATGCTCATGCCCATGGCTTCCAATTGCGCCCAAAGGCCTTGACGGGCAACGCCGCGGTAGAGACAGGTGACCATTCCGACATTGGGATCGGCGAGCGGGGCGACCACGGAGGCCAGGTAATCGGGGCCGCCGCGCACATCGCTGTCGGAGGCCACCAGAATGGGATAGCGAGCCTCTCGGCGCATGATCTCCATCGAGAAAGTACGCGCATTCGGCCACGGAGGCTCGCCACAGGTGAGGATGCGCGTTGTGATGCGCGGGAAACGCGCGGCAACCCGGCGAGCCGCCTCGAGGCCGGCGTCGTTGCTGTGGCGCGCGCAAAAGAGAATCTCATACTCGGGATAATCCTGCTGGAAGAAGCTCGACAGATTCTCTTCCAGGTTCGGCTCATCGCCATGCACAGCCTTCAACACGCTCACCGGAGGCTGGAAAACGCGCGGGCTGGCAGAGGCCGCGCGGCGGAGAAAGCGGACGACAGCCCAGGCAACCATCAGGCTGTAAACGGTGGAGGTGATCACTCCAAAGACGGCAAGACCGCCCAGCGCAACGAATAAAAAGTGGCCAAATGTCATGGTTCCTCATTCACCCTCCGGCTCAATGGCCGGAGCCGGTTGTGGGCAGCGGCCTATCGGTCCACAGGGCCTTGTCGGCGATGGTCTGGACGAGGATGAGGCGGTTGGCCAGCAGGCTCTCCGCTTTAAGCTGGTTCAAATCCTGGGCGAAGAGCCATTTGCGCTCGCCCGTGCCCCAGACGCTGGACAGCTTATCTGTGCTGAGAAAAATATCCGGCGCATCGGGGTAGCAGGAGCCCCACAGCAGGGGCGAGCCCTCGCCGTGCTGACCGCAGCGCGGATAGACAAACATCGCCGGCTTACCGAAGAAGTGGTGCGTGTAAAAGATGATCGACGAGCCTTCCGACTGCTCGCCGTAGATGATGATGGTGTCGGCGGGCGAGGCTTTGGCGAGAATGGTGTCTGCCATCCGCTTGGAGCCGAGCATGGGATCGAAACGTGCAAAGGCGATGTGCGCGGCGATCAGGAAGACGGACATGGTGAGAGCGACGCTGATGGTGGCGGCCAGGTGTTTATCTATCCACCCCAGCGACGAAGACCTGTCGCTGGGGGCCCCGGCTTTGATGCGCAGCAGCCAGCCCAGCGCGGGTCCGATGAGCAGAATGACGGCGGCCATGACGGCAGGCAAGCGCAACGCGGCAAAGGAGGGGCCGGTTAGGTCGAACAGGTGGGACATGGAGAGCGTATAGTCGCCTACTCTGCGATGGGCCAGCAGGGTGCCGATGTCGTCCACATAGGGCAGATGGCGCGCCTGCCACAAGCCCCAGCCAAGCACCACGGCGGAGAGTACGCCGAGGACGGCGAAGACTCCCTGCGCGCCGGTCAGCCATGCGGTGGAGAGCAAGGGTTTGCCGCCTTGCGGAGCGCCCTCGGGAGCGCGCTTCTCCTCGATGCCAGCCACGACGGCGGCAATGAGGATCACCAGCGGCGGCCACACCGGGAAGGTGTAGTACTCCTGATTCGTTGAGATGGAGAAGAAGAGCAGCGTCCATGCGGAGAACAGGCTCAGCAGCCAAATGGAGCGTGCGCGGAAACGAAGCAGGAAGACGGAATCGGCTACGTCGTCTTGGGCGGTCTGGTCCATGAATAAGTTCACCGCATGGCCGTCGTCACTGCGCAGGTACTGCATCCAGTGGTGGCGAGTCTTCCACGCGAGGGCCACGAGGGCGGGCAGGAAGAGGCTCCAGGGAAAGATCCAGACGAGATGCAGCAGCCAGTAAGCGAGGCCGGGCAGCTTGTTGTAGTCGTGCGGATAACGCAGGTTGAAGAAGCGCAGGTAGTGCTCGTTGACGAAGTAGAAGTAAAAGAAGCCGTGGACGTTGCCCAGGGTGGGGTGGTTGCCGACGGCGTGTCCCTGGTCGGGATTGGCCAGGCCGCAGAGAATGTGCCAGGGCGCGGAGATGGCCATGAAGATCAGCGGGCCGATGACCGGCTTGATCTCGCGCCAGCGCCGCCACAGGCCGGTGATGAGTAGATAAGGTATGGCCGCGCCGATAAAAAATGTCGGGGCGATCAGCCCTTTGGTCATCAGTGCCAAGCCCATGAATACCCACATCCAGTAAAAGCGCGCGGCGCGTCCCGGCTCGAAGCCAGTGAGCAGGCAGTAAAGGGCAATCAGCAGGAAGAGGCTCAGTTGCGCCTCGGGAATGATGAAGCGTGTAAAGAGAAACGGCCCGATGGAGGTGAGTACGCCCAGGCCGGCATAGAGACCGGCGCGTGGGCCCCAACCCCGGCGCGCCCACAGCCACGCCAGCCAGGTCAGGCCCAGCATGGCCAGGGTGTTGGGCAGATGGGCAGAGAAGACGTTTTGTCCAAAGACATGGAAGAGAACGGCCACCGTCCAGTAGGGCAGCGGCGGCTTCTCGATGTAACGTATGCCGTTGATATGAGCCGTGATCCAGTCGCTGTGCTCGGAGAAGTACTGCGCGGCCTGGGAGTGGGTGGAATCCACGTCATCCATCAGCGGCGGGTTAAACAGCGAGGCAAAATACACGGCGGCAAAGATGGCCGCAAAAAGTAGCCACACCGTCCGCGTGGAAAGCGCGAAGTGCGGGCGAGCGAAAGTGTTAGTCGGGTTTGTCATGGTTAGGTGGACGGACGAATCTAGGATAACAGCCGCGAGACGGGGCGATTTTCAGGATTGCCTATGGTCTGTTTCATAATATGGTTTTGAAAGGGCACGGCTTTAGCCGTGCCGCTGACAGAGCAGATAAATCGCGGGCTTTAGCCCCTGAGGGAAAGCTCAAAGACGAGCAGCAGTTGAACTGGATGTATGCTGATTTCGTATCCTGTAATCGATGAATATTATGCGAATTTCTCTTCGTCGGATTGCGATTTTTGTTGGAATCTGGCTCGTTCTCTGCATGGCTATCGGCGTTGTAGCCACGCAGTGGGCGCTGCATCCGTGGCGGCGCGCATTGACGCCGCAGGCGGAAGCGCTGGCCCAGGCCATCGCCGCGCGCGATGATGCGGTGCTGTCGGAGGTTTCCGTCACCGCGGATGATGGAACAACCTTGCGCGGCTGGAGCATCCGGCCCCTGCACGGCAAGGCCGATGCGGTGATCCTGCTGCATGGCGTGGCGGACAACCGGATGGGCATGATCGGCTACGCGGATCTGTTGCTGCGCCACGGTTATGCGGTGCTGCTGCCCGATGCGCGGGCGCATGGGGAGAGCGGCGGTGAGCTGGCGACCTATGGAGTGAAGGAAGCCGGCGATGTGAGGCGCTGGTACGACTGGGTCGAGCAGGCCGAGCGGCCGCGCTGCATCGATGGGTTGGGGAACTCGATGGGCGCGGCGCTGCTGCTCGAATCTCTCCCGGCTGCGCCCGGATTTTGCGCGGTGGTTGCGGAGTCGCCCTTCGCAAATTTCCGGGAAGCGTCCTATGACCGGCTGGCGGAGAGGTTAGGCGCTGGGGCGTGGTTGGGGCGCACGCTGCTGCGTCCGGCGGTTGAGACGGGGTTTCTCTATGCGCGCTGGAAGTACGGGCTGGACCTGGAGCAGGCATCGCCGGAGAATGCCGTGGCGGCAAGCAGCGTTCCCGTGCTGCTGATTCATGGACTAAAAGACACGAATCTTCCTTCGCGCCACTCGGAGATGATCTTGGCGCGCAACAAGAATCGGATTCCCGCACTCGAGCTTTGGGAGCCCGCGGAAGCAGTCCACACGGGCGCAGCCGCCGCGGAGCCGGAGGAATATGAGCGCCGGCTGCTTGGCTGGTTTCAGAGCCATGACGCACCGGGAGAGACTGCGGGACGGCCTTGAGTGTGCTGCCGTTCCTGCGGTCAGGTTGCGGATAAGTTTGGCCTACTTGTGCTTCCCGAAGTTGAGCGGGAAGCCGGTCTCGAACCAGAAGCCATTGCCACGGCACTTGTTCTCCACCAGCGTGTCACGGAAGTACTTTACCGCGAAGGCGCTGTGCTTGCCAAAGAAGACGCGCATCTCCGGGCCGACAGCCAGGTCGCGCCCATTGCCTGTGACCGTGCAGCCGGCGCCTGTGCATTGATCATTTGTCGTCTGCTGATAAAGGTAGCCGTTAAGACCCAAGGCCATCTTCTTGGAGACGGCGCGCATCGCGGAGTACTCCCAGGTCAGTTCGTTGCCGCTGCGATAGCTCGCATCACCGTTCGCCGGGTTGTTGTCGGTGAAGTTGACGATGTAATCCACCTTGGAGCTGACCTCCCACTTTTCCTTGTCAGACAAATAGGTGAAGGCGCCCACCGGAGAGAGAGCCGTGTGATGCTGGCCGACGTTGAGCTTGCCCGTGGCAGTGGAATACGGAGCAGCGGGCGGATAGAAGTCGACCTGATAGAAGCCGTTCCAGTGGCCTTTGTGATAAGCCACGCCAAGGGGAACGATCAGGCAGTTGCTGAGGCCGAACTGGGTGAGCTTTTCTGAATTTGCGTGACTGGTTCCTTCGCGCACCTGTTCATAGAGTACGGGAATTGCAACGGTGCTCTCCAGCATCCCGCCGAAAACAGGAATGCCCCAGTTGTGCTCGATCTTCACGGCGTTGCCGAAGATTCTCGCTTTGAAGTCAGGCAATGCGGGCTGGCCGTTGGAATTGTCAAATTCGTTTGCCGTGATGAACAGGGTGAAGGTGGCAACACCGGTGGCGTGAGGCGCAGGCATCATGCCCTGCAAAACGGTCTCCGCGCCGACCGGATAAACACTGCCGCCATTTTCGGTTGCGCGCGCCGCGGCGCTGAACAGCAGCGCGGCCATGAGGCAGGCCATCAGGCTAAATCCAATGTGCTTGATGTTTATGGGTGGGTTCGAATATTGAAAAATGCAGAACAATGTGGCTCTCCTCAATTATTTTCTGCTGCAAAAAACAACCGGAAAGAGTGGGCCGGAAGAAAGATACAAATTTCCCTCGACTCCGCTCCGGGCCGTTCAAGATGAGATGTGCGTATTCTTTGTGTTCATCTCAGGATGACAGCTTAGAGGCGGTTTCCGCAATATGGGATGGAAATTTATTTTGAGGCGGCGGCGGAGATTCGCCCTGCTCGTGTATCTTGACCGCAGAGCCATTTTTCCGGAGCAAGCCCCTCTATGCCGACTTTTGCCGCCATTGATATCGGTTCCAACTCGTGCAGATTAAAGATTGCCAAAGTTGCGGCGCACCATTTGAAGACCTTGCACGAGGACCGCGAGGTGACGCGGCTGGGGGCCAGCGTTTTCGAGAGCGGGATGCTTTCGCCGCAGGCGATGGCGGCGACGTTGCAGGCGCTGAAGCGCTTTCAGCGGGCGGTGCAGTCGCGCGGAGTGGACCAGATTCGCATGGTGGCTACCTCGGCGATGCGCGACGCGCGCAACGGGCAGGCTTTTCAGGAGATGGTGAAGGCCGAGACTGGCTGGGAGATGGAGATTATCTCTGGCTTGGAAGAAGCTCGGCTGATTCATCTCGGCGTGATGGGCAGCGGCGATGATCAAGCGGAGCTTGAGTTCGCGCCTGGCGCCGAGCCCGGCGTCGAGTCTGGCGCGGCGAACCGCGTGCTGCTCGTGGACCTGGGCGGCGGAAGCTGCGAGATTACGCTCTCCGAGCGCAAGCGCATTCGGGAGACGGTGAGCGTTCCGCTAGGCGCGGTGCGGCTCACCGAGGAGTTTTTACCGGGCGACCCGGCGCCGGCGGATGGCTTGGCGCGGATGCGGCAGTTGATTGCGCGCGAGCTGCGCAAAGCGCAGGACAGAATTCGGCCCGGAAATATCTCAGAGGTGATCGGCACCTCGGGCACCGCGGCAGCGCTGAGCGAGGCCTTTGCGGCTGAAGCGGATGCCGAATTCGACAAGTTGAACAAGCCGGACAAATCGAACAAGCCGGCGGGCAAATCCAAAAAGAAATTCGCTGACAAATCCATTAGCAAGGCAATCCAGGCGCTTGCGGTGAGTCAGGCTCCGCTGAACGTGGGCATGGCGGACATGGTTCCCACGCAGGAGGTGCGCAAGCTGGCCGATGAACTGGTTCCCATGACGCTGGCCGAGCGCATGGCAGTTGAGGGCATCGGGCCGCGGCGCGCGGAGATTATCGTGGCCGGCGCGCAGGTCTTTGCCGAGTTGCTGGAGAGCTTCGAGCTGCCCGGCTTCCGCTATTCGCCGCTCGGTCTGCGCGACGGCATTCTGGCCCAGATGCTGGCCGAGCAGGATGCGCGCGCCATGGCTCACCGCGTATTTGAACAGCAGCGCTGGGAGAGCGTGCTGGCCACTGCGCGGCGCTATGGCGTCGATCTGCGCCACGCCGAGCCGGTCCACGCTCACGCCATGCAGCTTTTCCGCGCATTGCACGCGTTGCATCAGTTGCCTCCGGAGTATGAGAACTGGCTGGCCGCCGCGGCCATGCTGCGCGACACCGGCAAGTTCATCAACTACCAGGGGCACCATCGGCACACGCAGTACGTGGTTTCCAGTTCGGAGATCTACGGCTACACGCCGTTGCAGCGCACGCTGGTTTCGGCCATCGCGCGCTACCTGGGCAAAAGCCGCCCGCAGCCCGGCGACCGCGCGTTGCGCAACATTCCCGCCGTCGAGCACTCGCGTGTGCAGAAGGCCGTGGTGATGCTGCGTTTGGCTGTTGCGCTCAACCAGGACCGCGCTTCTGATGTATTAAGAGTAACGATCAAGGTCTATCCCAAGCGGGTTCATCTGGAACTGCGGCCGGGAAGCACGGGCGCGGAGCTGGAGTTGTGGTCGCTGCGCAAAGAGGCGGACTACTTTTTGGAGGTCTTCGGGCGCGAACTCTTTTGCACGCTGGCGTAGATGGCGCGCGCCGTGCGCGGATCGATGAGCCACTGCAAGAGCGGCGGATGCTTGTCCAGATCGATGCGCGCAACGGAGCCTTTGCGCATGCGGATGGCCGCGCCGCCGTTGCCGGTAATCAGCCGGCCCAGAAAATGGAAGAGATTGGGATTGTGCCCCACCACCAGCACGCCATCGTAGCCGGAATAGTGCGCCAGCATCCGCTGAAAGTCGGCGAAATCGGCGTCAAGGCCCAGCGCCGGCGAAATCTCCACGCGCGCATCGTAGCCCATCTCCGTGCCCACCAGTTGCGCCGTTTGCAGCGCGCGCTTCAGCGGACTGGAAACGATCACATCCACTTGAATCTTGAGAGCGTTCAGCGTGCGCGCCATCAGGATGCACTGCTCCTTGCCCTCTTTGACAAGCGAGCGCTTGGCGTCGAGAAGCGGATTCTCGCGGCTTAGTCCCGCATTGGCGTGACGCATGAGGTAAAGGTTCATCGTGCATTCCAGTTGTGCGGAAAGGAGTCCGCCAGCGCTTAGGTTACTAATACTAACACGAATGTTAGAGGTCGAGGGAGATAGGACGGGCTGGAGTTATCGCTTGCCCAATCGCGCGCGTAAGGGCGCTTCTATTTCTTCCCAGGAAGATGTCACAGCAGTTCCCGCGTCAACATCGGCGACGCGCCGTTCAGCCTCTGCCTTCCACGAGGCCTCAATCTCCGCCGGAGTGTGAACGACATAGCTGCCTTCCTTGGCCGTTCCTTCGGCAATGGCAATCGCTTGTTTAAACCCTCGGAGGATACCCTCGCCAACTTTGCTCATGATGCTAATCTCCACTTCATTTTTGCACTGCTATCTCCTGGAGACGTTCGTAAAATTTCATGCCATCAAGGAGAAGTCCGAAAGGCTGCCTAGCAAGTGAACCATCCTTCACGAAATTCGTTTGCGCTTCCGCAATCAAACCGAGAGATTGCAATCGAGAGAGTGCTGTCCGAAGCTTGAGATGTTGGTCATCTCTAAGACCAAAAATACTTCCCCACTCGGTCCAGACATTCCCAACACTTGTACTCCAATCATACGAAAAGGCGCTATTAGTAATGATTTGCTTCTGAGATTCGTACATCTTCCCAAGCACTATAATATCCCAATCTGTTAACTCCACAGCAGCGCGCATCATGTCATCGAGGCTCTCGGGCTCAAGGTCGTTTTCTTTGACGCCATTGACAACGATACGAGCAAGCCGCTTGAGCCGGTCCTTCACTGAAGTATGCATTGCGCGAAGTGCGAGCGCGGAAATCGCTTCAGCAAACTTCGGATCTGTTTGCAGAGATTCAATCCTGCTGCGAAGTTTTTCATACCTTTCGTAGAGTGTCGCCAGATCATTACGTACTGCAGTAATCGTATAAAACAAATTGCTCGCATAACTTGCGCCAGCCAGCTTCCGCACCTTTAATAGAAGATTAGAACTCCCGCCGATTATGCCTAAAGGCCCACCGACTAACTTGAGGAGATCGCCGACAATCTCTACAAACTCCCCGCCAGGAGTTTCGGACAATGCCTCGTAATTCAACTGCGTCAGCGCAGCATCAGTTTCACTATCGAACTGTCCCATTTGCAACCTCTTTCATCGAAATACATGACTATACCAGCAAACCGCAGGTCCTTCGACTACGCTGCGCTGCGCTCAGGATGACAGTGTATAGATGATCAAAAGTTCGGGGTGGGCGATGGAAGCATCGCTCACCCCAATATTCATCCGGCTGTTTCGGCAATCTTTCCGGGGCTAAAGTGTCTGCGTGAA
>PMGP01000301.1 GCA_003156235.1 Acidobacteriaceae bacterium
CGCACTTGCAGGTACATTCGTGATACTGCCGGAGCTGTTTCTTGAGGGTGTCAAAATTTGTAATGCGCTCGGCGGGCTGGTAGACGCTGACACGGACGGCGGGTTGCTGTGCGACGGGCTTCTGGACTGGCTGTTGCGCGGTCAGGGATAGAGAGGAAAGAAGGACGGCAACGATCGCCGCGAGAAATGCGAATTGCTTTTTCACGGAAAAGCTCCTTATTTCGATAGGCACGATTGTCGTGCGCCGCGCGCCAGATTCAATCTTTATCATCGCATCTGAACCGAGGATGAGGTAGGGCGATTCGATTCCATTTACACTAATTTCATGCTTCACATTCTTCGCCCCATTCCGGTGGCTCGGCTGAAACTTCTGGTCTTCGATCTGGACGGCACGCTGATCGATTCCGCGCAGGACTTGTGCAACAGCGTGAACGCAACCCTGAGCCGGTTTGGGCGCGAGCCGCTGGCGGATGAGAGGATCGCCGGCTTCATCGGCAATGGGGCGATGGTGCTGGTGCGCAGGTCGTTTGCGGCCGCGAAGGGCGCGGTGGCGGACGAGGAGTTGCTGGCCCAGGCGTACAAGTATTTTCTGGATTACTATCGCGAGCACAAGCTGGACTACACCTACGCGTATGAAGGGGTTCTGGAGGCGCTGGCGGCGCTGAAGCAATTGCACGACCTGCCGGACGGGGCAGCGCGGGCGATGGCGGTGCTTACCAACAAGCCGGTTCGG
Source organism: Acidobacteriaceae bacterium (assembly GCA_003156235.1). Taxonomy (GTDB): domain Bacteria; phylum Acidobacteriota; class Terriglobia; order Terriglobales; family Acidobacteriaceae; genus Telmatobacter. The sequence goes on from PMGP01000301.1 coordinate 734, forward strand.
CCAGCGCGGGAGATCTGCGCGGCGTTGGGGCTGGCTCCCTACTTTCTGAACATCTACGGCGGCAACAGTTTCGCGAGCAAGAAGCCCGATCCGGAGGGGCTGCGGGCGCTTATGAGCGAGGCGGCCGCGGAGCCGGATGAGACGGTGGTGATCGGCGACAGCAAGGTGGACGTGGAGACGGCGCGAAATGGAGGGGCGTGGTGCATTGGCTGCACCTTCGGGCTTGCGCCGGAGAGTTTGTCGGCAAATCCGCCGGATGTGCTGGTGGATTCGCCGGCGGATTGGACGGCGGCGCTGAGCCCCGCAAGGCGCGAGGCTAACCTGTGAGGCTGCGAACGAGAAGCATATCTCAGGGGTTAAAACACTGTTCTGAAAGGTTGCCGTATTGCCGGGAATAAATCACGGGTCTGCCAATTTCCAGCAACTGGCCACGTTATACTCGGCGGTAGCCGGTCAATATCAGACGCAGCGGCCATTATTCAATTACACGCGAGGAACCGATCAATGGCTATGGAACTGAGCATCGTGATGCCCTGCCTGAACGAGGCGGAAACTCTGGAAAGCTGCATCCGCAAGGCGCAGAGTTATCTGCGCCGCTCGGGAGTTTGCGGAGAAATCGTGATTGGGGATAACGGCTCGACCGATGGCTCGCAGGAGATTGCGGCCCGTCTCGGCGCTCGCGTGATTCATATTCCGATTCGCGGCTACGGGGCGGCGCTGTACGGAGCGATTACCGCGTCGCATGGGCGCTTTTGCATCATGGGCGACTCGGATGACAGCTATAATTTTGAAGACCTGGGCGCCTTCGTGGAGAAGATGCGCGAAGGGTATGACGTGGTGATGGGAAACCGCTTTCAGGGAGGCATCCGGCCGGGCGCGATGCCGTGGAAGAACCGTTATATCGGAAACCCGATTCTGTCCACCATTGGAAAAGTTCTCTTCCACGCGGGAGTGGGAGATTTTCATTGCGGCTTGCGGGGCTTCACCAAGAGCGCATTTCAAAAGATGGATTTAAGAACCACGGGGATGGAATTCGCCTCGGAGATGGTGATCAAGGCCACACTCATGGGGCTGAAGATGACCGAGGTGCCCACGGTTCTCAGTCCTGATGGGCGTTCGCGCCCACCGCACCTGCTGCCTTACCGCGATGGATGGCGGCATCTGCGCTTCATGCTTCTGTTCAGCCCCAATTGGCTCTTTCTTTATCCGGGCATTGCGCTGATGCTCTTAGGGCTGACGGTGGGCGGCTTTTTGCTTGGCCAGCCAATTCACATCAACAGCATCCAGCTGGGGCTGGATACTCTTATCTATTGCAGCACATGCGTAGTTGCGGGATTTCAGGCGATACTTTTCTCGCTGCTCTCGCGAATGTATGCCATCCAGGAGGGCTTATATCCGAAGACGGCCCGGGATCGCAAATACGGTCAGCTCATCACCCTGGAGCGCGGGCTGGTCACCGGCGGCGCAATCCTTCTGTCCGGCCTGGTTGCCTTTTTATATGCCATATGGGAATGGAAACAGCACGCGTTCGGCATGTTGGATACCGAGCGGATTGCAAGGGTCGTCATACCATCTTCCATGGCACTTTCGCTAGGCATTGAAATCATCCTCTTCAGTTTTCTGCTCAGCACCTTCGATTTGAAGGTGCGCCTTTACACCGCGATGGTCGAGGAGATTGAGCAGAGCGGCAAAGAAACGATGCAATAAAAGCCTGCCCCCGAGTCGAAGCCGTAAGCTGAACCTATGGTCACGATTGCAGCCGCGATAACGAGTAATTTACGTCCCTTGCGAATTGTGTTGCCGGGCGGCAGCGGGCATGTGGGTCAGGTGCTGGCGCGCCACTTTACTGAGCGCGGCCACCAGGTGACGGTGCTGACCCGCGGACCCTACACGGCGCAATGGCAGACGGTTCACTGGGACGGGGAAAACATCGGTTCGTGGACCGAGTACCTGGAAGGCGCCGATGTGTGCATCAACCTTGCCGGGCGCAGCGTGAATTGCCGCTACGACACGGCCAACCGTCAGGCGATCTACGAATCGCGAATTAGCTCGACAAGGCTGCTGGGCAAGGTGATCTCCGGACTCAGCGAGCCGCCGCGGGTGTGGCTGAACGCCTCCGCGGCAACGATCTACAGGCGCGCTATGGACGATGATGGGGTCGATCTGGCTGTGGATGAGAAGTGCGCGCTGGGCGGGGATGAGCTGGCGGTTGAAATTTCCGAAGAGCAACCCTCAGGGACTAAAGCCCCAGCTGATTCCATCGCACTTATGTACGGGCTAAAGCCCGTACCCTTTACCGAAAATACAACAGAGCGGTGGGCGGAGCGGCGGGGTTTTTCTGCCCGTGTGGCTAGGGATTGGGAGGCTGTGTTCGTCGCGGCCGAGACGCCGCGCACGCGTAAAGTAGCTCTGCGCAGCGCAGTGGTTCTGAGCCCTGCGGCAGGCAGCGCCTTTGCGGTGCTGTCAAATCTGGTGCGGCTGGGTTTGGGCGGCCGTCAGGGCAATGGACGCCAGTTTGTCTGCTGGATTCACGAGGCCGATTATGCGCGGGCGGTGGAGTTTTTGATTGAGCATGAGGAGCTGGATGGCCCGGTCAATCTGGCCGCGCCCAACCCGCTGACCAATCGTGAATTTATGGCGGCGTTGCGCTGGGCGTGGGATGTGCCGAACGGATTGCCGGCTCCGTCGCTGGCCATCAAGCTTGGCGCATTGATATTGCGTACTGAGCCGGAGCTGGTGCTGCAGAGTTGCCGCGCGGTTCCCGGACGGCTGCTGGAGGCTGGGTTTAAGTTTGAGTTTCCGGATTGGGCGGAGGCGGCGGAAGATTTGGTGCGGCAGTGGCGAAACAAGGAGTGAAGCGCGGAGAAAAGATGCCGCGCCGGAGTTGATGCTCCGGCGCGGCAACTTTTGGTTGGATGCTACTTATCGGTCGAGGACTTGGGTTTCAGGGCGGAGAATATCTCATTCAGGTTGATGCCGGCGCCGATCCTATAAAAGTCGCGGTCCGGCTGAGTCAACGGCAGAATCAGGGTCGATGCGGCTGGGGTTGTGCTGATCGTTCCAGTGGCGAGCACCAACGGAGGCACGTAAGGTGGAAGAGCGCCGAAGCGCCTTGAAATCGAGCCGAACAGATAGAGGAAACTCGGTTTTGACAGCGTGATAGGATAGATCGAATCGATGTTCAGGATCATGTGTTGCAAACTGCCGCCGGTGAGGCTGGCGTTCTGTCCCAATGTGAAATCGACGTAACCCCTTTCGCATTGATTGTCGCTACTGCACTGTTTGAAATTGGCGGATGTACCCGGCCAACGGTTGATGAACCGCAAGCCGAAGGCGTACTTGGGGAAGAAATTCGGCTGGTCGGGCGCGGCGTATTCCAGAAGGGAGAGCGCCGCCGGTGTGCTTGTCGTGATGTTGGAAAAGCAGGACGTCGAAGTTGACGCGGTGTTCGGCTTGATTCCCGCGTAGATGGGGTTATTCAGCACGCCGCTAAGCCTGCTTTGCAACGCCGTACATTCGACCGTGCCGAAGGCCGGCATGGTGAAAGCCGTGCTGATCGAGTTGAGCTGGAGCGGGGTGACAAAGCCGCCCCCTCCGATTACGCCAAGAGTGGTTTGCCCTTTATTCAAGCGTGCGAATTGGAATTCCATGCCCAGGGAGAGATCGACTGCCGCGCCGACGGTTTGAAGGCTCTGCATGGTCACTCCTCCGGAGGGATTGCTGAAGACCGATACAACGCTGTTGGTGCCGGATGCTTGCGGCGCGGTCTGCAGCCGTAACGAGTAGAACGGGCCAAAACGGTCCTTGAAAAGCCTGTGGCCATAAACGGCTATGAACGCATCCGAGTTGGCCGACTGAGAGCTTTGGAAGCCCTGCTCATATCCGCCGACCATCTTAACACTTACCGGGATCTCATCATCATCTCCCCACTGAGGGGGAAGTTCGGTAAAGTTACCGCTGGCGATCACCGGAGGGGTTGATTTGTCAGTACCCGCAATGGATACTGAGACCGTGGCATCGAAGCCATAAGTCGAATCGAAATCATCCAATTGACTCAAATCCGGAGCTGTCGCAACGATCTTGATGTTCGTCCAGTTGTCTTTGGTGACGGTTACGGGCTGTCCCCCGATGGTCACCAAGCTCTTGCCTTGAGTGTCGCCAAAGCCGGTGCCGGTGATGGTCACCTGAGTGCCCGCCACCCCTTTGATGGGGGTAATTGCCGAAATCGAGGGCCCGGTTGCCGAGGGCGCGGGCGTATTGGCGGGTTTTATCGCCGGGGTTTCCGTAAAAGGCATGGCGTTACTCTTCGGGCTGCCCCCGTTCAGGGTAACAACAACATTCCCGGGGGATGCACCCACGCTCAGGTCTGGTGCGTTCACATCGATTTCGGTATCACCCCATTTGGTGATGTTAGGCGCGTTGACCTTACCGAAACTAACCGTACCTTGTTTCTGACCAAAGCCATTGCCGGTGATGATCACGGGCGTACTTGCAGCGCCGCTGGTGGGATTTATTGCTGCAATTGTGGGCGCGGGAGGAGGGGTAGGAGGTACAGGGTTGTTGGCAAGCTGTTGTTGAGGATTGCTGTTAGACGTTGTATTAGGATTGACGGCACCCAGATAAGCCTGTGTAACTGGGACGATCGAGAATTTGCCTTCCGGCTTGGTAACGTTGCTCACCTTGACGGTGACGTCCATAGGGGAAGTGGCGGCAGCTCCCGGATCCGGCGCTTCGACGATCACCTGAGAATCTGACCATAGCCGGACCGTCGTAGTTTCCGTGGCGCCGAAGAGTACCTTGCTCGTTCCTTGCGTGGCACCGAAGCCCGTACCGGGGATGGTCACTACCGTCCCAACCGGACCTTGTGAGGGGGTGAGATTGTTGGCGACCAGGACGGTGAATTTTCCAGGATGTTCTTCCTTCACATTGTAGATCGTCAGTACAACGTCCTCGGGGCCGGGCACAGTTGTGGCCGGAACAGCAACCACAATGACGGTATCTGACCATAACTTGATATCATCCGTTACGATACCGCCGAACGTAATGCTGCTTTTGTGCACGATTGTGCTTTGCTTTGTGCCTTGCTTTGTGACCTGTTTTATGACCTGCCTTGGTCCGAAGTGTTCTCCTGTGATGGCGACCAGAGTTCCAGGCACTCCCACGGTGGGAGAGATCTGGCTGAGAAGGGGAGCTTGCGCAGAGCAGCGGGGAAAGAACGAAATCAACGCAAGTATGCAAGCGGCGGCGAGTAGGCCGGCGCTACCGATGAATCGGTCGTGATGCAGCATGGGGGATCTCCTTGAGGTGAGCCGTTGAATTTCAGTGCGAAAATCAATAGCATATGGAGTTCCACAGAAGTATAGTCGAAGATTATTGGAATGCAATCATAATTATTTTGCGCAACGATGCAGGGACAATTGCCAACCGCTAGGATGCGAGAGGCACAAGTAACCATAGCCGCAGGGAAGCTGCGTCTGCATATGTCCCGGAGTCAACCTGGGAATTAGCGAACGATCCGCAGACAGGAGTGATCGCCCAGTTCGAATTACTTCCGCGGCGTGATGTCAGTTACAGGCAGATCCCAGTGGCCGAGGAGAATCTCGAAGCGGCGCTGCTCTTCTTTCTGGTAAGTTGCCTGATCCGGCCATAGCTCCTTGACAAAGGCCTCTTCGTCGGGGTTGGCGGTGGTGGCCACTGTGGAGTTTTTGTAGCGGATGGTGACGCGATAGTCCCAGCGGCCGTCCTCGGTGGTGTGGTAGGCGGGCGACTCGATTTTGATCGACAGAATGCGGCCTGTGGTCTGAATCTTCTCAAGCAGTGGGTAGTGGTTTTTGAGGAAGAGCTCCTTGAACTCGGCCTGATGGCCCCATTGGCACTTGTAGTAGTACTCGATGGTATAGGGCTGATCGGCGCTGACCTGCGGCGGCGCGCCCTGGGCAAGAAGCTGAAGCGGGGCGGCGAACGCTGCGACAAAGACTACGGAGAGAACGGCGATGAGAATGCGGCGCATGAGACCTCCTTGATTGAGAGTATTGTACCGTCAGCCGCTGGTCGCTGCACTCGGTCAACTGATCACTGACCACTGTCTTACCAGCGTAGATGGAAGAAGCGCTTGAGCTCGGGAGCGAACTCCTGCACCAGATGCTCCGCGCCGATGAAGCCGGCTTCGATGTGGCCGGCCTGCACGCCCTGCACAAGCGGCGAGTAGTGCTCAGGCCACCATGTGGCTTCGACCATCGCGCTGCCGTAGATGCTGGTGATCTGGGGAAGGTCGAGCGTCAGATGGCCGCTGTTTGTGTAGGTGAGGAAGCTCATCTTGAAGACGTGGCCGCCGCGGCGAAAGAGGCCGGTGCAGGCGCAGGGGAAGTAACGGGGGTCGGTGCCCGCGATGCCGGCCATGCTCTCATGCGCGGAGTTCTGGATCAGGTTGCTGCCGTAGCTGGAGCCCAGGCGGCGGGCAAAGCCGCCCCCGCTCCTGGTCCACGCGGAGGGAACGTCTAAGGTTTGCTGGTAGGCGGCGGTGGCCAGGGACTCGACGTGAATGGCGGGAGAGCGGCCGTCTTCGTTAATCCAGCGCTGCCAACGCTCGTGCGCGTTGAGCGGCTTGTAAGTGGCCGGATCGAAGGGCGGCTGGACAGTGAGCGTGTGAGCCAACGAATGGCCAAGCGATTGGGCAGACGAGTCGAGCGTCTGTGCGGTCGCCTGGACAGGCGATTCGAGCTTCTGCGCGGTTGCCTTGACAGGCGATTGAGCAAGGGAGAGGCTGGGCACAAGAAAAAGCGCGATGAGGACGATACGAATTTTCAGAGTCACATCTGTCATTATCCAAGAGAATCGGCGAAAAAGGTAGGGCGGAGAGGCGAAAAAACAAATCCGTAAAATTGCTCAAGGATTCTTATGGGATGCGTGTGGCGAGCTTGACGGCCAGTGCAGCGGCCTGCGGGGCATCGGGCATGTTGGCGTAGCCGGCCAGATAGCG
>PMGP01000297.1 GCA_003156235.1 Acidobacteriaceae bacterium
GATGCAAGGATGTGCCACCCCGCATCCCCCGTACACATATCCAACACGCGCGTCTTACGTGCATTTTTTTGTCTTACAGATTGGAATCGGCTTGACCCCTTCCCCTGTTCCGCTCTTTACCTGTTTGCGGCCTCCGAGTCTCCGAGGGGCTGAATGCGTGGTTTTATGCTCTCCATGGGCAGCAGGATGCAACAGTTGTGGGCGCAGCTTTGAAGCTGCCTGAAGGAAAAAGTCCGCTGTATGGGCAGTCTGTGGGTTACCCGCCGAGTCCGCTTCGCTTTGTGAACTAAAATGGCCTGCGCGCCGGAGCCGTCGAGACCTGCCACTGGCAAGTCCGCGGCAACCTATGATTGAATCGAGAGAGTGGGCAGCCGGGCACGGAGGTCATCCAACAATCGCGCGGTTGCCCGATAAAAAACAGGAGAAACAGCATGGCAAATTCCCTGCTTCCACCCGAAGAGCGCCACTTGACCCCCGACCAGGTGGAGGCGCTGGACAAAAGGCGCGAACTGGGCCACACTTTGCTGGTCATCGCCGGAATGTTTGCGGCCATCGCCGCTATTCTGCTTCTTTGGGTTGGTCAGGATCTGAGCTATTCGCCAGGCTGGGCGCATCCCATCGCCTACTACTTCGCCGTTGCACTGGTCATCATCGCCGTCTGCGGCATCGCCGGCTATATTCTCCGCCGGGGCACGCCGCGAATCGACTAAGTCCGAGTTGCCCCGGAGCCAGAAGCGAATTTCGTCGTTCTGCGTGGCGACACCTGCAATGGGGAACTAGCCGCACCCATTCTTCGTACAATAAAGGACAAGGAAGCTCGGCCTTGCATCGGCAGGCCGATTTTCCTGAAGCCCTGCCGCCCGATGGCGCGCATTGGCGGGTGTTCTTATAGAGACTGAGAATGGTCCCTCTCCCCCGAGAAAACGTGACCGTCGTAATGTGCGCTACGGGCGCAACATCATTTTTCCTCCGCCTCAAAACTGTTGCATGTAAGAATTGCGAATACACTTTTCACACTGGGCCTCAGAATGACCAAAAAGACGGCAAACCGCATCCCGCTCGATGACCTTCTCGTTTTTCACCAGGTGGCGCGCTCGCTCACTTCGAGCTTTGACCTGGATACGATTCTGCGCACCATCATGGAACACATGGAGCGATTCGTCGAGGCGGAACTGTGGACGCTGCTGATGCTGGATGAGGAGCGCCAGGAGCTATATTATGCGATTGCCGCGGGCCGGGAAGAGGTTTCGCTGCGCGGCCTGCGCGTGAAGGTGGGCGAGGGCGTGGCCGGCTGGGTGGTGGAGCACGGCGAGACGCTGCTGGTTCCCGAAGCCCAGAACGATCCGCGAGTCAAGCAAGAGAGCGGCGCCAATCACAATACGGTCCGCTCGGTCATCGCTCTGCCGTTGCGCGGGCGCAAAGGAACGCACGGCGTCATCGAAATCTTCAATCCGCGCGCCGACCAGCTCACCGACTATACCATCGCCTTTCTGCACATTCTGGCTGACCACGCGGCCATCGCCATCGAGAATGCGCGCGACGTGGCACGCATCCAGCAGTTGACTATCACCGACGACTGCACCAAACTTTACAATGTCCGCCATCTTTACGAGGTGCTGGGCCGGGAGATGGAGCGATGCGGCCGGCTGGAACTGCCGGTAAGCCTGGCTTTCCTCGACCTGGACCATTTCAAGCTGGTGAACGACGAGCATGGCCACCTGGTGGGCAGCGAGCTGCTGGCGCGTGTTGGCGAGCGGCTACAGGAGTTGAGCGGCAAGCACGATTGGTGCTTCCGCTATGGCGGCGACGAGTTCGTGATTCTGATGCCGGAGACCGGCGCCGCAGCCGCGCTGACGCAAGCCACCGCGCTGCTCAGCGCGCTGATGGTGACCGAATTCCAGATGAAGAATGGATTGAAGTTGCGGGTCAAAGCGAGCGTGGGCGTGGCCGCCGCGCCCAACGACGGCTTGACCGTCCACGCCGTCATCGGCGCAGCCGACATTCGCATGTACTGGGTAAAAGGCAATGGGCGGGGAGCGGTAAAGGGAGCGTAGGTCCTGCGCAACTCTATCTTCCGATTTCGTCTTCGTCCAACGGCTTTTCCGTGATCTGCTCTCCGGCCAGCCGTTCCAATTGATTCCGCCAGTCCAGCGACTCGACAAAGCTACGCGACTCGCGCCAGCCGGGCTCGACAATAACGTGCAGCTCCAGATAAACGCGCGTGCCGAGCAGCGACTCGATCTGGCGGCGGGCGCCGGTGCCGATCTCTTTCAACTTGGATCCGCCTTTGCCAATCAGAATTGCTTTTTGCCCTTCGCGCTCACAATAAATTGCCGCCGCGATGCGCGTCAGCGGAAGGCGTGCCGGAGCTTGGCCCTTCTTCCGTGCTGGAGCGGGCGGCTCGGCCTCCTCGAAGCGTTCAATGACAACAGCCGAGGCGTAGGGAACCTCTTCGCCAGTCTCGACCAGAATGCTCTCGCGAATCAGCTCGGCGACCATGAAGCGCTGCGGCTGGTCGGTGTACTGTTCTTTGGGGTAGTAGCGCTCTCCGGTGGGCAGCGCCTCGACGATCTTGCGGACCAACAGATCAAGCCCGTCGCGCTTACGTGCGCTGACCGGAATCACCTGCGCGAATCCGAAGTGGCGGGTGAGCGAGTCGATCAGCGGCAAAAGCTTGTCCTTGGCGACCAGGTCGATCTTGGTGAGCACAAGGAAGACCGGGCAGTCGAGCTTGCGGATGAGGCCAAAGAGAAATTCGTCCTCGCTGGCCCAGTTAGTGCGCTCGTGCTTGGGGGAGTTGTTTCCTTGACTGGATGCGGAGAGGCGCTGCTGAGTGTCAGGGCATGACTTTACAGAATGCGGAAAAACTCTTCCTGAGTCGCACGAAGCGTCAGGGCATGACTTTAGTCGTGCCGCAGAGACATCAAGAGAATCCTGGGCTTTAGCCCCTGCGGTCAGCTCTTCGGGAATATCTCCGGAAACCGGCTCGTCGGCAGGCTCCGCCGTCGCTTCCAGTTGCACTCTGCGTGTAGCGTCCATCAGAACCAGAACTACGTCGCGCGTTTCGAGGGCCTCGTAAACCTCCTGCAACATACGGCGGTCGAGATGCGAGCCGGGCTTATGGACGCCGGGAGTATCGACGAAGACGATCTGCGCCGCCGGATGTACGCCCTTCAGCGCCGGAACCTCGACCACCCCGGCGATGCGGTTGCGCGTGGTTTGCGGCTTGGCGGAGACAATGGCCACCTTTTCGCCGGTGAGAGCATTGAGCAGCGTGCTTTTGCCGACGTTGGGCCGGCCGAGAATGGCGACAAATCCGGATTTCAAAGGGGAAGTGCTCCTGACCTTCTATTATCGCGGATTTGCGGATGAAGAGTTGGTCTTATCTGCACTAAAAGAAAGGATCGACTCTTGGCGAGAATCATTTGATCGGATTCGCAACGATCTCGCAGCTTGTAAAACTCCAAGGCTGGCTGCTGGTCACCGAGACGATAGCGGTTCCAGAACTATCGGAAATAAAGGCGTAGGCGAACTCTGTGCTCTCGTTCTTGACTCCCGTAACGGTTTGTTCAGGGTAATGGCCATCGACGATCTTGAACGTCCCGTTCCCTGTTCCTGCACCATTGCCAGCCACAGTAAATGTCAATGTGTACGCAGTATTTGGATTCACCAGAAGAACGAAGCTCAGGTCGCTCAGCGTGCCGCCGGATGATGCGCCCATCTGAAATACTTCTCCGACATCCGAATAACCCAAGTAAGCTACGTTATCCGCAAACGTATACACGAAGTCGGCTTTGGACATCTTCTTCGGAGTAAGCAGGACGGATGTTGTCGCGGACGAAGCGGCGCCCTTGGCATTCCTCTTGCTCTTGCCTCCCTGCGCCTTTGCCGCATACGCCTTCACCACGGAGGCCAGAAGCTGCTGCTTGTCATTTTGCGTGATTGGCTTTCCGGTATGCAGCAGAATCGGCTTGACGGCCGGAGCCACCGTAGCAATCTTTTGCTTTTTCTGCAATTCTTTTACAACATCATTTTGCGCTACGACCGGGGTAATGAACGCAACGGCTGCAAGCAGGGCGGCGAAATTTTTCATGAAGGCTTTCTCCTATGGAATGAGACTTAAGGGATTATAGCCCCATACCGACAGAATTATTGATGAATTCTGGAAAATTCAGGCGGACTCAGAAGCAGCTGCGGCGGGCGGAAAGACGCGCAGGCGTTCGACGCGGCGATCAGTGGAGGCGACGACCTCCATGCGCAGGCCGGCGGATTCCAGCAAGACAACTTCGCCGGCGAGCGGGATGCGGCCTTCTATCTCGCTGACCAGGCCGCCGAGCGTTGTCGCGTCGTAGGCTTCGCCGAGATCGCTCAGGCCGGCCTGCTCACCGAAGAGATCAGGCAACTGATCGACAGGAAAGTTGCCCGGAACCAGCCAGACGCCGCCGGGCTCGCGCTGCGGCTCCGCATCATCCTCGTGCTCGTCGTGGATTTCGCCGACGATCTCTTCGAGCAAGTCTTCGATGGTGACCAGGCCGGAGACGCCTCCATACTCATCAATCACGACGCGCATGTGCTGCTTCTCACGTTGCATCTCGCGCAACAGTTCGTAAACTCGCTTGGTCTCTGGGACGAAGACCGCCGGGTGTTGGATGCTGGCCACGGTGCGGGTGCGAGCTTCTTCGTCTGTAATCTGCAGCAGGTCATGCGCAAAGGCGATGCCGGTAATGTTGTCAATGGAGCCGGAATAAACCGGGACGCGAGAGAAGTTGTGCTCGCGCAACAAAACGAGAAACGCTTCAAGGGTGATGTTCTCAGGCACGGCGAAAATTGCCGGGCGCGGGGTCATCACCTCGCGAACCAGCTTGTCGCCGAATTCGACGGCGGAGCGGATCAGCTCGCGGTCGCTCTCTTCGAGGATGCCCTCCTCTTCGCCGGCTTCGAGCAGAGCCTCCACATCGTCGGCGGTCTCTTCTTCCGGAGTAGATGGCTCCTCGGCCAGCGAGGCCACTGAAAAGAAGAAGCGGACGAAGACGGTGATGGGCGTCATCAGCCAGAGCAGAAATCGAATGGCCCAGACGAGACGCCGAGCCCAGCGACCGCGAGTGCGGTTGAAAAGCAGCGTGGGCAAAAGCTGGTTGCAGAAGACCACCACCAGCACCAGGGCAAGAACGGCCTGGATAATTTCTGCAGGCGTGGGACGGGCGAGAAGCGGGGCACGATCGAAGAGGACGGCGCCGAAGCCCAGCGCGATCAGGCCCAGGGCGAGCTGCTGCAAGACCGCCGCGCAGATCGACGCGTGCTCGCGGGTGAGGCCAAGTTGCGGCTCGACCAACTCCTCCCAGGCGTCGAGATTCTCTTCGATTTCGCGGGTGAGGATCTTGCCGAACTCGGAGTAGACGCGGCTGATGTANNGGAGGATGAAGAGCGGGGTCATAGCTTGAGTCCCCGCATTATGTCAACGTTTTTTTCGGAGGGAGCAGGGGCCTTCAGGCCCCTGATTGATGGCTTACCATCCACGAGGGCTTTAGCCCCGGAAATATGCTTTCCACGCGAAGGCGCCTCCGCCCGCTCAATCAACCCTTGTGGCAGACCCAGCTTGGCGCGAAGCAGCACTTCGCGGCGGGCCATTTGGCCGGTGTCGGATTCGTGGTCGTGGCCGGCGAGATGGAGGAGGCCGTGGAGGATGAGGATTTTGATCTCTGTTGAAAGCGAGTGTACTTGCTCGACGGCTTGCTTAAGCGCGGTGGACGCGCTGATGGCCAGGTCACCGGCGATCTCCTCTGCGCCGATGCCTGCGGCGGGGAAAGAGCCTTCAGCCGGAAACGAGAGAACGTCGGTGGCTTTGTTCTTGCCGCGAAACTGGCGGTTGAGCTTGCGAATCGCCGCGTCGGTGGTGAGCAGCACGGTGACCTGGCCCTTAAGGCGAACGGCGGATTGCGCCTGGGTGAGAAAGCGGGCCAGGGTGCGGGCGGTGGGCAGGCGAAGATTTTTATTGGGAGCGACCGTCCGCTTCGTCGAAGTTGTCGTCGGCGCTGGGTCGGGGTCCAGGTCTAGGTCGATGAGGATCATCGTGCTCGGAGGCCGCAATCTGTGCGGCGCCGGTAGCTTTCATTCTACGCGGGTTCGGGGAATCCCACCCTAGCCGCAAAACATAGACGTGGCGAGGATGGGGCCAGCCGGGCATGCTCGGAATGTGGTTGGTGGTCTTCCGGGCCCCCAAATGCAAGAAACCCTGGGCACCGGCTATTCGGGAGAAGAAAAGGGAGGACGGGATAGAGGGGTGACGAAAGGCAGGGAATAGGGAATAGAAAGAGCCTGACCGGAGTGATGGCGTATCCCATGTTTCAATAGCGAAACCTGGGATACGCCTAAGGAACCTCTGATTAGGTCGATGTTTTGAAAGGGCACGACTGGTAGGTCAGGGTTTTAACCCTGACTGCCGCAAATGCCGCAAAATCAACACGGGCTTTAG
>PMGP01000390.1 GCA_003156235.1 Acidobacteriaceae bacterium
GAAGGCGAAATGTAACCGAGGCTAGTACGCTCTTTATAACCCTGTCACGGGCACGCAAAAAGTACCCGGCGCGGTTCTCCCTGCAAGCAATCCCAAACTGTTTTTCGGTGTGCATAACACCGCCGACTATCCGTGTCTCCTAAGGCCGCCACCACACGTGTGTCCTTAAGACGCGGCAGGCGACGTGTGCGTGCCCACCGACATGAGGAGAAATAGCCGTGATGAGGACTCATCAGCGGTTGATGTTAATTCGTGCTCTCAAGGAGATGGGGGCGCTACGCTGACCGTGCCACAGCACAGGCCATTCGGCAAAAAAAGTTTTGACTACGCAGGTCATAAGTAGGAGGTGCTGGTACGCAGCACCCCATTGGAGAAACTATGACTACTGAGAAGAAGCAGAAATTACAATCCGCAATCCGCGAAATGCGGCAGCGGTACCACGATGGCATCGCTGTGGAGATCGCAGCATCGGCCAAGACCTACGCCCTTATCGCTGAGGAGTACGGGGTCTCGGAGCAGACGGTCTATTTGGTCGCAAAAATGCGTGGCCTGGGCCGCACCGCATCTGAACCGGAGGCCAACCATGGGTAGCCAAGAGAAGCACATCGAATTGCGAATCAGCCATCGCGGCTCTCCCTACGTTGCCGTCCTCGGGGGGCGTTCCCCGGAATACGGGTTTGAGCGGATTTTCAATCCATTTCACCGGCGCTGTGTGAGACTGCTGGACGGTCGGCAGGAGCAAGTCCACATGCTGCCAAACTCATCCCTGACGTATGAGATCGAAGAGGTGCGTGACGGTAAGCGCGTGCGCTGGTACGCGGCCACTTTGGAGGGAGACGCGACCATCTACCACATCAGCCGGTATGGGGCACAGATGGTGGCCAGGGAAGCGATCTCGATCCGGCAGGCAATTCGGGAATACCCGGAGATGCCACCGATTGAACTGGAGGAGGAGTGATGGTGACCAAGGACAGACTTACGCAATGCAGGGGCGGGAGCCGCCCTCATTGCCAGAGGCACGACGTACGCGGCACTCGTCGTTACGCCTTCCAAATATCCGCCGTACTCACCATTTTGGAAATGGAGGCAGACCATGCCCAAGCGTCTCATTGAAGGAGAGAACATCTGGACGAGCGAGAAGCTGCAACAGGTACCGGAGGAGCTTCGCCCCGAATACATGTGGGTCTTGCCGCTGGCCGAAGCCAACGGCTGCTGCGAATTCAGCCCGGCTATCATTTGGAAGGAGTGCTATGCACTTCTCCGGCCAGGGTGGACGCCGAAGCGGGTCGAGGAACTCTTCGACGCCCTCGAAGCGGCCAAGGTGGTTTTCCGCTTCAAGGCGCGGTACGACCAGACCCAGAAGGAACGTACTTGGTGCTTCTTCGTCGGCATGGAGAAACGGTTGCCCAGGCCGAGCGAACGTAGCAAGTACAAGGTTCATCGGAGCATTGTACCGACCAAGGAGCTTGCGGAGTTCCTTGGCGAGTCCATCGAAATTGTGGCGCAACTCTATCGCGGGGTAGTCGCGACCGGATCGCTCCTTAGTGTAGGTGTAGGTGCAGGTGAAGATGTAGGTGTAGGAATTGGTTCAGGTTCAGGTTCAGGTTCAAGTTCAGATGCAGATGCAGATGCAGCTTCGCTGCCATCGCCAACGGCAACGGAAACGGAAACGGAAACGGGATCATACACTAATCAATTCCAGCTAAACAATTCCAATTCCCTTACAGCGGCAAATACAGGCATGGATGAGAACATTCCCGCTGACGCGGGGGAGTTCGCTAAAAGGTTTGATGAAATGCTGAAGATGAACCCTAATACTAAACCCGAGAGTATCCCGAAGAACCAACTGTCCTATTTCTCCATGGACTTCACCGAGCTTCTGTCCCTCTACTCCCGTGAGCAGGTCTGGGACATAACCCGGTACTCCCAGTCGGCTAGCAAGGCAAAGTATTATGTCCGCACAATGCTGCTCGTCCGCAATGCGGACGATTTGCTGTCGGAGATAGCCAAGCTCAAGGAGAAGAAGGTTTGGTACATCGTCGCGAACCAGTGGAACCACGTTCCCGTGAAGCCCGATGAGATACAGCTTGAATTCCTCGACGAATACAAAGAAATAATTACCACTAGCTTTGACCTTGAAGGAGATGATGAAGAATTGGACTGCTTATGAAATGAAGGGGCTTCGTGAATCCAATTTAACGGAGGGCATTGCTCTGCTCTCGCTTGCCAGGGCAGCTTTTTGTAGTGAGCTTGTTCTGTCACTGGCGGTCTGCCGGTGGTCGCTTTAATTGCCGGGGCAGTGTTGACCGACCAGCAGATTCCCGTCTTCATCCCTTTTTTGAGCCTTCACGTTGCGGCTTGGAGGAGGCGGTGAACCGTGCTCTTGCCCTCACCAAGCTCCTTACCGTGTCGAGGCTCATTCCGGCCTGGTGGAGCCGCACCACCTGCTCCCTGGCCACAGAGGCACGAGGCCGTCCACCAACCCGCCCCGGCGACCTGGCAAGTTCAAGACCGGCCTTCATCCGCTCTGACACCGGCGCGCCCGGAACTTAACCCTGCCTCTGGCCGCAACACTCACCGTTGGGACGGTGTGCTGAGGTCGAGGATGCTCCTCGGACTCAGGTAAGCGTACCCAGCCCTCGTTCAAGTCAGCGAGGGTTATGCTGGTACACCTCAGATGCCGACCGAACTGGCCGACCTTCCCCCCGAGGCAAGACTGCGTGCCGCCACCGCAAGTCTCATCCATTTTTGGCCGGGGTCGTTCAACCAACAGCGGCTGGCACCGGGCTCTGGCCAATGACCGTGCTGAGGGCAGATGTGGGTCTGCGTGGTGACACCGGCGGGAATCCCGTACGGCAACCGGTGGACGCAGCGTAGCTGCGATCACCGCACGCCGGACGGTTAAAAAAACGGATTCCAACCGGAAAACTGGCACCTCGGCAGGCATGCCCAATGTATGCCCATAAGGCACAAAACCGTGCTGGAAGCAACTCGCAAGTCGTTGATACCACAACAGGGATAACCGATGGCGGGACTCAAAATCCGCCGACCGCNNTCCCGGCACCATAGAATCAATTTTTCACGGAATCGAGGCATCTTCGGATGCCTTTTTTGCTTGGAATCTTTGGCCACACGTTGCGATAGAATGCACTGCGCCGCTGCAACTTGGCTTCCGGATAAAACTTGGCCAGGTTCTCGATCAGGAGTAAGCGGGCTGTCCTCCTTTCAATTACTCACAAGTTGCGCTCCTATCATAATGCCGAGTTCGATTGCGGTGGCCCCGGTTGTTCGAACAGTTTTCGCCGATTCTTAA
>PMGP01000127.1 GCA_003156235.1 Acidobacteriaceae bacterium
TCCGATGGCCGCCATCCCGACGTGGTCCGCTACACCACCAGCGCCGAAGAGGATGTCCGCCGCCGCGATTTCACCATCAACGGCCTGCTCCTTGACCCAATGAAGGGTACGGGCTTTAGCCCGTACATTAAAGGAGCAATTAAAGCAGGGGCTGGTAGGGATGGGTTTCAACCTATCCATTTATCCCCTGAAGTAATTTTTTCTGGCTCTGATCTCCGCGCCGCCGTGATCGACCACGTCCACGGCCTCGACGACCTCGACGCCGGCATCATCCGCGCCATCGGCCAGCCAGGCGAGCGCTTTGAAGAAGACCACCTGCGCATATTGCGCGCAGTGCGCTTCGCTGCGCGCTTAGGCTTTCAAATCGATCCCGCAACGGCCGCCGCCATGTGCCGTCTCGCTCCGAAAATAAATCTCGTCAGCCGCGAGCGCGTCCGCGACGAGCTGACCAAGATGCTCACAGAAGGCCATGCCCGCTGCGCCTTTGAACTGCTCGATGAAACCGGCCTCCTCGCCGAAGTCCTCCCTGAAATTGCCCGTATGAAGGGCGTCGAGCAGCCTCCGCAATTTCATCCCGAGGGCGACGTCTGGACGCACACCCTGCTGCTGCTCGCGCAACTCGACGCAGGCTGCCCGCGCACCCTTGCCTGGGGTGCTCTACTCCACGATGTCGGCAAGCCGCCCACCTTCATGCGCGCCGACCGCATCCGCTTCAACGGCCACGTCAATGTCGGCGTAACCATCGCCGCGGACATCTGCCGACGCTTTCGCTTCTCCAACGACGAAACCCGCCAGACGCTCTCGCTCGTCGAAAACCACATGCGCTTTGCCGACGCCCAGCACATGAAGGCCTCCACCCTCAAGCGCTTTTTCCGTCTGGATAACTTCCCCCAGCACCTCGCCCTGCACCGCATGGACTGCCTGGCCGGCAGCGGCAACCTCGACCACTGGAACTATGTTCGCGCGCGCTATGCATCCATGCCCGAGGAAGCCGTCCGCCCCACTCCGCTCCTCACCGGCCGCGAGTTGATCGCCGCCGGATACAAGCCCGGCGCCGCATTCAAGGAGATGCTCCGCGCCGTCGAGGACGCGCAGTTAGACGGCGCCATCACGACGACCGCCGAGGCGCTCACCTACATCCGCGACCGTTTCCCGCTGATGACTGAAAAGAGGAGCGAGCTATGAGCGATGGCCGCGAGGAGCGAGAAGAACGCGAGAAGCGCCGCGAGCAGGAAGAGCAAGAGAATCGCGAGGACCGCATCGACCGCGATAAAGTCGATTCATGGGAGCAGGAGAGGGACGACTCATAATTCATAAACAATAACCGGCGGCATTCTTTAGCCCCGTCGCATAGAATGAGTGTCATCATCCTTCCATCGCAGAGGCCTCCCATGTCCCACGCGACTCTCAGGAACGGCTACCAATCGCTCTCCAACCGGCTCAACCTTTTTCCGCAGGGCGCGCCGCCCACGGAGCTTCTCTTCCGCATCCTGGAGGTCCTCTTCACCCGCGATGAGGCGGCCCTGGTGGCGCTGCTTCCCATCAAGCCTTTCAACGTCGCCGCCGCCGCCAAAATCTGGAAGAAGCCCGCCGCCGAATCCCAAAACATCCTTGAGACCCTGGCCTCCCGAGGCATGTTGCTGGACATGGAAATTCACGACGAGCACATCTTTGTCCTGCCTCCGCCCATGGCCGGCTTCTTTGAATTCTCCATGATGCGCATCGGCAACACATACGACCAAAAGCTGCTCGCCGAGCTCTTCTACCAATATTTAAACGTAGAGGAAGATTTCGTTCGTAACTTATTCACCGGCGGCGAAACCCAGCTCGGCCGCGTCTTTGTCAACGAGAACGCCCTGGCAGGTGACAGCACGCTCTCCGTCCTGGACTACGAACGGGCCAGCGAAGTCATCCGCACCGCTTCGCACATGGGCATCGGCGCCTGCTACTGCCGCCACAAAATGCAGCACCTCGGCAAAGCCTGCAAAGCGCCCATGAACATCTGCATGACCTTCAGCGGCACCGCTCAGTCGCTCATCAAGCACGGCATCGCGCGCCAGGTCGATGTCAGCGAAGGATTGGATTTGCTCGACAAGGCCGTCAGTCACAATCTCGTCCAGTGCGGCGAGAACGTTCAAAATCAGGTGGCCTTCATCTGCAACTGCTGCGGATGCTGCTGCGAGGCCATGCTCGCCGCCAAGCGCTTCGCCGTCCTCAACCCCATCGCGACTACCAACTTCATCCCCGCGCTCAACGCCGCCTCATGCAACGGCTGTGGAAAATGCGCGGAAGTCTGCCCGGTCGAAGCCATGGCGCTCGTCGCAGCCGGCGACCCGCACAAGCCCAAGCGCAAAAAGGCGCGCCTCGACGAATCTCTCTGCCTGGGTTGCGGCGTCTGCGTCCGCGCCTGTCCCAGCGCATCAATCAAGCTCCGCGCCCGAGAGCAGCGTGTGCTTACTCCGGTCACCACCGCCCATCGCGCCGTGCTCATGGCCATCGAGCGCGGCCAGTTGCAGAACCTCATCTTCGACAATCAGGCGCAATGGAATCATCGCGCCATGGCCGCGATCCTCGGCGTAATTCTCAAGCTGCCGCCCGTCAAGCAGATCATGGCCAGCAAGCAAATGAAATCCCGCTACCTGGAACAACTGATGAAACCAAGGGATTTCGTCCATCTGGAACATTGAGAAAAGCTCAGAAAGTGCGGAGAGGCGCAGCCGCACGGATCTTCGTGACCTCATCCAGGATGCGATGCGCGAGGTCGGACTTTGATTGTGCCGGAAAGACGACTTCGTGTGCCGCAGTGATGAAGATAGCGGCATTGCGTTCCGAGTCGAAGCCCAAGCCGGGTTGGGAAACATCGTTGGCGACGATGGCGTCCGCGCCTTTGTGCTCCAGCTTTTCGCGAGCGTTGCGGATGAGCTCTTGTGTGCCGCTGACGGTCTCGGCGGCAAAGACGATGAGCAATGTGCCGGGGTTGCGGTGGGCGGCGACGCTCTGCGCAATGTCTTCCGTAGGCTCAAGCGAGAGCGTGAGCGGGCCAGCGCGCTTTAGCTTTTGCGTGGCGGCGGCAGCGAGGCGGAAGTCGGACACGGCAGCGGCTTTAATCACCAGAGTAGCTTGTGGAAGATGGGCCAGTATGGCGGCGTGCATCTGGCTGGCGGTAGTGACGTCGATGCGTTCGCAGCCTGCGGGGGCGGCGAGCGCGGTGGGCGCGCTGATGAGAATGACCGTTGCGCCGCGCGCAATGGCGGCTTCGGCCAGTGCGTAGCCCATGCGGCCGCTTGAGCGGTTGCCTATAAAGCGCACGGGATCGATAGGCTCGCGAGTGCCGCCGGCCGTGACCAACACCGTTTCGCCGGCGAGATCGTTTTCATCGAGGCGCTGAATGCGGGCGAGGACGGCATGCACGATCTCATCGATCTCGGCGAGGCGGCCGCTGCCGGTCATGCCGCAGGCCAGGTAGCCGCTGCCCGGCGCGATGATTTCTACGCCTCTCTGGCGCAGCGTGGCGAGGTTGGCTTGCGTGGCAGCGTGGTTCCACATATTCACATTCATCGCTGGAGCAACAATGACGGGCGCGGTGGTGGCGAGGTAGAGGGTGGAGAGAAAATCGTCTGCCAACCCGTGCGCGAATTTGGCCAGCGTGTGCGCGGTGGCCGGAGCGACCAGGAGCAAGTTGGTGGATTCGGCTGCGGAGATGTGCTCGATGGAGCCGCCTTCGTACGCATCCGTCTGCCACATTGAAGTGATGACCTTGTGGCCGGTGAGCGCGGCGAAGGTGAGCGGGCGGACAAACTCCTCGGCGGCGCGCGTCATGACCACATGCACGTCGAGCGTGTGCTGCTGCAAGGCGCGAACCAGTTCGGCGGATTTGTATGCTGCAATGCCGCCGGTAACTCCGAGCGTGACTTTGAAGGGATTCGGACTACTCATAGTTTCTCCTGGATAATTCCTGAATCGGAAATCGCTGAATCCGTCTGTATTTTGAAAGGGCCTGGCTTTACAGTTTGCGGAAAAATGCCACCGGAGTAGCAAGAAGTGTCAGGGCACGACTTCACAGCTTCCGGAAAAATGCAAATTGTGGTGCAAGAAGCGTCAGGGCACGACTTTAGTCGTACCGCAAAATGCCCAATAAAATCGGGGGCTTTAGCCCCTGAGGGAATCTCATCAATGGAACAACTCTTCATTCGAAATTTCCTAAGAGATGGTTGTCAATCAGGCGCGTTTCACCCAGACGGGCGGCGACGGCGAGGAGAGCGCTGCCGGTAGTGTCCGCCAGCGGCAACAAAGTGTCGGGATCAACCACGGCGGCGTATTCAACGATGACCGTGGGTTCGGATGCAAGCATCTGCTGCATGGTTGCAGTGAGTACCTGGGAGTTGCGTTCGCCGTGTGCATGAAGATCAGCGGCTGCGTCGAGCGAGCGGTGCAGGATGGTGGCGCGGATGCGCTGCTCTGTCGTCAGATAGCGGTTACGCGAACTGAGGGCCAACCCGTCGGGCTCGCGCACGATGGGACAGGCGACAATCTCCACGAAAAAATTCAGGTCGTGCACCATGGCGCGGAGGACGGCCAACTGCGCGGCATCCTTCTGGCCGAAGTAGGCGCGGTCGGGCTCAATAATGTGGAAGAGCTTGGCGACGATGGTCGCCACTCCGCGAAAGTGGCCGGGGCGGTGTGCTCCGTCCAGGCGGTCGCTGATGCCGCCGACTTCAACGAAAGTAGTTGCGCCGTCGGGAATCATCATTTCGGCGCTGGGCGCAAAGAGAATGTCTACACCGGCGGCGGTGAGCGCGGCGCAATCGGCCTCAAAGGTGCGTGGATAGCGGTTGAAGTCTTCGTTGGGACCGAACTGCAGAGGATTGACGAAGATGGTGGCGGCCACGTGAGTGCAGTCGCGCTTCGCCGCGGCGATGAGCGAGAGATGGCCGGCGTGCAGTGCGCCCATGGTGGGCACAAGCGCGAGTGTGCCGCCGCGGCGGAGTTCGCGTGCGGCGATTTGCATTTCGGCAATAGAAGTAAGAATTTCCATAAATTTTGTGTGCTCATTCCTTTCGCTGCGCGGCGTCGTTCGCTTTGCAGAGTGGAGCGTCTTTCATAATCCAGCATTGTGTCAGGGCACGACTTTAGTCGTGCCGAAAAATGCCCTAACAAGAGGAGGGCTTTAGTGTCTGCGTGAAA